>SECN01000776.1 GCA_004173515.1 Myxococcaceae bacterium | reverse complement strand
GGCCGCTCGGCGACGAAGAGCACGCTCTCCAGCACCGTGCGGATGCGGTCCGCGGACAGGTTGCGGCTCTTGGAGACGAGCTTTTCGAAGGAACTCTGGAGGTCCGGGACGCTGTCGTCCGAGTCCTCCTCGATGGCGGCGGGCTCCACCCCGTCCAGCTCCGCGTCGTCGGGACCGGGGCCGGTGACGGCGGCGATCTCCTCCTCGGAGAACGGGCCGGGGCCTCCGGGCGTGCCGGGGGCGGGCGTCTCGTCACCGTCGTCGGGACCGTTACCGGTAGTCACTCTCGTCAACCTCCGTGGGGCGCAGCTGTTCCAGCGCGTCCCCGTTGGGAATCACCTGGATGGGGCCCAGGGGCTCCGCCTGGGAAACCTTGATGAGGCGGCGCTTCACCATCTCCAGCATGGCGATGAAGGTGATGACCACCTCCTGGCGCGTGGCCGCCTCCGTGAACAGCGCCTCGAACACCACCGGCCCGTCCTTGCGCAGCCGGTCGGCCATCCGGAGGATGGCCTCCGACAGGCTCACCCGCTCCAGCACCACCTCGTGCTGCACCTTGGGCGTCAGGCGCTCGAGCACCCGGTCGAGGGCCTCCACCAGCTTCAGGACCGAAATCTCCTGGAGCCCGATTTCGTCGTCCGGGATGGGCACGGCCTCCACCGGCACCCGGCGCGTGAAGACATCCCGGTCCAGGATGTCCTGCTTGGCCATGTGCTCGGCGGCGTCCTTGTACTTCTGGTACTCCAACAGCCTGCGCACCAGCTCCGCGCGGGGGTCCTGCGCCTCCTCCACCGCCGCGAGCGCGTCCGCCCCTTCGGGCACCTGGGCCGCGTCCTGCCGGGGCAGGAGCATGCGGCTCTTCAGGTGCGCCAGGGTAGAGGCCATCACCAGGAACTCCCCGGCGATGTCCAGGTTCAGCTCCCGCATCCGCTCCAGGTACTCCAGGTACTTCCCTGTGATGAGCGCCAGCGGGATGTCGAAGATGTCGACCCGATGCTCCTTGATGAGATGGAGCAGCAGGTCGAGGGGCCCCTCGAAGTTGGGCAGCGCCACCCGGAAGGCATCGGCGGGTGTGCGCGGAGTCCCCTCCCCGTCCGGGTCCGGTGGGAGGTCGTCAGACGGTGGTGGCTTACGACCTTCACTCACCGGACGGCGTCCTTCGGGGGGGTGGGAGGGGCCTCGTCATCGCGCAAGGGCCCGAATTTCCGGCCTTTAGCGCGCGCCGGGGGGGACAGACCTCCTTAACAGTGCCTTCCAGGTGGGTCAAACATTCGAACAGGAACGGGTGTTCAGGGGATTCCCACGGCGCGCCGGACCTGGTCCATCAGGCGGGTGGCCTCGGCCCGGGCGCGCTGGGCGCCGTCCTGGAGGATGCGCTCCAGTTCCCCGGGGTCCGCGAGCAGCTCCGCGCGGCGCTGGCGGGCGGCGCCGAAGGTGGTGTGGAAGGCCTCCAGCAGCTTCTTCTTGTAGTCGCCGTAGCCCTTGCCGCCGGCCTTCCAGGTGGCGTCCACCTCCGCGAACTCCGCGGCGGGGAGCATCAGCTTGAGCAGGTCGTAGAGGGGCGCGTCCGTGGTGGGCTTGGGCGCCTCCACCGGGGTGGAGTCCGTCTTGATGGACATGATGCGCTTCTTGATGTCCTTCTCCTCCCCGAAGAGCTCCAGGGTGTTGCCGTAGGACTTGGACATCTTGCGCCCGTCGATGCCGGGCACCGTCGCGGCGGACTCCTGCACGTGGGCGGCGGGCAGCTTGAGGATGCCGGGCGCGTGGCCCCGCTCCTTGCCTTCCGGATCCGCCGGGTCGTAGCCGGGGACGTACTGGGTGTTGAACTTCACGGCCCAGTCGCGCGCGAACTCGATGTGCTGGATCTGATCCTTGCCCACGGGCAC
>SECN01000775.1 GCA_004173515.1 Myxococcaceae bacterium | reverse complement strand
GAAGTGCTGAGCAATGGAGCGCAGCGTGGCAAGATGCGGGCGCATGGCTCGCGACATCGTCATCTGGCCCCACAAGGTTCTCACCACGTCCACCCAGCCCGTGACCGACTTCGGACCGGCGCTCGAAAAGCTCCTGGAGGAGATGGCGGCATCCATGGCGGAAGCCAAGGGCATCGGCATCGCGGCCAATCAGGTCGGAGTGCCCCTCCGGGTGGCCATCGTCGGCAGGGAGGACGGCACCTCGTTTGAAATCGTGAACCCCCAGATTCTCTCGAAGCAGGGGTCCATCAAGCCGGAGGAGGGCTGCCTTTCGGTGCCGGACGTGTGGGAGAAGTGCCCCCGCGTCGAGAAGGTCAAGGTCCGCTACCAGGACAAGACGGCCCAGTGGCATGAGCTGGAGGCGGATGGGCGCCTCGCGCACGTGCTCCAGCACGAAATCGACCATCTGGACGGCCACGTCTTCGTGGACCACATCTCCAGCCTGAAGCGGACGCTCATCCTCGAGCGGATGCGCAAACTCCAGAAGTCGCTGGCCCGCCAGAAGGAAGAAGCGCCGGCTTCAGAGCGGGAAGCCAAGGGCTCGAAGCGCTCCTAGCAGGGAGCCGCGGGCGGGCACCCCGGAGGGCGCGCTACGCTCCGGCGAATGGAAGCGCGCCCCGTTCCCCGCCAGGTCCAGACTTTTCGAAAGGAGTACCGGGCCCGGGTCATCGGGCCGGGCTACCGGGGCTGGGCCCATTTCGCCTTCACCAGCCTCGTCTGCCTCACGGGCATCGCCCTGGCCCTGGGGCAGGTGGAATCAGCGCGCTTCTGGGAGCTGCTGTGGGTCCCCGGCGTCTTCGTGCTCGCGAACGGCGTCGAGTTCCTAGGCCACCGGGGACCCATGCACCACCGACGAAGGGGCCTGGGCCTCCTCTTCGAGCGGCACACCGCCCAGCACCACCGCTTCTTCACCCACGAGGCGATGGCCTACGAGTCCAGTCGGGACTTCAAGATGGTGCTCTTCCCGCCCGTGCTGCTCCTCTTCTTCCTGGGAGCCGTCGCCGCGCCGCTGGGAGCCCTCTGCTTCCTGCTGATGTCCGCCAACGCGGGCTGGCTCTTCGTAGCCTCGGCCCTGGGCTACTACCTCGCGTACGAAGGGGTGCACTTCAGCACGCACCTGCCGAGCGGCCACTGGAGCGCCCGTCTCCCCGGATTGAGCTTCCTGAGGAGGCATCATCAGGTGCATCACGACCCGAGCCTCATGGGGCGCCACAACTTCAACATCACCTTTCCCCTCGCGGACCGGCTCGTCGGAACCCTCTGGAGGGAGGAGCGCGACAAGCGCCGCCCCGTTGAATGAGGGGCAGGCAGTGCTCCGAGGGAAATGGCGCGGAAGGAGGAACCCCGGCGTCGGGGGTTCTCACCGGGGAGCGGCGTGCCCATATCCCCGGCGCGCAGGTAGAACGATTCGGCCCGGATCAATCAGGGTTTGACGTCACCGAATCGAAGCGTTAGACAGTGGACCCCCGCGCAACGGACCGGTGCCCCAGGGCTTCGGAGCGCTGCACGGGGGAAGAAAAGGGTCGACGAAGGTTGTTGACCCTGAACGCGGCGAAGAGATAGAAGCCGCGCCCCGCCCGAAGCCGACAGCAGCAAGTCGGTACCCCGAGCGGAAAAGCAGTAAGGGTCGACTCGAAAGAAGTTGATCAACGAAGTGGCGGTGGTGGTAGAAGCCGCGCCCCTCACCCGGAAGCCCGCGCACTGGCGCGGAAGGTACTTTCGGGAGAGAAGCAGCACCGACAAGAAAATAGGGCGGTCAACGAGGCGGTTGACAGCGAGCGCGGCGGTGGTAGAAGCCGCGCCCCACCGAAAAGAAGTCCGGCAGGCGACAAAGCGGACGGAAAGCGGT
>SECN01000298.1 GCA_004173515.1 Myxococcaceae bacterium | reverse complement strand
CCCTCAAGCCGTCCATCGCGCAGGAGTCGGTGGAGCTGTACCGCCCGGACGTGGAGGCGCTGCGCTCCGAGGATTTGTCCTTCACCGAGGTGCTGGAGAACCGCCGCAGCCTCCGGGGCCGGGGCGCCACCCCGCTCACGGTGAAGAAGCTGGGCGAGCTGCTCTACCGCGCCGCGCGCGTGCGCGACGTGAGGAGCACGCTGGACGGCGACGTGACGGACCGGCCCTACCCCAGCGCGGGCGCGGCGTACGCGCTGGAGCTGTACCCGCTCGTCGGGGAGTGCCAGGGCCTGCCCCCGGGCGTGTACCACTACGATCCGCTGGGCCACCGGCTGGAGAAGCTGAGCGGCCCCACGCAGGAGTTCCAGGCGCTGCTGGACGAGGCCCGCTCGCCGGTGGAGCCCTTCGAGCGGCCCGAGGTGCTGATGGTGGTGGCCGCGCGCGTGCCCCGGCTGGCGTGGAAGTACGAGACGCTGGCGTACTCGCTGGTGTTGCAGGACTCCGGAGCGCTGGTGCAGACGCTCTACCTGGTGTCCACCGCGCTGGGCTTGCGGCCCTATGCGCTGGGACGCAGCGACCCGGACCTCTTCCAGCGCGTGGCGGGGGTGGACGGCTTCGCGGAGGCGTCCGTGGGCGCCTTCGCGGTGTCCGGAGGCTCGGCGCCGCGCCCCACGCCCTGAGCCGGGCCTGGAGTCACACAGGGGGACGCGGGCGCCGGGACAGCGTCAGCAGCAGGGGCTGCCGCAGCAGTGCGAGCGGTTGTACGTGTCGGTGAGGCTGGACAGGGCGACGGCATGGTCCGCCACGTTGGCCGGCTTCTTCGGCAGGGGCAGCTCCACCTCCGCGTTGGCGAGCTTCCACTCATTGGCGGCGACGGCCTCCGAGCCGGTGGCGGGGACGACCTTCAACTGCATGCCGGCGGGCATCTCGAAGTCGAAGCGCTCCTTGAGCGCCTGACGGGCGTCGGACAGCAGGGCCTTCTCGAAGGAAGGCTCCTTCCACGCCAGGGCGACGGCGCGCATCCACACGGATTGCCAGTCATTCACCGTGGCCCGGGCACCGTGCCCGGGGGAAGACAGCTTGCGCGCCACGGGGCGGGCCTTGGTGGGTGCGGCCTTCGACTCCGGCTTCTTCTTGCTCATGTCAGCAGTCTCCTCCCAGCGCCTCCAGCAGCGCGCGGGCCTCCGCGACGGGCGGCGTTCCAAACCCTTCGGTGAAGGTACTGTAGATGATTTGAAGTCGCTGCCGCGCTTCTTCCTGCCGACCCGACGTCTGGAGTAGTCGAGCCAACGCGGTGACGGCCTGCAGCTCGGGCATCCGCGCGCCCTGGGCATGAGCCACTTCCGCCGCCTGACGGAAGCAGGCCTCCGCGGACAGGGCCGTGGCCCCATCGCGGGCGAGCAGCACCCGCCCCTTGACCCGCAGCATCCTGGACTCATGGTAGCCCTCGCCCAGGGCCTGCGCGCGCTGCCGGCCGCGCTCCACCGACGCGAGCGCCGCGTCCAGGTGGCCCAGCTCCAATTCCAGCTCCGCGAGGACGCCGTAGTACACCGGCTGATCCATCTCCGTGCCGAACGCCTCGCGCATCGCCACGCCGCGCCGCGTCGCCTCCAGGTCCTTCGCCGCCCACCCGCGCAGGATGCCCACGTACGCGGACTGCTCCAAAAGCCCGTAGCGGTGCGACAGCTCCGCGTGCTGCGAGATGAGCCGCGTCGCCTCCGTGCGGTCGCCGTGCTCCTGGGCCATCAGCAGCAGGTAGATGAACGCCAGTCCGATGCTGGTGCCGTGGTTCAGCTCGCGCCCCCACGCCACCGCGGCCTCGCCGTGCGCCTTCGCCTGATCCGCGAAGCCCAGCAGCCACAGCGCCCGGCACAGCACCACCTCGCCGCCCACGCGCGTGTCCTGCCCGTAGAGGATGCGGTGCATGCGGTGCGCGACCGGGTCGAACAGCGCGACGCACCGGTCCGCCTTCGCCTTGGCCTCGCCCAGCCGGCCTTCCAGCAGCTCGATGTTGGAGAGGATGGTGAGCGCCACCGCCTCCTGCCCCGCGTCTCCAGACGCCTGCGCCAGCGCGACCAGGCGGTCCAACAGCCCGCGCACCCGGCGCTGGTCGCCGCCCAGGTGGTAGTAGATGGACAGGACCCACAGCGTCGGGGCCGCGTACGGGCTCTCCCCCACGGTGAAGAGCAGCTCCAGCGACCGCTCCGCCACGTTGCGCAGGTCCTGCGAGCGCCAGCCCTGCGTGGACATCAGCGCGGGCGCGAGCACGCCGTTGAGGCCCAGCTCCAGTTGCGCGCGCTCCAACGGCTCATCAATGGCGTCCAGCCACGACAGGCCCAGCCGGGAGAACAGGAGGGCCTCCACGTAGGCGGAGCGGATGAGCGCGGCGAGGGCGGCCTTCTGCGCGTAGACGATGGCCTTGCGCTTGAGGTTCGCGCTCGCGTGGTGGTGCGCGAGCAGGTCCGGCCGCTCGTTCACCACCTCCGGGAAGTGCTCCTCCAGCGCCGCCGCCACCTTCGCGTGCACCTGCTGCCGGTGCCGCTTGAGCATGGAGTCGTAGGCCGCGTCGCGCACCAGCGCGTGCTTGAACAGGTACACGGGCCCCTTGGGCCGGCGCTTGCGGTGCAGCAGGCCCGCGCCCACCAGCCGCTCCAGGTCCGCGTCCAGCGCCTCGGGCGTCAGCGGGCTGATGTGGCGCAGCAGCTCATGCGACAGCTCGCGGCCCAGCACCGACGCCACCTGCGCCGTCTCCTTGCTGCGCCCCAGCCGGTCCAACCGCGCGACGAGCAGGTCGCGCAGCGTGCCCGGCACCACGGGGCTGCCCTTGCCCACCTCCAGCGCGAAGCGGCCCTCGCGCTGGACCAGCGCGCCGGACTCCAAGAGCGTGCGCACCAGCTCCTCGATGAACAGCGGGATGCCGTCCGTGCGCGAGGCAACCTCCTCCAGCGCTTCGGCGGAGAGCGGGCCCCCCACGGCGGCGGCGGCCAGTCGCTCCACCTCCGCGCGCGCGAGGGCGCCCAGTTGCACCTGCATCACGGAGGACGAAGGCCACGGCGGCTCGAACTCCGGACGCGCGCTGAACACCGCGAACAGGCGCGACGAGGACACCTCCGCCACCAGCTCCTTCAACAGCTCCAGCGTGGACGGATCCGCCCAGTGCAGGTCCTCCAGCGCCAGCACCACCGGCTGACGCTCCGCCAGCCCGGCGAAGAACGCGAGCAGCGCGTCGCGCGTCAGCTCCCGGTGCTTCAGCGGCGACACGTCCAGTGGGGCCCAGCGCTCCGGCGGCAGCGGCAGGGACAGCAGCGGCGCGAACAGCGGCATGGACTCCGACAGGTCGAAGCTGTAGCCGGACAGCAGCGCCTCCAGGCCCTTCAGCCGGCCCTCGGGCGACAGGTCGCGGTTCGGATCCACCATCCGCGTGAGCAGGTCCACCACCGGGAAGTACGCCTGGCTGGAGCTGTCCGCCGTGCAGCGCGCCTCCAGCCACGTGTGGGGCTCCACGCCCAGCTTGTCCCCCAGCTCGCGGGTGAGGCGCGACTTGCCGATGCCCGGCTCGCCGGTGACGAGCACTGCCTGCCCCTGCCCCACGCGCACCTGCTCCCAGCGCGACAGGAGCAGATCCAGCTCCCGGGCGCGGCCCACCAGCGAGAGCGCGACCTCCGTGCCGCTCCACGTCGCGTCCGCGCCCTGGAGCACGAACGTCTCCAGGCCGGGGGGCAGCAGGTCATGGACGGGCGCGGGCCCGGGCTCCAGCGGGAAGTGCTTGCGCACGAGCTGCTGCGTGTCGCCGGTGAGGAGGATGGCGCCCGGGGGCGCGGACGTGCTCAGGCGGAAGGCCAGCTTCGGCGTGGTGCCCACCACGAAGCCCAGGCCGGACAGCGTCGGGTCGCGCTGCTCACGCGACACCACGAGGCCCGTGTGCAGGCCCACGCGGATCTCCACCCGCGTGCCGCGCTCGGTTTCAATCGCGCGGCCCCGGCGCTGCACCTCCGCCACCATGTCCAGCGCCGCCTGCGCCGCGCGACGGGCGTCGTCCTCCCGCGCCGCCGGATAGCCGAAGTAGAAGAGGACGATGTCGCCCAGCGCGCTGGCGATGTGGCCGTTGTAGCGCCGCGCGATTTCGATGCAGACCTCCTGCTGGGCGCCCAGCACGTGGTCCAACTCCTCGATGTCCACCGGGCCCGGCGCCGTCGCCGTGGCGGACAGCGTGCAGCACACCACGGTGAGCTGTCGGCGCTCCCCTTCCGCCCACCGGCGGGCGCGCGTGGACAGGGCGTTGGGCGTGCGGCTGCTCAGCTCCACCGTGGCCGTCTCCGCGTTGGGGGACGCGGGCTGGATGCGCACGGGCGCGGCCCGACGCGGCAGGTTGGACAGGTCCACCGCCTCCAGCTGGCGCAGGAGCACCTCCGCGGAGACGGTGCGCTGAGCGGGGTCCTTGGCCGTGGCGCGCTGGAGCAGCTTGCCCACCGGGTGCGCGGCGAGGTTCGCGGGGATGGGCACCGGCTCCGCGGACAACTGCTGGAAGATGACCTCCGCGACGGTGGCGCCCTCGAAGACGCGCTTGCCGGTGAGGCACTCCAGGAACACCAGCCCCCAGGCGTACAGGTCCGAGCGCGGCGTGGGCGGCTGGCCGCGAAGCTGCTCCGGCGCCGCGTACGACGGCGTGCCCAGCGATTCATTGGTGGAGGTGATGCGCGGCTGCGGCTCCGCGCGCGTCAGCTCGTCCGTCACCGACCCGATGCCGAAGTCCAGCACCAGCGCGTTGCGGCGCGCGCCGGTGGGCACGACCATGATGTTCGCGGGCTTCAGGTCGCGGTGCACCACGTTCTGCGCGTGCGCGCACGCCAGCGCGTCCAGCAGTTGCAGCATCAGGTGGCGCACCTCCACCGGATCCAACACGCCCTCCTCCGCGAGCACCTGCGCCAGGTTCTTGCCCGGCACGAACTCGAAGATGGAGTAGACGGCGCCGCCCTGGGCCCGCCCGGAGTCGATGAGCCGCACGATGTTCGGGTGGTGCATCTGCGCGCACAGCTTCATCTCCCGCTCGAAGCGCGCGCTCCGGCGCTCCACCGACTCCGGCGTCGCGCCCTCCGTCAGCCGCAGCAGCTTCACCGCCACGTTCTGGCCGGTGGTCACCTGCCGGGCCTTGTAGACGCGGCCGAAGCCGCCCTCCCCCAGCTCCGACAACAGCTCGTAGCGGCCCTGGAAGGCTTCCAGCAGGTTCGGATCCATGGGGTTCTTCATCGCGCTCCCGTGCCACACACCGTTGCCTGCGTCTCAGCCGCGTCCCGCGCCAGCGCCTTGAGGGGGCGCCAGCCGGACCACCTGTCCCCCCCGCCGTGGCAGGGCGATGACGAACTCCGTGAACTCCCCCGGCACCGTCTCCATGCGGAAGGTGCCCTGGTGTCCCTGCACGATGATGTCATGACTGAGTGACAACCCGAGTCCGGTGCCCTGGCCCGGGGGCTTGGTGGTGAAGAAGGGGTCGAAGATCCTCCCCGCGCTCGCCTCGGGGATGCCCGGCCCGTTGTCGCGCAGGCGCACCTCCACCTGCTCCGGTCGCGCCAGGGTACGGACCTGGAGCACCGGCACATACCCGGCCCCCTGTGCCGCCCACTTCTGGCGCATGGCGTAGAGCGCGTTGTCCACGACGTTGATGATGACGCGCCCCACATCCGCGCGGACCAGCTCCACGCGCGCCACGCCCGCGTCGTACTCCGCGTCCAGCCGGACGGGCATGGGCTCGCCGCGCACGCCCCCCTGCCCCAGCGCGACGCTTTCGGCGACCAGCGCGTTCAGGTCCACCGCCTCGCGCGGCCCCGGCGAGCGACGGGCGTGCTGGAGCATCCCCTGGATGAGCGCGTCCGCGCGCCGGCCGTGCTCGTTGATCTTCCGAGCGTTGGTGCGCAGGCAGTCCAGCGCCTCGTCCACGTCGCGCGCGGAGGCGGCGTCCAGCTTCTCGCGCTGCGGCGCCATCACCTGGGCCAGGTCCTCCGTGAGGCCCACGGACAGGCCGGCGAAGTTGCTGATGAAGTTGAGCGGGTTGCGCAGCTCGTGCGCCATGCCGCCCACCATCGACGCGAGCGAGGCCAGCTTCGCGTCCATGATGAGCTGCATGCGCTGCACCGTCTCCTGCTCGATGCGGCGGTAGAGCCGGGCGTTCTCCAGCGCGAGCGCCGCCTGTCCCGCGAACGCGACGAGGAAGTCCAGGTCGTCCTCGGAGAAGCGGTCGGGCGTGGAGAGGTTGTCCACGTAGAGCACGCCCAGCACTTCGTCCCGCGGCTTGAGCGGCACGCACATGGAGGCGCGGATGGAGCTGAAGATGATGGAGTCGGCCGCGTCCAGACGCGGGTCGTTCACCGCGTCGGAGAACAGGGCCGCCACGCTGCGGCGCAGGACGAAGTCCACGATGTTCTGGCTGAAGATGGGCCCGCGCACCGGCGTGCCCTCCGCCGTCTTCGACACGCGCGGCTCCAGCTTCCCGGTCTGCTCGTCCAGCAGCAGGATGACACCCCGGTCCACGTGGAGGATCTGAAACGCCAAGTCCAACACCTTGCCCAGCAGCGTGTCGAAGTCGTCCGTGACGGACAGCAGCTTCGCCACCTCCTGGAGGATGCGCAGCCGATCCCTCGCGCGGGTGGCCACGCTCGCCGCCTCCGACGCGGGCTGCTCCGGGCCGGGCACCGCCTGCACCAGCGTCTTCAAGGGCACGCGGGTGAGCGCGCGCGTGAGCTGGGGACGGGGCTCGTCGGAGGAGGACTCGCCCGGGGGACCCGGCGCCACGGCCGGGGGCGCCTCGCGGGTGAGCAGGAAGACGAGCTCTCCCAGCGTCAGCGTGTCGCCGGGGCGCAGCTCCTTGCGGCGGATCTGCTCGCCGTTGACGAAGGTGCCGTTCTTGCTCTGGAGGTCGGTGACGAAGAAGCGCCCGTCGGAGCGCTCGATGCGCGCGTGCTGGCGCGACAGGCTGCGGTGGGGGATGCAGATGGCCTGATCATCGGCGCGGCCGATGGTGAGGGGCGCGTCCCCCAGCGGATAGGACAGCTCATCCGGCTGCCCTGGGTTGTAGACAAGCATCGGCAAGGCGGACCCCCTCCGGGGTAAAGCCTAGCCGAAAAGCCCCGCTGCCCACCGCGTCAGGTCGCGCGACGTCTCAGCACGGACCCATCCAGTAAGGCCAGCGTGGGCCGCCTGGTGTACTGGGGGCTCGCGGCGGGCGGCCCACCAGCACCGCCTTCGCCCCCAGCGCCAGCGCCTTGAGCACGTCGGTGCCCCTGCGGATGCCGCCGTCCACCAGCACGTCGCACCGGCCGCGCGCCGCCGCGACGACCTCCGGCAGCGCCTCCAGCGGGGGGATGGCCCCGTCCAACTGCCGGCCGCCGTGGTTGGAGACGATCAGCCCGTCCACGCCCGCCGCCACCGCGCGCTCCGCATCCTCCGCCGTCAACACGCCCTTGAGGACCACCGGCAGCCGCGACACCGAGCGCACCCACGCCACCGACTCCCACGTGAGCGACGCGTCGAAGTCCCGCGCCGCATGGGACGCGATGCCCGACTCGCCCGGCGCGCGCGTGACCAGCGCCTGGCTCACGTCCGTGTCGAAGTTGGCGGCGCGCACGTGGGCCGGCAGGCCGAAGCCACTGCGCAGGTCCCTTCTGCGGCGTCCCAGCCGGGGCGTGTCCACCGTGAGCACCAGCGCGCGGTAGCCCGCGGCCTCCGCGCGGCGGATCAACGCGGTCGTCACCGCGCGCTCGCGGAAGCAATACACCTGGAACCAGAGCGGCCCGGAGGCGGCGCGGGCCACGTCCTCCAGCGAGCGGCTGGCCATGGTGCTCACCACCATCAGCCCGCCCAGGGCCCCGGCGGCGCGCGCGGTGGCCTCCTCGCCGTCCGGATGCGCCAGGCACTGGTAGGCCATGGGCGCCACGCCCAGCGGGTGCGCAAGCGTGGTGCCCAGCAGGCTCACGGAGGTGTCGCAGCGGGCCACGTCCACCAGCACGTTGGGGCGCAGCCACCACGCGTCGAAGGCCCGCCGGCTGTCGCGCAGCGAGCACTCGTCATCGCTGCCACCGAACACGTAGTCGAAGACGTCCGCGGGCAGCTTCTCGCGGGCCAGCTGCTCGTACTCGTCCAGACACAGGGGGCGCATGGGGGGCTCCAGGATGCGGGACGTCAGCTCCGCGCGAGGACCCGGCCCAGCCGCGCGACGGCTTCCTCGATGACGGCGGGCTCGGCGTGGGAGAAGTTGAGGCGCAGGGCGTGGGACGCGGAGCGGCCCCCCGTCACGGAGAAGGCCTGTCCGGGCAGGAACGCCACCTGGACCTCCTCCAGCGCCCGGCCGAGCAGCGCCGTGGTGTCCACGTCCGAGGGGAACTCCACCCAGACGAACATGCCGCACGCGGGCTTCGTCCACCGGGCCCCCCGGGGCGCCAGATGGCGCTCCAGCGCGGAGAGCATCGCGTCGCGGCGCACGCGGTAGCCGGCGCGCAGCTGCTCCAGGTGCGCGGGCAGCCCGCCGGACTCCAGGAACGCCAACACCACGCGCTGGGCGAACGTCGCGGTGTCGATGTCGCTCGCCTCCTTCACCGTGGCCAGCCGCCCCACCATCGCCTCCGGCACCACCAGCCACCCCACGCGCAGCGCGGGGGCCAGCACCTTGGAGAAGGAGCCGACGTAGTACACCCACCGGTCCTCCAGCGCGCGCAGCGCCGGCGGCGTGTGGGCTTCGTACTGGAGCAGCCCGTAGGCGTCGTCCTCGATGATGGGCAGCCGGTGTTCGCGCGCCAGGGCCACCAGCCGCTCGCG
>SECN01000297.1 GCA_004173515.1 Myxococcaceae bacterium | reverse complement strand
CAGCTTCGCCATGCTCTTCTGGCCGCGCAGCGCGGACACCGCGTGGATGACGGCGAAGAAGACCAGCGGCGTGGCGATCATCCGGATGAGCTGGACGTAGAGCGTGCCCAGCGGCTGGAACCACGTGCCCGCCCTGTCGCCCATCGCCCAACCCGCGAGGGCGCCCAGCACGAAGGCGCCCAGCACGCGCTGCCAGAAGGGGATGCGGAACCAGCGGGCCCAGAGCTTCATCGCGAGACACCTCTCCCTGCGTTGGACCGGGAGACCCTAATCGCCTGGAGCCCCGCGCGCCGCGCCGTGGTGGATTGACGCTTGTCGGAGGCGGCCCGTAACGTTTCCTGGAATCCAAAGCCCACTACGGATTCCAGGAGGCATGCGTGAAGTTCACGAGCAAGGATGTGTCGGAGCTGCTGGCCGACGTCGAAGGTACGCAGGACCTGGTCGGCCACGCGTGTGGCTCGTCGATCATGAACGGCATCGCCTACACGTGGAACGGCACCAACTGGCAGGGCATCTACTACCCCCAGTTCGCGCTGCCGAGGGGCGAGGACAGCATCAGCTGCTAGGACGAAGGGCTTCACCCTGTCCGGGGCGCGTCCCCCGAGCGCCCCGGATGTTCCCCATGACCTGCCGCCTCCCCTTCGTCCCGAACACGCGCTGGCCCCCACCGCCGGGCGAGGCGTCGCCGTGAAGGTCGCCGTGGTGGACAGCGGCGTGTCGGTGGACTTCCTGCGGGCGCAGGGCGCACGGCTGTCCGGCGCCGCGAGCTTCACGTTGGACCGTGCCGCCCGGCGTCTGGAGTCCCGTGTGCATTCCCGGGAGGAACTGGACGCCTGGCGTGATGGAGGCGCGGGCCTGGACGATCTGGAGGACACGCACGGCCACGGCACCCAGGTGCTGAGCATCCTGATGGGGCAGGGCCCCGCCGTGCCGGAGGCGGAGTGGTACGTCGCGCGCGTGCTGGACGGGTCGATGCGCGGGGACTCGCTGTGCCTGCTCGAAGCGCTGGAATGGCTGACGCATGACGTGCGCCCGGATGTCATCAACCTGAGCCTGGGCACCGTGGACCGGGCCTTCGAGGCGAAGCTCACCGAAGGGCTCTGGCGTGCGGTGCGGCAGGGCACGGTCGTGGTGTGCGCCGCCGGCCCCGTGCCGTGCCTGCCCGCGGGGCTGGGCGCGGTGGTGACGGTGGCGGACGCGAGGACGGCCCGGTTGCTGGGGCGCACCGACACGGTGGACCATGTCGAGGACGCGCCCACGGTGCGGCTGTACGCGGCCGGTGCCTGGTGCGAGCGGCCGATGACGAGCAGCTACGCCTGCGCGCTCGCCGTGGCCCGGGTGCTGCGCGAGGGCTGTCCGCCCGACTGGCGACGACAGGCGCCCGCGGCCCACGCGCGCTGACTCGCGGTGCCCCGGGACGTCGTATCCTCGAAGGCATGATCGTCGAATACATCCGCTACACGATTCCCGAAGCGCGGGCGCAGGACTTCGAGGCGGCCTACCAGACCGCGCAGGAGAGCCTGCGCGCCTCGCCGCACTGCCTGGGCTTCGAGCTGTCGCGCTGCCACGACGCGCCCGACCACTACATCCTGCGCATCCAGTGGGACTCCGCGGAGGGCCACATGCAGGGCTTCCGCAAGAGCGCCCACTTCCCGCCCTTCCTCGCCGCCATCCGGCCCTATGTCCCGGACATCGAGGAGATGCGGCACTACGACGTCACCGCGGTGCAGTGGACGCGGTGACGCCGTGTCGCGCCCTGGCTCAGGCCGGGACGCGATCGTTGTCCTTGCGGTCCCAGTGGCGGTGCTCCGCGAGCGCCGCGGCGAACGCCGTGGCCAGCGCCGCCCCGGCTCCGGTCTTGGCGCCGGAGACGATGCCGGGTGCGGTCGGCGCGATTTCGCAGGCCTTCAGCACGTCCTCGGCGTCCTGGGACACGCCCACCGTCTTGCAGTGCAGGTAGGCCTCCTGCACGAAGTGGCGCGCCTCGCCGTCCTTCTTCAGGGTGGCGACGCTCGCGGCACCACCGGGGATGAAGACGCCGTCGTACTCCACGGAGGCCGTGGTCATGGCGCTCTTGTCCACCACCACGTCCTTGCCGTTCGCGGCCTTCACGGTGCCCAGCCGCTTGGCGATGATCTTCAACTGGGCGCCCTGGGCCTCCAGCTCCTTGCGCACCGCCATCAGCTCATCCGCATCCACGCCATCCGCGACGAGCGCCGCGATCTTCCGGCTCTGGATGGACGGAGGCATCGTGAGCTTCATGGCCTCCATGCTCAGGGCCTTGGACGCGGGCGGGCCCTTGGGCGTGACGGGCGTGGCCTTGGGGGCGGGCAGGCCCAGTCCTTCGGCCACGGCCGTCACCAGCAGGGCGTCGATCTTCGCGAAGTGCTCCAGCACGCGCTCCTGGATGGCCTTGGACTCCACCTTGCCCAGCTCGAAGCGGCAGGCGTCGATGAGGTGCTCCTGCTCCGGCGCGGAGAGGCTGCGGAAGAACAGCGCCGCCTGGCTGTAGTGGTCCTTGAAGGACTCGGGGCGCGCGCGCAGCTTCTGCCCGCTCACCTGCTCCGGCGTGTGCACGAAGCCGCCCTGCTGCTGGGATGCGAGGAAGGGGCAGCCGCCGCCCAGCGAGTTCGGGAAGTAGTTGGCCCGGCCCACGTTGCTCGTGTGCCGCCCGAAGCCGTCCTGCTGGTGGTTGTGCACCGGCGCGATGGGGCGGTTGATGGGGAGCTCCGCGAAGTTCGGCCCGCCCAGCCGCGTCAGCTGCGTGTCCAGGTAGGAGAAGAGCCGCGCCTGCATGAGCGGATCATCCGTGAAGTCGATGCCCGGCACGATGTTCGCGGTGCAGAAGGCGACCTGCTCCGTCTCCGCGAAGAAGTTCGTCGGGTTGCGGTCGAGCGTGAGCTTGCCCACGGGAATCACCGGGGCGACCTCCTCCGGGACGAGCTTCGTCGCATCCAGCAGGTCCACGCCCAGCTTCTGCGCGTCCGCCTCCTCCAGAATCTGCACGCCCAGCTCGTACTCGGGGAAGTGGCCCTGCTCGATGGCCTCGAAGAGGTCCCGGCGGTGGAAGTCCGGATCCTTGCCCGCGAGCTTCTGGGCTTCGTCCCAGACGAGCGAGTGCGTGCCCAGCAGCGGCTTCCAGTGGAACTTCACGAAGCGGGAGACGTTCTTGTCGTCCACGAAGCGGAAGGTGTGGACGCCAAAGCCCTGCATCATCCGGTAGCTGCGGGGGATGGCGCGGTCGGACATGATCCACATGACCATGTGCATGGATTCCGGGACGAGCGACACGAAGTCCCAGAACGAGTCATGCGCGGTCTGCGCCTGGGGCATCTCGTGGTGGGGCTCCGGCTTGGCCGCGTGGATGATGTCCGGGAACTTGATGCCGTCCTGGATGAAGAAGACGGGGATGTTGTTGCCCACGAGGTCGAAGTTGCCTTCCTCCGTGTAGAACTTCACCGCGAAGCCGCGCACGTCGCGCACGGTGTCCGCGGAGCCCCGAGAGCCCGCGACGGTGGAGAAGCGCACGAAGACGGGCGTCTTCTTCTTGGGGTCCTGGAGGAACTTCGCCCGGGTGTACTTCGCCTGGGACTCATAGGGCTGGAAGAAGCCGTGCGCCGCCGAGCCGCGCGCGTGGACGACGCGCTCGGGGATCCGCTCGTGGTCGAAGCGGGTCATCTTCTCGCGGAAGTGGAAGTCCTCCAGCAGCGTGGGGCCGCGCGCGCCCACCTTGAGCGAGTCGTCCGTGTGCTCGACGCGGATGCCCTGGTCGGTGGTGAGGAAATTGCCCGTGGGGTCCGAGCGGTCCTTCGCGAGCTGGGCGTCCTTGCTCTTCTCGTCGATGTTCACCGCGTCCGGCTGCTTCTGAGAGCTCAACGTGCTGCCTCCTTCAAGGGGGCGTGCACACTGCCCGAGCGCGCGCGCGACGCGCGTCTCCCGCGCTCCGTCTGCGGGGTGCCAAACGGAGCGGGGAGGTGATGTCCGGTGGTGTTCGTTCCGGACGTTGGCCAGCGAGCGTCAGGCGCCGCGTCAGGCGTCCTTGAACAGGCGCACCAGCATCTTGCCGGTGTTGTCCCCGCGCATCATGCCGATGAAGGCGTCGGGGGCCTTGTCCAGGCCGTCCACGATGGTGGACACGTCGGACACCTTGCCCTCGCGCAGCCAGCCGCCCATGTCGCGCAGGAAGTCCGCGCGGCGGTTGCCATGGTCGGAGACGATGTAGCCCTGGAGCGTGAGGCGCTTGCCCACGACGAGCGCCAGGTTGCGCGGCCCGGGCGTGGGGGCGGTGTTGTTGTACTGGGAGATGGCGCCGCACATCACGATGCGGCCGTGGTTCTTCATCAGGCCCAGCGCGGCCTCCAGGTGTTCGCCGCCCACGTTGTCGAAGTAGACGTCGATGCCCTCCGGGCACGCCTGGGCCAGCGACTCGGCCACGGGGCCGGATTTGTAGTTGATGGCCGCGTCGAACTTCAGCTTCTCGCGCAGGTGCTTCACCTTCGCGTCCGAGCCGACGCTGCCCACCACGCGGCAGCCCTTGATGCGGGCCAGCTCCCCCACGACGCCGCCCACCGCGCCCGCCGCGCCGGACACGAAGACCGTCTCCCCGGCGACAGGCCTGCCGATGTCGAGCAGGCCCACGTAGGCCGTCATCCCCGGCATCCCGAGCACGCCCAGGTACGCGGACAGCGGGCCCACGCTGGGGTCCACCTTCTGGTAGTGCTTGGCGGGGGCCACGGCGTACTCGCGCCAGCCGCCGGTGCCGCCGACGACGAAGTCGCCTTCCTTCAGGTCGGGCGAGCGCGAGCGGACGACCTGTCCCACGCTGCCGCCGTCCAGCGCCTCGCCCAGTTTGAAGGGCGGCACGTAGGACTTCGTGTCGTTCATGCGGCCGCGCATGTACGGATCCACGGACATGAAGTGGTTGCGCACGAGCACCTGACCTTCGGTGGGTTCGGGGACGGCGGCCTCCACGAGCTCGAAGATGTCAGGCGAGGGTTCGCCCTTCGGGCGGGACTTCAGGTGGATTTCACGTCCCTTGAGGGGCTGGGCCATGGGGGTCTTTCCTGGAAGAGGACCGGCGTCCGCCGCCGGGCGGCCGGCTCTTAACCGCGACCTGTCACCCAGGCAGGAAATTGGGCGCGGGTGTCGGGTGCCGGAAAGGAGCTGCTTCCCGGAAAGACGTGTGGGGTAGGGGACTGGAGTGACACCCTGGTACGTCAGACGGGCGTGCTACCTCCAGCGACCATGGATAGAGTGATGGGCGGCGAGGACAGGGGACAATCCATGGCGAAGAAACCCGCGACCTATGCGGACCTGGAGGCGCTTCCCGAGCATGTGGTGGGGGAGATCGTCGCGGGGGAGTTGTATGCAAGCCCACGGCCGACGATGCGGCATTCGGCGGTGTCGACCCGACTCGGAGGGGAGCTCATGAATCCCTTCGAGCGAGGGCGTGGTGGTCCTGGGGGCTGGCTGTTCCTGGACGAGCCGGAGTTGCACATGGGGGAGGACGTGTTGGTTCCGGATCTCTCGGGGTGGCGGCGCGAACGGATGCCCCATGTTCCCGACCTCGCGGCGACGTCGCTGGCGCCCGACTGGGTCTGCGAGGTGCTGTCTCCTTCCACGCGGAATCTGGACCGGGAGGCGAAGCTTCCGGTGTACGCGCGCGAGGGCGTGCGGCACGTGTGGCTGATGGATCCCCGGACGCTCACGCTGGAGGTGTTCGGCTTGCGCGAGGGTCGGTACACCTTGCTCCTCACGCACACGGGGACCGGTCCTGTCCGGGCGGAGCCCTTCGATGCGATGGAGCTGGACCTGCCGTTCATCTGGGATGCGCAGTGAGCATCCTGCGAGTGCCGCCTGCTTGATGGGGCCTTCGCTTCTTGAAAGGCGATAGACCTTCAAGGTCCTGAAGGAGTCATCCGACCCTGAACGTCAGACGGGCGTGCTACCTCCTTCGACCATGGATAGAGTGGTGGGCGGCGAGGACAGGGGACAATCCATGGCGAAGAAACCCGCGACCTATGCGGACCTGGAGGCGCTTCCCGAGCATGTGGTCGGGGAGATCATCGCGGGGGAGTTGTATGCAAGCCCACGGCCTTCGGCTCTCCATGTCACGGCGGAATCGTATCTTCAGATCCTGCTCGGGAGGGCTTTTGGCCTGCGCGATGGGGACGGACCGGGGGGCTGGCTCATCCTGATGGAGCCCGAGCTGCACCTGGGAGCTGACGTTCTTGTTCCGGATCTCGCGGGCTGGCGACGCGAACGATTGCCGAGTTCTCCCAAGGTCGCGGCATTCACGCTCGCTCCCGACTGGGTCTGTGAGGTCCTGTCTCCTTCCACGCGGAACCTGGACCGCAAGGTGAAGTTGCCTGTCTACGCACGAGAAGGGGTGCGGCACGTCTGGTTCGTCGATCCGGTGACTCGCACGCTGGAGGTGTTCCGACTGGACGAGGGGCGTTACACGTTGATCGCGACCCACTCTGGAACTGGCTCCGTGCGTGCCGAGCCCTTCGAAGCAGTGGCCCTGGAGCTCGCGGTTCTCTGGGACGAGTCGCACTGAGCCGGGCGTTCGTCGTGGACAGCAGGCGACCGAACGGTGACGGATTCAGGTGCGCGGAGGCGTGAGGCGCGGGAGGCTTGGCGCCATGTCGTTGTCTCCGTTCTCCCTGCTCATCGCGCTGGCGGCCCTGCTGGGGCACCTGTACCTGTTCCGGCGGCTCGTGTGGAACCTCACCTCGCGCCGCGTGCCCCGGCTCATCGCCGCGCTCGGGCTGGGTGTCATGACGCTGGTGCTGGTGGCCCGCCGCTACCTGCAACGCACGCTTCCGGAAGGTCCCGGCGACGTCGTGGAGCTGGTGTCCTATTCGTGGATGGGCGTGGCGCTGTGCCTGGTGCTCGCGCTCGCGGGGCTCGACCTGGGACGGGCCGTGCTGTGGCTGGGCCGTCGCCTGCGTCCCGACGCGTCCCGCGCGTCCGTGCCCGTGCCCGCTCCGTCCGTGGATGCGGACCGGCGCCGCTTTCTCTCCCAGGCGACGGCGGGCGGTGCGCTGGCGCTGGGGGGCGGGCTCGCGGGTTATGGGAGCTGGCGCGCGTTCACCGCTCCGGAGGTGACGGAGCTGGTGGTGCGCATTCCCCGGCTGCCTCGCGCGCTGGAGGGCCTGAGCATCGTGCAGCTCACCGACCTGCACGTGGGCCCCTTCATCCAGCGGCGCTTCATGGATGAGCTGGTGCGCCGGGCCAACGCACTGAAGCCGGACCTGGTGGCCATCACCGGGGACCTGGTGGATGGCTCCGTGCCCCGGCTGGGGGGCCACGTCGCGGCGCTCGGCAACCTCCAGGCCCGCTATGGGCGCTTCTTCGTCACCGGCAACCACGACTATGCGTCCGGCGCGGATGCGTGGGTGGCGTACCTGCGCTCGCTCGACATCACCTCGCTGCGCAACCGGCACGTGCGCATCGGGGACGCGGGCGGCGCGTTCGACCTCGTGGGCGTGGACGACTGGCACGGCGGGCGACGCCTGGGCCAGAAGGGCTATGACCTGGACAAGGCGCTCCTGGGACGGGACCCGGAGCGCGCCGCGGTGTTGCTCGCGCACCAACCCGCCAACTTCAAGGTCGCCGCGGAGCGGGGCGTGGACCTCCAGATCTCCGGCCACACCCACGGCGGCCAGCTGTTCCCCATGACGGCCCTCATCGGGCTGAGCTGGGAGCACTCCGCCGGCCACTACCAGCACGGCGCCTCGCACATCTACGTCAGCCGGGGCTGCGGCTTCTGGGGACCGCCCATGCGGCTGGGCAGCCCCCCGGAGCTCGTCAAGCTGGTGCTGACTTCGTGAGGAACGCGTCCAGCGCCGCGTTGACCGCGTCCGGATGGTCCAGTTGGATCCAGTGGCCGGCGCCCTCCACCACCTGGTGCGGCACGCCCTCCGCCAGCCGGTGGAGGCTTCGCGGCGTGTCGTTGTCCGGCGCGACGAGCGAGAACTTCGGGCCCGGGTAGCGCTCGAGCGCGGCCGTCAGGTCGAAGTTCGCCCAGGAGCGCTGGGTCGCGACCACCGCGGACAGCGGCGTGGCCTCCAGGTCCGCGAGCAACCGCTCCCGCACGTCCGCCCGGGCGCCCGCGGACTCCGCCCAGTCCTGCCGCAGGGCCTGCGCCACGTCGGGTGCGTCGCGGGAGGCGAGGAAGGTCTCCCGCTGGGCTTCGGGAATCCTCCGGGCGTCCGTCATCGGATCCACCAGGAACAGGCCCGCCACCTGGCGGGGATTCTCCCCCGCGTACGCCAGCGCCACGCCCGCGCTGATGCTGTGCCCCACGAGCACGAAGCGGCGCAGGCCCAGGGCTCGCACCACGCCCGCGATGTCTCCGGCGAGCGACTCCAGCGCGTAGTCCTCCGGCTCCGGCAGCGTGGAGCCGCCATGCCCGCGCAGCTCCAGCGCGATGCCCCGACGGCCCGCGGCGGCCAGGTGCTCCAGTTGGGCCTGCCAGTGGGAGGCATTGCCCGCGAGCCCGTGCACGAAGACGACGGGCAGCGACTTGCCCCCGCCGCCGGTGTCCACGAGCCGCAGGTCCCCGGACGGGCCGGCCACTCGGAAGTCGTCGAAGCGGACGCGATGGCCGACGAAGGCCTGGCCCTCCGCGAAGGGCACCTCGTAGTGGGTGACGTGCACGTCGCGGTCGATGAGGTAGCGGTCATCCTCCGGGAAGAAGATGGCGCGCTCCGGCGTGTCGCCCGCGAAGCGCTTCACCGCGTCCATGGACTCCCAGAGGGTGACGAGCAGGAACTCCGCGCGGCCGTCCTCCACCTTGCGCAGGCAGTACGCGGCCAGGTTGCCCGGCGT
>SECN01000774.1 GCA_004173515.1 Myxococcaceae bacterium | reverse complement strand
GTGTGGAAAGGGCGGAGCGCCAGGGGCCCGAGGCGGGAATGGAGCGCAGGGCTCCCTGCCCCTACCCCTGCTGTCGGAACGTCTCGCGGGCAATGACCATGCGCTGCACCTCGCTGGTGCCCTCGTAGATGGTCTGCACGCGGGCGTCGCGGAAGTACCGCTCGACGGGGAACTCGTCGATGTAGCCGTAGCCGCCGTGGAGCTGGACGGCCTTGTCCGCCACCTTGTTGCTCATCTCGCTGGCGAAGAGCTTCGCCATGGACGCCTCGCGGGTGAACGGCTGCTTCGCCTCCTTGAGGGCCGCGGCGCGCAGGGTGAGCAGCTCCGCCGCGTCCAACTGGGTGCGCATGTCCGCCATCATGAAGCGGGGGCCCTGCAGGTCCGCCACGGCCTGACCAAAGGCCTTGCGGTCCTTGGTGTAGGACACGGTGGCCTCCAGCGCCGCTCGGCCCACGCCGCACGCCTGGGCCGCGATGCCGATGCGGCCACCGTCCAGCGCCATCATCGCCAGGCGGAACCCGTCGCCCTCCTTGCCCAGGAGGTTGTCCAGGGGGACCTCGCAGTCCTCGAAGGTGAGCCCCACGGTGTTGGACGCGCGCAGGCCCATCTTGTCCTCGTGCTTGCCCACGTGGAGGCCCTTCGCGCCGCCCTCCACGATGAAGCAGGACAGGCCCTTGTTGCCGGCCACGCCCGTGCGGGCCCAGACGACCATCACGCCCGCGTACGCGCCGGAGGTGATCCACTGCTTGCTGCCGTTGAGCACGTAGCGGTCGCCGCGCTTCACCGCGGTGGTGAGCATGGCGCCGGGGTCGGAGCCCGCGTGCGGTTCGGACAGCGCGAAGGCGCCGACGATGGCCTCACCGGAGGTGAGCTTCGTGACGAACTTCTCCCGCTGCGCGTCGGTGCCCACCGCGTGGATGAGCTCCGCGCACATGTTGGTGACGGCCATGGCCACGGACACGGAGGCGTCCGCGGCGGCCATCTCCATCATCGCCAGGGCATAGGAGACGACGCCCGCCTCGGCGCCGCCGTACTGGGACGGCAGGTTCACCCCGAGCAGGCCCACCTCCGCCAGCGCCTTGAAGACTTCCGGGTCGAAGTGCTCCGCGCGGTCCGCGGCGCGGGCCTTGGGCGCCACGCGCTCCCTCGCGAACTTGCGCGCGGTGTCGCGGATGAGCGTCTGGGTCTCGGTGAGGTCGAAGTTCACGGGCGCGGGTGTCCTGTTGTTATTCGACGGCCGTGAGGTTGAACGGGTACTCGATGGGGTGGTCGCGCCCGTCCGGAGGCCGGGGGAAGTCCATGACCATCAGGACGGACACCACGCAGTCGTTGAGCCCCGAGTCCTTCAGCGTGCTCTGGACCTTGTTCACCTTCGCGCTGCGCACGGCGCCCTCGGCCGTGATGGTGAAGGTGGTCATGATCTTGCCCTCCACCTTCTTGTCCTTCTCCACCATGTGGCTCTCGTAGCACTCCTGGATGCGCGTGGCGTTGTGCACCATCACCTGCCGGATGGAGTCCGGGGTGAAGGGCAGCTTGCTGACGTCCAGGCCGTCGTCCTTGGGCGCGGGCTTCTTGGGCGCCGCGTCCGACGGGGTTGCTTCCGGGGCGGGCTTCGTGGCCACCGGCTTCTTCTTGGAGGACGTGCCCTGCGCGGTGGCCATGGACGGGGCCACCAGCAGCATCAGCACGGGGAGGAGCGCGCGCTTCATGACGGGGACTACTCCTTGAGCAGGTTGGCGGAGATGACGATGCGCTGGATCTCGCTCGTCCCCTCGTAGATTTCGGTGATGCGCGCGTCGCGCACGTGGCGCTCGGCGTCCATCTCCTTGCTGTAGCCCATGCCGCCGTGGATCTGCAGGGCCTTGTTGGCCACGCGGCTGGCCATCTCGCTGGCGTA
>SECN01000773.1 GCA_004173515.1 Myxococcaceae bacterium | reverse complement strand
GCGCGCCACCCGTACATGGCGCGCACCCACAAGCTCACGGAGCTCATCGCCCGGGGCAAGGCGGCCATCGTGAAGGGCGAGTTCGAGCGGGCCTACCAGGACTTCAACCACGTGCTGGGCCTGGATCCGAAGAACCGCGAGGTCGCCGGGCTGCTCGTCGACGCGCGCCGCAAGCACGACCTGCACCGGGCGCAGGCCGAGGTGGAGCGGGGGCAGCAGATGGAGATGGGCGGCGACTTCGCCGGGGCGCACGCGGCGTACAAGCTGGCGGTGTCGCTCAACGGGGACAACCCGGAGGCGGCGTATCAGGCCGCCCGCGTGGGGCGGGAGCTGGCGCATGACCTCAACGAGGTGCGGACGCTCGCGCAGCGCGCGGTGGAATTGAAACCCTCCCGGGGGGATTACCAGTTGCTGCTGGCCCACGTGCTGCTGGCGGCGGGGCAGAAGAAGCAGGCCAAGCATCACTACGAGGAGGTCGTGCGCCTGGATCCGGACAACGCGGAGGCCCGTGCGGCCCTCAAGAAGTTGCGTTGGACGTTCTCGTGAGGTGCATGCTTCCCCATGGCTGAGTCCGGACCGCTGATTGGCATCGACCTGGGGACGACGAACAGCCTCGTCGCGACCGTGCAGGACGGCCAGCCGCTCATCATCAAGAACCGCACCGGCGCGCCGCTGACTCCGTCCGTGGTGGCGGTGTCGAAGAACGGCAAGCGGCTGGTGGGCGGCATCGCCAAGCGCCAGGCCATCACCAACCCGCAGGAGACGGTGTCGGCGGCCAAGCGCCTCATCGGCCGCAAGTTCTCCTCGCACCCGGTGCAGGACGCCATGCGCGCCCTGACGTACCAGGTGGTGTGCGGCGCGCACGACGACGTGCGCATCCGGCTGGCCGGCCGCGACCTGGCCGTGCCGGAGGTCAGCGCGATGATATTGGCGGAGCTGAAGGCGGACGCGGAGGCGCACTTCGGCCGGCCCGTCACCCAGGCCGTCATCACCGTGCCGGCCTACTTCAACGACGGCCAGCGGCAGGCCACCAAGGACGCGGGCCGCATCGCCGGGCTGGACGTGCTGCGCATCATCAACGAGCCCACCGCGGCGGCGCTGGCGTACGGGTTCGGGCGCACGGTGAACGGGAAGATCGCCGTGTTGGATCTGGGCGGCGGCACCTTCGACGTGTCGGTGCTGGAGATCAACAACGGCATCTTCGACGTGGTGGCCACGGGCGGCGACACCTTCCTGGGCGGCGAGGACTGGGACCACCGCATCATCGAGTGGATGGTGTTCGGCTTCGCCAAGGAGCACGGCATCGACCTGCGCAAGGACCGCATGGCGTTGCAGCGGCTGAAGGACGCCGCGGAGAAGGCCAAGGTGGAGTTGTCGTCGGTGAAGGAGACGCAGGTGCACCTGCCCTTCATCTGCACGCCGCCGGGCGGTGGCGCCGCGCTGCACCTGCAGTCCACGCTCACCCGCGAGAAGCTGGAGGACCTGACGGCGGACCTGGGCGAGCGCCTGGTGGGCATCACCTCCGAGGTCCTGGGTGAAGCGAAGGTGCGGCCCTCGGAGCTGAAGGAGGTCATCCTCGTGGGGGGCATGTCGCGCATGCCCCGCATCGTGGAGCAGGTGCGCCAGTACTTCCGCCGCGAGCCCTGCAAGGGCGTGCACGCCGAGGAGGTGGTGGCCCTGGGCGCCGCCATCCAGGCGCACGCGCTGGTGGCGCAGGAAAGCGAGCTGCTGCTGCTGGACGTCACGCCGCAGAGCATGGGCGTGGCCATCGCGGGCGGCTACGTGCGCCGGCTGATTCCGCGCAACACCACCGTGCCCACGTCCGCGACGGAGGTGTTCGCCACGTCCAAGGACTTCCAGCGCACGGTGAAGATCATGGTGCTCCAGGGCGAGCACGA
>SECN01000296.1 GCA_004173515.1 Myxococcaceae bacterium | reverse complement strand
CGGGAAGGCACGGGTGGGACAAACATCCCATCTCGTAGGTTTTCATCAACGGACAGGCGGCGGGGCGCACGGAGCAGTGCGTCGAGGCCGGGGGGAGGGGGATCGCCCATCACGCTCCCCGCCGCCTGTCCGTTGATGAAAACCTACGAGATGGGATGTTTGTCCCACCCGTGCCTTCCCGGTTCCTGGGAGTGGCGCCAGGCGTCGCGAAGGACAGGGGAGCGGCGTGGGTCAGGTCCTGGCCGCCGGGTCGGTCTGGGAGGCCGCCGAAGCAGAAGCCTCGCGCCCCCCTCTGGAGTTCTTGGATGACTTCCTCGCTGGCCGTCCTCACCCCTGCCAATGCCGCGTGCCTGAAGTCCGTGCGACGACTGGGTCCCGCGCTCGACTTCCACTGCTCCACGCACCAGCTCGCCTTCGACCCGTCCGGCACTGTTGTCGTCGTGAAGGGCTGGTGGCGGTCGCCCTTGCGCTGGTGGACGCTGGGCGCGGCCTCGGACTCGCCTGTGTGGACGGTGGACCTCGCCTTCGAGGCCGACGTGGCCGTCCTGCCCATGGGGGACCTCATCGTGGGGGCGGGTCCTCCGGTGGGCGCGGCCGCCACGCCCTGGCGGCCCCGGCTCGTAGCCCTGTCCACGCGGGACGGCACGCTCCAGCGCGAGGCCGCCATGCCCCACATCGTCATCGGACTCTGCGCAACCCGGGACAACGCCCTGGTGGTGTTGTTCGAAGGCGGCGAAGCGCTGCTGTGGGGCGTGAGCTCGTGGCGACCGGTGCGCGAACTGGCGGCCATGGAGGCCGACATCACCCTGAAGGCCTGCGCCGTCTCCCCCGAGGGTCGCTTCGTGGCGGTGGTGGGCACTTCCAATGAAAGGGGAGGTGAGTGCCTCTGGCTTTGGGATTTGCGCACCCAGGACGAACCGTGGCGTCTGCCCCTGGAGTGGCCCATCGCCTGGAGCGTTGCCTTCCATCCCACGCAGCCCCTGCTGGCCGTCGGAGGAAACTCGAACGAGGTCAGGGTGGTGGATGCACGTGAGCGTCGCGTCGTGCGGACGCTGAGGGGATTCAACCGCAGCGCCTGCAACCTCGACTTCAGTCCCGATGGAGACCTGCTCATCGCCTCGGGCGATGGCACCGGCTTCTCCGTCCACCGGTTCGACACGGGGGAGGAGCTGTTCGGTGACGGTGACGGCGACGACATGCAGTCGAGCACCGCCGTCATCTCCCCCGACGGCCGGTGCATCGCCTGGGGTCACGGGGATGGAACGGTCAGCCTGTGGGGCGTGGCCGACTGACGTCCCGGGCTACTTGAGCAACCCGCGCTCACGGAACGCGGCGAGCAGCCGGGGCTTGCCCTCGTTCAGCATCGGCTCTCCATGAGAGGGGACCACGTGCTCGAAGTCGAGCCCGGCGATCTTCGCGATGGCCGTGTCGAACGCGGCCCGGTCCTTGGCGAAGCGCAGGAACAGCTTGCTCACGGCGAAGCGGCGGTAGGTGCCGAACATCCGGAAGAACATCCAGGCGGCGAGCCCCTTCGGCTCGGCGATGTTGAAGACCATGTCGGTCAGGTAGAGCGCCTTCGAGGGCCGGTGCAGGAACGCGCTCTCGTTCATCTTCGGCATGCCCGGGATGGGCACGAGCGCAAGCTCGCTCTCGAAGGGCCACGGCGTCTCTCCAAGGATGCCGTGCCAGTTCAGCTCCGGGTGCTTCTGCTTCACGCCCGCCGGGCCCCAGAGCCTCGCGTTCGGATGCGCCTGCGCGGCGGCCTTCATGCCCGCGGTGTGCATCAGGCTGGGGGCCACGATGTCGGTGACCGGGCCGGCCTCCTGGAGCTGTCCGGCCGTGAGCTTCGAGCCCGGCGAGAGCAGCACCCGCGCCTGCTCCAGCTCGAAGACGGCGGTGCGCACGGGCAACTGCATCAGCGGCGACACCAGCGTGCAGTCCAGGAACTTCGTCTTGGGGAGGGACATGGGCCGGAAAGCTCCCATGAAGTCCCCGTGGACGTCACCCGATGTTCGTTTTGCTGAACACGCGCAGTGCCTCCGCCACGCTCCAGGCCTGGGCGAAGCAGCCTCGCGGGCGGTAGGGCTCCGTCGCGTCGAAGATCTCCGAAATCTGCCCGATGCCCCCGTGCGACAGGTGGTCCTCCATCCCCGCCAGCAGTGCGCGCGCCGCCTTCAGGTCCGGCGTCACCTTCAACGTCGCGTCCACGTAGTGCCCGATGAGCCAGCCCCACACCGTGCCCTGGTGATAGGCCGCGTCGCGCGCGCGCAGGTCGCCGTCATACTTCGGCTTGTAGTCCCTGCTGCCTGGCGCGAGGCTCCTCAACCCCACGGGCGTCACCAGCTCGCGGCGCACCACGTCCAGCACCCGCGACCAGTGCTCGCGCTTGAGCACCGGGTGCTTCAACGAGATGGCGAAGACCTGGTTGGGCCGCACGTGCGCGTCCTCGCGGACCTCCTCGCCGTCCACCACGTCGAAGAGACACCCGGCCGCTTCATTCCAGAAGCGCTGGTTGAAGCTGCCATGCGCGCGCTCCGCCGCGAGCTGGTACGGCGCCGAGTCCTGTCCCAGCCGCTCCGCCCAGCCCGCCATCAGCTTGAGGGCGTTGAACCACAGGGCGTTGATCTCCACCGCCTTGCCCCGGCGCGGCGTCACCACCCAGCCGTCCACCTTCGCGTCCATCCAGGTGAGCTGGTAGCCCTCCTGCCCCTGGCGCAGCAGGCCGTCCGCCGGATCCACCGCGATGTGGAAGCGCGTGCCCTTCTGGTGGTGCGCCACGATGTCGCTCAGCGTGGGGTACAGGTCGCGCAGGAGGTTCTCGTCCCCCGTCTCCTCCAGGTAGCGGTCCACCGCGTGGAAGAACCAGAGCGTCGCATCCGCCGTGTGGTAGACGCCCTCGTTCTCCCCGTCCGGGAAGTAGTTCGGAATCAGGCCGTCCTTCACGTAGTGCTGGAACGTGCGCAGGATGGCCGCCGCCTCGCGGTAGCGCCCCGTGGCCAGCGTCAGCCCGTCCAGGCTGATCATCGTGTCGCGACCCCAGTCGGTGAACCACGGGTAGCCCGCGATGACGCTTCGCGCGTCCAGGCCCATGGACCGGGCCCACGCCGCATCCGCGGGCCTGGGCGGATCGATGATGAATTGATCCGCCGCCAGCACCAGCCGCGCTGGCACGCCCGTGCGCGCATGCTCCGGGGCCCGCTCCAGCAACCGCTGCTGCCGCGTCAGCTCCCGTTCGAACACCACGCCAGGGTCCCGCTCCAGGTGCCCCGCGGTCTCCGTGGTGAGGCCGAAGCCCAGCGAGCCCCCCGGCTTCAACGTGGCGGTGAAATAGCCCGGCGAGTGCTGCACCTCCGTGAAGTCATAGCCGCGCGCCTTCTCCACGCGCAGGTGCTGCGGCCTGGACGTCTCCTCCAGGCTCACGAAGGGCGTGGGCCCGTCCGAATACAGCCGCATCCGCATCGACGGGCCGTCCTCGCCGTTGCGCAGCGTCACCAGCGGACCGCGCAGCGTGACGATGGCGTCGTCCACCTTCGTGGGCAGCGGTCCGTCGTGCGGTCGCATCACCGGGAAGGGCCGCAGGTGGAGCGTCACCTCCGGGCCGGCCAGGTGCTGCCACTCGATGAACACCGTGTCCTCGCCGTGCACCATCACGAAGCGCCGGAGCAGCCGCGCCCTGCCCACCGCGTATTCCCAGACGGGGACGAGCCCCTCCAGGTGGAAGTGCCGCAGGTGGCGAGCCCCGTCCTCCTGCGCCGTGCCGTCCGCGTGCTCCTCGGAGGTCAGCCGGTAGCGCTGGCCGTCCACGATGGCCGCTTCCTCCAACCGCGCCATCAGCACCGTGCGGCCCAGCTTCTCCAGTGTGGGGATGAACAGCCCGTGGTAGCGGCGCGTGTTGCACCCCACCAGCGTCCCGGACGCATAGCCCCCCCGGCCGTTGGTCATCAGCCATTCGTGGTACACGCCGACGCCGAAGTCGGCGCCGTCCTTCCAGTCGAACGTGAGGCGGGGCAGGTCGGGGGCTGATGGGTTCACGCCGTGGTCTCCTCCTCGCTCGTCAACACGAGCGCGGTCTGTCCGGGCAGTGGCAACCGTCCATCCTCTGGAATCGGTGGCGTGCCCATCCCGCCGTAACGGGCCTGGTCACTGGACAACAACAGCCGCCAGCTCCTTCCCGAAGGTGGGGCGAGCAGCGGTTCCGGACACGGCTCCGAATCCAGTCCCGTGCCCAGGTTGAGGAGGACCAGCCGGTCGCCTTCCTGCTCGCTGCCCGCATAGCGCAGCACCAGTGCCTGTGGACCCAGGACGGCCCCCGCAAGGCGCGTGAGGTCCTGCGCGGCGAACACCGGGTCCTCTCTGCGCAGGCGCAATACGTCACGGTGCAGCGCCAGCGCCTCGGTGTGACGGGCGCGCTCGCCCCAGTCCAGCTTGGAGCGGCGGAAGGCCTCCTCTCCGATGGGCAGGTGGAACCCTTCGGTCTCCATCGCTTGTCGCGCGCTGGCGAACTGCGCGAGGAAGTCGTCCCGGCCCTTCTGCACCAGCGGTTGGAGCCGGGCGTCGTGGTCCACGAAGTAGTGGAAGGGCGTGGAGGCGAAGAACTCCTGTCCCATGAAGAGCATGGGCGTCTGCGGCAACAGCAGGAAGAGCGTGGTGAGCGCCCGCGCCCGGGGCAGCCCCGCGAGCAGGTGCATCCGGTCGCCGCGCAGGGTGTTGGCGAGCTGATCATGGTTCTGCAGGTAGAAGACGATGCGCTCCGCCGGCACCCGGCCCAGGGGAGAGCCGCGCTTCTTCTTCTGCCAGCGGTAGTACTGGCCCTGGTACAGCGAGTTGCGCAGCGCGCACGACAGCAGCTCCTGGGCCGTTCCCTGGTAGTCGGTGAGGTACGCCTCCGCGTGGCCGGTCATCGCCACCCGCGCGGAGTGGTGGAAGTCATCCACCCAGAGCCCGTCCGCTCCGTGCCCCTGTCGGTCCGGGGGCGTCACGACCTTCACGTCCTGCGGTTCGTTCTCCGCGATGAGCAGGATGCGCCGCCCGCCCGCCGCCCGCCGGGCCCGCGAGACGAGCTCGCCGACGATGTTCCGGGCCGAGGCATCATAAAGGCTCTGGGTGGCGTCCAGCCGCAGGCCATCCAGGTGGTACTCGGCAATCCAATGGGCCGCGTTCTGGAGGAAGAAGTCGCGCGACGGTCCCGCGTCCTCACCGTCGTCGAAGTTCGTGGGGTCTCCCCACTCGTTCGGATACTTCGCGTTGAAGTACCCCTTCGAGTACTGGGCCAGGTAGTTCCCGTCCGGTCCCAGGTGGTTGTAGACGACGTCCAGGATGACGCCGAGCCCCAGGCGGTGCGCTTCATCCACCAGCCGCCGCAGGTCGTCCGGATCGCCATACACGGCGCACGGCGCGAACAAGGACACACCGTCGTAGCCCCAGTTGTAATGGCCGGGGAACGTGTTGAGGGGCATCAGCTCCACGGTGGTGATGCCCACGTCCTTCAACAGGGCCAGCTTCGAGGCGACCCCCGAATAGGTACCCTCCGGCGTGAAGGTCCCCACATGCAGCTCGTACAGCACCTGGCCGTGCGCCTCGATGCCCTTCCAACCCGCGTCCGTCCAGGCGAAGCGGCTCGGATCCACCACCTGCGAAGGACCGTGCGGCCCTTCCGGTTGGAAGCGGGAGCAGGGATCGGGAAACGCTTCCGCTCCGTCCAGCCGGTACTTGTAGCGGGTGCCCACGGCGACCGCGTGCGTGCCCGCGAAGTAGCCGTGCGACTCTTCCTGGAGCGCGAGCGCGCGGACGCCCTGGGACTCGAACAGCAACACCTCGACGGTGCGACGGCGCGGGGCCCAGACGCGGAAGCGGGTGCGCCCGTCGTCCAATGGCTGTGCACCCAATGAAAGTGATGCGGGAGTGATCCCCATCCTGCGTCCTCCAATCCATGGCCCGTGCGTCCGCCGCCAATCCCAGGGCGGCCTCGGGGCGGAGACGCGGGGAAAGGGTAGGAAGCAGGGGATGGCCCGGCATCGTCCCCCGGTCCGTCAGGGCCTCGCCTCCGGGCATGAAGCGCATCGCGCTCCGGGGTAGGTTGCGCATGGGCGCTCGTGGCTTGCAGCGCCCACCGTCCCGGGTGGACCGAGCACGGTGGCTCGGCGTGCACACGGCGCATGCGCGCCCGGCACGAACCGCCGGTGCACCGGACGCTCTCCACGCTGCCTGGAGGGCGAAGGGAAGGGCGGGCCCTGGCTGTCGTCCTTCCCGGAGGGTGCCCCTCGCGCCCGGGTCCCCTTGCGAGGGTCTGGCGGGAACCGCACCTCACCCAGGACCTTCGCGGGCACTTCTCCTATAGAGAGGGGGCCGCCCTGGCGATGCGGAACGTGGAGCGGCGCGGGCACCCGGGTGTTCCGGCCCGAGGAGGAACGGCGTGGCCATCCTGAAATCGACGGGCATCAGCGGGCCCCAGCGCGGGCTGGCGGAGCAGGTGTTCTCCCGGGCCGCTGGCGCGCCGCTCGTGCCGGGCAACGACGTGCACCTGCTGCGTGACGCGCGGGAGAACTACCCCGCGTGGCTCAACGCCATCCACCTGGCCCGGCGCTCGGTCCTCTTCGAGAACTACATCATCCAGGACGACGAGGTGGGCCGCGCCTTCGCGGACGCGCTGGAGGCCCGGGCCCGCGACGGCGTGCGCGTCTGCGTCCTCTATGACTGGCTGGGCTGCAAGGGCACCGCGTCCCACCGCTTCTGGCGCAGGCTGCGCGAGGCGGGCGTGGAGGTGCGCTGCTTCAATCCCTTCCAGTTCGACCGGCCCCTGGCCTGGCTGGGCCGCAACCACCGCAAGACACTCACCGTGGACGGCGAGGTGGGCTTCGTCTCCGGCCTGTGCGTGAGCCACAAGTGGGTGGGCGACCCGGAGAAGCACGTGGCCCCGTGGCGCGACACCGGCCTGGAGATTCGCGGCCCGGCCGTGGCGGACCTGGTGCGCGCCTTCGCCCAGGGCTGGGCCACCATGGGCACGCCCCTGGATGAGGAGTCCTGCCTCTCCGCCCGCGCGCCCGACCCCAGGGGCGACGTGGCCCTGCGCGTGGTGGCAGGCGTGCCCTGGAGCGCGGGCCTGTTCCGCGTGGACCAGCTCATCGCGTCGCTCGCGCGCAAGCGGCTGTGGCTCACCGACGCGTACTTCGTGGGCACCGCCGCCTATGTGCAGGCGCTCAGGGCCGCGTCGCGCGACGGCGTGGACGTGCGGCTGCTGGTGCCGGGCAGCAGCGACATCCCCGCGCTGCGCCCCCTCACGCAGTCCGGCTACCGGCCGCTCTTGGAGGCGGGCATCCGCGTCTATGAATGGAATGGCACCATGCTCCACGCCAAGACGGCGGTGGCGGATGGGCTCTGGGCCCGCGTGGGCTCCTCCAACCTCAACCCCGCCAGCTGGCTGGGCAACTCCGAGATCGACGTGGCGGTGGAGGACGTCCCCTTCGCCCAGCGCATGGAGGCCATGTACCAGCAGGACCTGGAGCACGCGACGGAGGTGGTGCTCAGCGGCAGGGACCGGCGCCTGATGTCGTCGAACCCGCGCCCGCTCCCGCGCTCCCAGCGGGGCGCGTCCGGCAGAAGGGGCAGCATGAGCCGCGCGGCCGCGGGCGCGGTGCGCCTGGGCAACACGGTGGGCGCCGCCGTCACCAACCACCGCGAGCTGGGGCGCACGGAGTCGAAGGTCGTCTTCGGCGCGGGCGTCGTGCCCCTGGCGCTCGCGGGCGTGGCGCTGTGGTGGCCGCAGGTGGTGGCCGTGCCGGCCGCGCTCCTGTCCGCCTGGGCGGGCATCGCCCTGTGGAGCCGCGCCGCGCGCCTGCGCCGTCAGGAAGCCGAAACCCCCGAGACGCGCGGGCCCCTGCCGGAAGCCGACGTGCCGCCCCCGCCCGTCAAGGTGGAGCCGAGCGTCCTCGCGCAAGCCGAGCCGCGCGATGTGACGGAAGCGGAGCGGCAGCAGCCCTGAAGTTCCGCGTCCGGGCTTGCGAGCGTCCAAGCTCGCGAGCTTCGGTGCGCGTGCGCGCCAGCCCTTGCGTGCTCACGGAAAATGAAACGGGGCCGCCGGGTCGGAGCGGGGAAGGGCTGCTTCCCAGCGCGTCCGGGCCCGAGGCCCCGTGATTCCTACAGTCCTTCAGCCTTTGTCAGGCCACCTGCCTACGCCTGCTTCGCGACACCGGTCGGCTCCGCCGCCTTGCCGTTGAGCAGCGCGCTGCCCCCATAGAGGGCCAGGCCCACCATGCCCAGGACGCCGGCCTCGATGCTGCTGCCCATCGCCGCGCCCATCAGGCCCACCACGCTGGTTCCCACCATGAACACCAACCCCATCGCCCCAGCTGCCTTGCCCATTCCGTTGTCCCCCTCGTGACCGTGTTGACGCCCTGAAACGCTACCGCTGTGTCCGACGGGCAGTCCCTCTTCAAGTCCCGTGCCGAAGTGCTGTCACGGGAGGCCCCCCGGGCGCGGCTGATCCGCGTGGAAGCCGGTGGGGTTGGATTGGGCAAACCTCTTCCTCCGCATGGAAGCGATCGGCAGAAAGCACAGGGGAGAACACCCGGGTAGGACCGGAATTTTTCCCGATTCCCCCCATGTGCGCCTGATGTGGCACTTCGTAACCCACCGAAGTCCAAGGGTTTTCCCTCCCCCAAGCCGCTGGCACACGCGCTGCTTCAGTGAACGAAGGAGAGCGGAAGATGGGAATGCGGCGCACGGGGTTCTGGATGGGGTTGGGGATGCTCCTCCTGTCGGGATGTGCTCACCAGCAGACGCTGAAGGTGGACAACGCGGATCAGCCGTACCGGATCGGCCGCGAGGACGTCCTCGACGTCAGCGTGTGGCGTGACGCGGAGCTGTCGCGCACGGTGCCGGTGCGTCCCGACGGCTTCATCTCCGTCCCCATGGTGGGGGAGATTCAAGCCGCGGGCATGACGCCCACGGAGCTGGCGGAGGCACTCAAGACGGGCCTGCAGCCGTATGTGCAGGAGCCGCGCGTGACGGTCATCGTCCGCGAGGTCAACAGCACCCGCGTGTTCGTGACGGGCGAAGTGGCCCACCCGGGCGCCTACCCGCTGCGCGGCCGCGTGTCGCTGCTTCAGGCCATCGCGCTGGCGGGCGGCTTCACCGACTTCGCCAACTCCGACGGCATCGTCGTCATCCGCACGGACGGCAAGGGCGGGCAGATCCCGGTGCGCTACAGCGACCTGGTCTCCCCGGAGGGCGAGAACGTCATCCTGCGGCCCGGTGACACCGTCGTCGTTCCGTGAAGCGTGACGGACGCAACTTCAAACACAGACATCCGGAAGATATGAACAAGGGCGCGGGCGTGGGCAAGGATGGGAGGGCGGCGGTGAGGGGCAACTGGAAGCGGGCAGTGATTGCAGGCTGTCTCATCGCCGGACCGGCCGCTCAGGCGGCCACCATCCTGGAGCCGCGGCTGCGCCTGACGGCGGAGGAGCGTTTCGACAACGACCTGCGCCTGGGCGGCGGAGCAGGGGCCACCGGCGGGCAGTTCATGACGAAGCTGTCGCCCCGGCTGGGCCTGGACGTGAAGAACGAGCAGCTCACCCTGGATACGTTCTACGCCACGGACCTGCTCGCGCGTCACGGCTCTGGCAAGACGACGTTGGACCACCGGGGCGGCTTTGGCCTGCGCGACGTGCTGTCGCGCCGGCTGCGATTGGACGCCAGCGCCAAGGTGTTCCGCGTCACCGACCCCACGTCGCTGCCGCGTGACGGGCTTGCGCGCTCCACCTCTCCCACCTTCTATACGCAGGCGAAGGTGGGGTTGACGGGGCGGGTGACCGACCGCATGGATGTCCGGGGCAACTATTCATTCGAAGCCACGCGCATCATCGAACCGGGACGGCAGGCGGGGTACGCGCACACGCCGTCGGTGGAGTTGTGGTACCGCTCCACGCGCCGGTTGTCGTTGGGCGCTGAATATCGTTATCAGGGCTTCCTGTACGCGGGGGACTACAGCCAGGCGCACGGCGCTTCGGCGGCCCTGCGCTACCGGCTGACGCGGCCCACCACGCTCACCCTCCGGGGCGGGCCGGTGCGCTACAT
>SECN01000295.1 GCA_004173515.1 Myxococcaceae bacterium | reverse complement strand
GCCCCGTTGGCGATGGGCTGCACCAACTGCGCGAGCGACACCTTGTTCTTCGGCAGGAACACCACCGCCGGGATGCCCGCCGCCGCCGCGTACGCGGACAGCGCCGCGGACGTGTCCCCGGTGGACGCGCACGCCACCGCGCGGATGGGTGTCCCGCGCGAGCGCAGGTGCTTCACCGCGGACACGAGGACGGTCATCCCCCAGTCCTTGAAGCTGCCCGTCGGGGAGACGCCGCACTCCTTCAACATCAGCGAGCCCAACCCCAGCTCCGCCGCCATCCGGGGCAGCGGCTTGAGCGGCACGCGCCCCTCGCCCAGCGAGACGATGTCCTCCAGCGGCAGCTCCGGCAGCGCCCACTCGCGCTTGCCCCACACGCCGGAGCCATCCGGCAGACGGGAGGTCGCGAACCGGGACTCGAAGCGGCGCTTCCACTCCGTCGCCGGCACGGCGCGCAGGGCGGCCTCGTCGTGGGCCACCTCCAGGAGGCCTTCGCACCGGGGGCAGCGGTACACCACGTCCCACAGCGACGCGGTGAAGCCGCAGCCCTCGCTGCACGCGTAGTGCGCGGTGAGGGCGCTCACGCCTCCGCCTCCACCTTCGTGCCGCACGCCACGCACGCGCGGCCCGGATACGAGGGGGTGTGGCAGGACGGACAGGGAACGCGCTCGCCCTCCTGCGCCCGGCCCTTCGTGGCCATCGGCGCTGGAGCGCGCACGCGGGGCAGGCGCATGCCGCAGCCGTCACACATCAGCCCTTCGGCCTGCACGTGGCGACAGTAGCGGCACGTCACCGCGCCCACCGGCGCGACGGTGCGGACGCCGTCATCCGGCGCGCGACCCGTGTCCAGGTCCGCCATCACGTCCACGGCGACCGCGCCCGTGGCGCCCGAACTCGTCAGCTCCAGGTCGGGCACGGACATGGCCGGAAGGTCCGGCCCCGAGCGCAGCCGCGTCAGGTCCAGCTCCGCCAGCGGCTCGGAGGCCACCTCCGCGCGGCCTCCCGCGTGGTGCGTCAGCTCCAGTTCGGCCAGTTGCACCACGACAGGGGCTTCCGTGCTCACGAGGCCAGGGAAGCGCTTGCCGCAGCCGTCGCACTCTTCGCCTTCCGACTGCACGTGGTCGCAGACCGGGCAGATGATCATGGCCGGGACGTTATCGGGCCCCCTCCCGCTCGGCAACGCGCCCCCGGAAATGGGGGTGGGCCCGCAGGCACGCCTCCTCCGCTCAGTTCGCGCTCAGGCCCTGGCCTGTCATGGGCACGAAGCGCACCGGCAGCAGGCGCTCCACCCTGGGCAAGAGCCCGGGCTGACCGCGACGGATGCGCAGCAGCTCCTGCGTCTCATCCACGGCGCCCACGGGGATGACCATGCGCCCGCCCCGCTTGAGCTGCCGCAGGAGCGCGCGGGGAATCTCCGGCGGCGCGGCGGTGGCGATGATGGCGTCGTAGGGCGCGCCTTCCGGCCAGCCCAGCGACCCGTCGCCCTCCCGGAAGAAGACGTTGTTGAAGCCCAGCCGGTGCAGCAGGCGCCGCGCGGGCCGGGCCAGCTCCGGGAGGATCTCCACCGTGAAGACTTCACGGGCCATCAGCGCCAGCACCGCCGTCTGGTAGCCGGAGCCGGTGCCGATCTCCAACACCCGCTCACAGCCGCGCAGGCGCAGGGCCTCGCTCATCAGGGCGACGACGTAGGGCTGACTGATGGTCTGCCCGTGGCCGATGGGCAGGGGAATGTCCTCGTGGGCCACGTCCCGCTCATGGGCGGGCACGAAGTCCGCGCGGTTCAGGTTGGCGATTGCCGCGAGCACCCGTCGGTCCCGGATGCCCTGCCGTGCCAGGTTCGCGCACCAGGTTGGCCACCGCCAGCTCCGGCAGGCCGCTCTGCCGCGTGCCCAGGAACTCACCGGGGCCGCGGATCTCCAGGTCCTTCTCCGCGATGACGAAGCCGTCGCTGCTGCGCTCCATCACGCCCAGCCGCTCGGTGGACTCCCAGGAGCGCGCGGCGCCCGCGACCAGGAAGCAGAAGCTGGCCGCCGCGCCCCGGCCCACCCGGCCGCGCAACTGGTGCAACTGCGACAGGCCGAAGCGCTCCGCGGACTCCACCACCATGACGGACGCGTTGGGCACGTCCACGCCCACCTCCACCACGGTGGTGCACACGAGCAGTTGGATCTGCTTCTCGCGAAAGGCCTCCATGACGGCGTCCTTCTCCTCCGCCTTCATGCGCCCGTGCAGCAGGCCCACGCGCGCGGTGGGGAACACGACCTGCAACTTCGCCGCGCCCTGGGTCGCGTCCTCCAGGTCCAGCTTCTCCGACTCCTCCACCAGCGGATACACGACGTAGGCCTGATGGCCCTTGGCCAGCTCCGCGGCCACCGCTTCGTAGACGCGCGCGCGGTGCTGGTTGTTGAAGACGCGCGTCGTGATGGGCGTGCGGCCCGGGGGGAGCTGGTCGATGATGGACACGTCCAGGTCGCCGTACAGCGTCATCGCGAGCGTGCGCGGGATGGGCGTGGCCGTCATCACCAGCACGTCCGGCATCACGCCCTTGCCCATCAGCGTCTGGCGCTGGAGCACGCCGAAGCGGTGCTGTTCGTCGATGACCACGAGCCCCAGCTTCTGGAAGGACACGCCCCCTTCGAGCAGCGCGTGCGTGCCCACCGCGAGGTGCAGCTCGCCCTTCGCCACGCCCTCGCGCACGGTGCGTTTGTGCTTCGCGGTGCCCGCCGCGCTCACCAGCCCCACGCGGAAGCCCAGCGGCTCCAGGATGCGGCGGAAGGTGCGCTCGTGCTGTTCGGCGAGAATCTCCGTGGGGGCCATCACCGCCACCTGATAGCCGTCCTGCAACGCCACCATCGCGGCCACCAGCGCCACGGCCGTCTTGCCGCTGCCGACGTCGCCCTGCACCAGCCGGCTCATCGGCTCCGGCCTCGCCATGTCCCGCGCCAGGTCCCCCACCACGCGCGCCTGGGCGCCGGTGAGCTCGAAGGGCAGCGCGGCGCGGGCCTTGTCCAGGCGCTCCGGAGCGACGTCGAAGGCGATGCCCTCCTCCGCCTTCACGTCCTGACGCTTGAGCGCCATGCCGAGCTGGAGGAAGAACAGCTCGTCGAACGCGAGCCGGCGGTGCGCGGGGCTCTGGTGCGCGTCCAGCGCCTCCAGGTCCGCGTCCTCGGGCGGGAAGTGGATGAAGCGCAGCGCGTCCGGCAGCCCCATCAGGTGGTAGCGGCGGCGCAGGTCCGCGGGCAGTGGCTCCTCCAGGTGGTGCGCGTGCTGTTCGCTGATGCGCGCGGCCAGTTCGCGGAACGAGCGCTGCTCACCGCGCTCGAAGCCCGGGTAGATGGGGACGATGCGGTGGAAGTGCACGGACGTCGTGGACTCCAGATCCTCGGCGGGCTCCAGCTCCGGGTGGGCCATCTCCCGGCCGTTCATGGAGGCGCGGACCTCCCCGGACAGGACCAGCTGCTTGCCCACGGAGAAGCGGCTCTTGAGCCACGGCCCCGCGTGGAAATACGTCGCGGCGATGCTGCCGGAGCGGTCGCCCACGACGGCGCGGAACATGCGCTTGCCCCCGCGCCCCGGAACGAAGTCCGCGGTCTTCACCGTGCCCACCGTCACGCCGCGCTCGCCGGGGATCAGCTCCGCGATGGTCCGCAGCCTTCGGCGGTCCTCGTAACAGCGTGGCAACAGGAACAGGATGTCGCCCGTGCGACGCAGGCCCTTCTTGTCCAGCACGGCGACGAGGCGCGGCCCCAGGCGCTTGCCCAGCGTCTTGAGCGGCGCGGACAGCGGGCCGGAGCGCGGCGCGATGGACAGCAGCTTCGCCTCGGAGCGTGACGCCTCCGCGCCCACCGCCTTGGCCTTCTTCTTCTTCTTGCCCTTCTCGGCGGGAGCAGCGCCCTCCGCCGGGGGCAATCCCTTGCGCGGATCGGCGCCGACGCCCGTCCGGGCCATCGACTCGCGCGCGGGCGCACCACCGGGGCCCGAAGCCCGGCTCGTCGCGGAACGCGAGCCACGAGGCGAGGCCTCCGCCATGCCCGGCGGCGGCGCGGACACCCCGCGACCGGAGGCACCTGCGTCCATGCGCGCCGTGCGAGCCATGCCCGGGTCCTGGGGCCGACCGGCTCCACCGCCCGCCGTCGCACCCGTCGCGGAGCGGACGCCCCCGCCATCCACCGTGGCCGCACGGGCCGGCCCCGGTGCACAAGCGCCACCCCCCGGAACGTCCACGGGCTCCTGGGAGCGCCAGGGCGGCACGACGTTCCGGCCCGCCACCGCCACGCCTTGAGGCGGCGTCCCCCTCCGACGGGGCAGCGCGGCGGCCAGCTCCCCCTCGATTACGTGCGCGCGCTCCGGCGCCCGGGGAAAGCCCGCCGCCACGGCGTTGATCTCCCCCGTGACGACCACCCGCTCCAGCTCCTCCGGCAGGGCCACGCCGCTGAGCTTCAGCGCGCCCAGCACCTGCCGCAGCGCCGCCTTGCGGTGCTCCGGGGGCGCGGGGGGATCCACGTGAGGTAGGGCCGCCCGCAGGTCATCGAGCGCGCGTGCGTCCACGCCGCTGGCCCCCGCCAGGGTGCGCTCCATCAGGGTGCGGAGGTCCTTCACGATGCCCAACTGCGCGAAGTCGCGCTGACAGGCGTATTTCAGGGGTCCGACGAGGCTGGCGAGCGGGTGGTTCACGCGATGTCCAGCCTCCATCCTACGAAGTGGGCCTGACGGCGCCCGGAAAACGAAACCGGGGGAGCGAGCCCGTGCCCACTCCCCCGGAAGACACCCGGCCGACCGGGCCTCACCCCTCGCTGGGAGGTGCGTCGTCCTGCGGGTCCTCGAAGAAGATCTTCACGACTTCCAGCTCGCGGACGCCGCCCGGGCTTCTCACCGTGGCGATTTCGCCCACCTTCTTGCCGATGAGCGCGCTCGCCACCGGCGAGGTGACGGCGATCCACCGCTTCTTCAGGTCCGCCTCCGTCTCCCCCACCAGGCGATAGGTGATGGACTTGTCCGTCTCAGGGTCGGTCAGCTCCACGCTGGCGCCGAAGATGACCTTGTCGCCCCCCAGCTTCGCCGGGTCGATGACCTCCGAGCGGGCAATCCAGTCACCCAGGGTCAGGATGCGCCCCTCGATGTGGGACTGCTTCTCCTTGGCCGCGTGGTACTCGGCGTTCTCCCGCAGGTCGCCGTGCGCACGCGCGACTTCGATCTCACGCGAAATCTTCCCGCGCTCCACGGACTGGAGGTGCTTCAGCTCTTCCTTGAGCTTCCGCAAACCGTGGGGGGTCATCGGGATGCTGTCGCCGCTCATCGACACCGCTCCTTCCATCACCTGGCTGCCAGAAAGCAGGGACCGGGGCTCCCTCCTGGAACCCGGCCGCCGACTGGAAACGACCAATGTAGGGAACGAGTGACAAGCGGGTCAACGAAAGCCGTACCCCCATCGTCCGGTAACGGCTGGGCGCCCGACGGCCGACCCGTTAGGCTGCCCACCGTGTTGTCCGTCCAGGAAATGCGCGCGCTCGCCTCCGCCCTCCCCGTGGGCACCTTCCTGCACCAGTTGGGCCCCTTCGCCCTGGTGCAGCGCCCGCCCGCGGAGCTCTCCGCCGCCGTGCTCGCCCCCACCCGCATGGCGGACATGGGCGACATCGAGCAAGGCATGCTCACCCTGCTCTTCGAATTCGACGACCTGCTCGTCGCCACCCTGCCCACCCTCAAGGACTCGGACGCGCTGCGCATCGGCCGGAGGATGGACTGCGAGCTGGTGCTGGATGACGCCTCCGTCTCCAAGCAGCACGCGGAGCTGCGGTGGAGCCGCGCGGAGTCCCGCTGCACCGTGCGGGACCTGGGCTCCACCAACGGCACCTTCGTCAATGCCAGCACCATCGGGCAGCGCGAGGTGTCGCTCCGGGGCGGCGACATCCTCAGCTTCGGCAACGTGCAGTTCTGGTACCTGCTGACCGACGCGCTCCACGAGCGGCTGCGCGCGGGCGCGGCCTCCGGGCTGGGCTCACACTCCGGCTGAAGCGGGCGTGCTCAGGGGCACGCTCCGCAGTCGGCCGCGCACGCGTCGTACATGTGGGCCCCGCCGCAGCCTTCCGTCACCTGACAGGTGCCATCGCCGCAGACCGCCAGGTCCGCGTCCCTGACTCGCGTCGTGAGGGGCTGATAGGTGACGCCGCCCACCGCGCAGCTCAGGAAGGACAGGCCGGACGTGCCATCCGGCGTGCACGACGCCGAACAGCTGCCCACGTAGACGAGCGGCGCGCATGTGCGGCGCGGCAGCCCGGAGCCATCCACCGTCGCGCACGCCCGCGTGGTGCTCTGGGTCGCGTCCAGCGGTGGATTCTGGCTGCCCGCGTAGACGCCCTCCCCCAGGAAGAGGTTGCCGAAGAAGCACGACTCCGGCCGCGAGAACTCCGCCAGCTCCGCGGGGGTGGACGGAATCGTCACCCCGCCCGCGTCACGGCCCTGCACGGAGATGGGCACGCTCACGCCGAACGGGTTCGCATGCGCCGCGAGGCACGCGGAGATGAGCTGCTGTTCGGACAGCGTCGCGGGCTTGCCTGCGGCCCAGGTCGGCGCCAATCCCAACAGACCCGGCCAGGTGTGCAGCGTCTCCGTCCGGGAATCGGTGAACGTGCGCGTCTCCCCTTCCGGCACCGCGCAGCGGACGACGTAGTGCATGACCTCGTCGGCCAGCGCCGGGTCTTCGTCGAACCACGTCGCGAAGGCAGGCGATGACAGGCCATTGAACGACAGCCCGTTGAAGGACAGGCCATTGAACGACAGCCCGTTGAATGACAAGCCATTGAACGACAGGCTGTTGTAGCTCAGGGCCGCCTGCTTCCGCGTGCCCACCGCATCAGGAGGCGCGGGCTCCTGGGCGGTGGGGCCACAGCCCGTCCCCAGCCCCCCTCCCACCAGGGTCAGCATCAGTCCCCACGACGACATCCGCACCACGGCACCACGACGACGCCCGTTCTCGCTGCTCCCCATGTGCACCCTCCCACGCTGCGCGGGTCCGCCGGACAACACCCGCTGGTCGTTCGGACGGAGGAGGACGTCGAAGACAAACGGGCGAGCCTGGCCCCCTCACGCACGAAAAGTGTGAGCACGTTGTACGTGGGGCAAGGCGAGGCGGGTGCGGGGAATGCGGGCGCGGGCCCGGGGCGGACACTCCGCGCGTCGCGGGCTGAACGGGGGCGCTACGGGCCATCCACAAACACGAAGGCCGCGGCCCCCCGGGGCGAGGGCACCTGCCACCACCCCGGAGCCGCGGCCCCCAGACTTCCCGACGCAGGCCGACGCGGGCCTAGCGCATCTGCGGGGTGCCGATCTTCACGTTCGACTTCTCCAGCTTCAGGCGCGCCAGCTCACTGGACATCCTCGCGAAGTCCGCCTGGATGATGGGGTCTGGATCCGTGCCGCCCGGAGGCCCGCCCTTGGGGGGCTTGCCTTCCGGGGCCACGGCGATGACCAGGTCCTGCTTCGACGCGGGGGCCTGGCGCTCCGCGACCTGGAAGTCCTTGAAGCGGGAGACGGTGCTGGTCGCCTCCGCCTTGCTGAGCTGCTTGACCAGCGTGAGCTTCCCGCTGGAGCGGTCGAACCGGTAGAGCTTCGTGCCCGCCGCGCCCTCGTCCACCGCCACGTCCACGGTGCCGGTGCTCTTGGCCGCCGGAGTGGCGACGGGCGTCGCGCGGGGCGCCAGCTTCACCGCCTTGTTCGGGGCCCGCACGTCCTGGGCCCCCGCGCTCGCCGCCGTCAACGCGACCACGCCCACTGCCATCGCTCCCACTGCGAACTTCCATCGCTGGTGCATGAATCCTCCCGGGTCCCTTACGCGAAGGGCCGTCGTTATTCGCGACCGAGGAGCCTATTCGAACGCGACCAGGTCCTGGACCCACCTGGCGCTCCCCTGCTGCAGCCACCGGGCTCGCGTGTCCCGGAGCGCCTGCGCGGGTGGAACGCCGCGACGCAGGGTCTCCAGCAACGCCTGGAAGAAGGCCCCTGCCTCGACGTCCGGCACCTGGGTGGACGGTGCCACCACCGCACGCGCGCCCGCCTGGATGAGCGCGGACGGCAGGCTCCACACGGCATGGTAGCGCCACGCCCCGACATTCGCGTCGCACGCGGCCAGCAGCACCACCGGGGAGCCCTTGAGCGTGTGACCCTCCAGGTCCTCCGCCGTCAACGCGTAGTGGCCGGCCGCGTCCGGGGACAGCGCCAGGAAGGCCGCGTCGGACAGGCCGCTGCCGGTGAGGCCGTGCGTGTGCAGCTCCACCTCCGTGGCGTCCTCCATCTCCGCGAGCACCGCCTCGGGCGTCGCCGCGCGGCCCCGCAGGTGGACGTCGTTGGCCCCCGGCACGCCCTTCCACGGCATCAGGCGCGGCAGGCCCAGGGACGCGGGCGGCTCCACGTCCGACACCAGCAGCCTCTTGCTCGCGGGCGCCACGGCCGGCGCAGCGACGCGGTGACCGCCGGGGGCCAGGTAGCTCCAGGCCCGCTCCGGCGGCAGCAGCCCGGGGCGCCCCTGGAGGATGGGCTCCGCGAGCACGCGCACCGACTCGCACGCGGCCAGCACCTTGCGCAGGCGCTCGGGCACCTGGGGCACCTCTTCGCGCAGGGGCCGCTTCAGGGCGTCGAGGTACAGCCCCTCCGCCCTGCCCTCCGGTCCGCGCGCGACGAAGAGCAGCCGCTCATCCTGGCCCGCCAGCGCCAGCATGCAGGACGGGGGCGCGGTGCGATCCAGCTCTTCCGCGAGCAGCGCCACGGCCGCGTCCCATTCGTTCGCGCGGCCCGCGTCCATCACCAGCACGTGGTGGCTGTGGGACCAGGCCTTGCGCGCCTCGATGTCGGAGGAGCGCTTCAGCGCGGAGCCGGTGATGACGCCGCGCAGGAGTCTCTGGCCCGCCTCGCGGTCGCGCTCGATGAGGATGCGCCCCTCCAGGTGGTCCAGCAGCAGCCGGTCTCCGGCCGACAGGGACGGGTCCTCGCGCAGCAGGCGGATGCGCTCGCGCACCCGGTCCAGCTCGCGGCCCGGGACCGTGCTGCCCTCCAGGCGCAGCAGGTCGCCCGCGACGGCGATCTCCAGCAGCGTGGGCGCGGTGGGACAGCCGATGGCCTCCTGCACCTCGCGCCGGGCGGCCTTCGCGTCCAGGTCCTCCACGGCCAGCAGCGCCCGCGCGTGGTGGTACTCCGAGCGCCGCGCGCAGTCCTCCGGCGCGTGCTGGACGTACTCATCCAGGTACGCGCGGGCCAGCGCCGGGGCGTGGCTCAGCCGCGCGCTCGTCACCAGGTCCGACAGCAGCACCTCTTCCTGGAACCAGCTGTCGGTGCGGAACGCCTCTTCCAGCGCGGAGCGGGCCAGCCCTTCGGCCTCCTTGCGCCGGTCCAACCGGTTGTAGAGCGCGGCCAGGTGCTGCTGGAGGTCCACGCAGCGGTACTGGAAGCCCGCGTCGCGGCACGACGCCAGGCCCTGCGAAAGGGACTTCTCCGCGGTCTCCGTGTCGCCCCGGGCCAGCGCCGCCTGGGCACGTCCCCGGGCGAGCGGCGCATCGTACCAGGCGGGCTCGCCGGACTGGCGCACCAGCGTGGTCAGCTCGTCCACGTGGGAATCCTCCTGCCGCAAGAGCAGCAGCGCGCCCAGCAGCAGGTCCCGCTCGCTGGAGCGCCGCAGCTTCGCGAGGTACATGTCCGCCTGCGCCCCCTCCAGCGTCTGTGAGCCCTCCAGCACCGCGCGGTAGGTCTGGGCCAGCGGACCGCGCCGGGCGAAGTCCGCCGCCGCCACGCGCGTCACGTAGGCGGTGGCCGTCTTCGTGCGGCTGGCCTCGTCCAGCAGGGACGCCAGCGGCAGCAGCGCGCGCACGCGCTCCACGGACGGGGCCGCGCGCAGCGCATGGTAGAGGTACAGCCGCGCGAGGTCCGGGTTGCGCCGCGCCATCGTGGCCGGATACGGCGTGCCCTCCAGCGCCAGGGCCATGCCGGCCGCGTTCATCGCCTGCCACGAGTCGCGCCGCGCCAGCGCGCCCTGACGCAGGCCGTCCGCGCGAGCGCCCGCCTCCGTGCTCCAGCCCGGCTCCTTGCCCCGCGCCACCCGCTGGAACTCCGCCGCCGAGGCCAGCTCCAACGAGAGCGCCTGGAGCGCGAGCCCCCGGTTCCAGTGCAGCCGCGCGTCGTCCGGCGCGGTCTCCAGCGCCGCGTCCAGCAGGCCCAGCGCGCGCTCCGGCTGCCTCTGGCCCAGCGCCGCCAGCGCCCGGTCTCCCAGCACGGCGGGCGTCCGGGGCAGCCCTTCCAGGATGCGCTCCGCGCGCTCGAAGTCCCCGGACACCAGGTAGGCGGTCGCGATGCCGTGCTGATCCCCGCGCTGCTCCAGCGCCGCCAGCTTCGCCAGGTCCAGTTCGGGCCGTCCGGCCGCGCCGCCCCGCATCGTGGCCAGGGCGCGGTAGTCCTCGAGGCCGGGGTGGCTGGGCCGGCCCTCCAGGGGACGCGCGGAGGCGAGCGCGAAGGGCAGCTCCCGGGGCGCCTGGGTGTCACGCCACGGCCGCACCACCGCCAGCACGGCGAGCACCACGGCCGCGGCCGCCGCGGCGAAGCCCGCCACGCGCCGGCGATCCCACGTCGGACGGAAGCGCGGACGCGTTTCGGAACGCAGGACGGGCGCCGGCTGGGGGGGCCGGGCCGGGCGGGCGTCCGCGGCGGCCTGCACCG
>SECN01000294.1 GCA_004173515.1 Myxococcaceae bacterium | reverse complement strand
GCATTTGGGGGAGGGGGGAGGCTTCCCCACACTGTCCGGAGGCGCACGGCGGGTGTGGAGGGCATCGACTTCGGGTGGACGGGTGGGCGAGCATGCGGCCCTCGGGACGGCGTGTGAGCAGGGCCGGCACGCACCCGACAGGCCGTGGGGAACACGCGCGCATCAGCAGGACTGGCCGGGACGGACGCGCGGGCCACACGGGAGGGGAAGGCTTTCCGATGCGACGGCAGGGATGGGCCGCGTTCTGCGCGGTGACGCTGGTGCTTTCGGGGTGCAGTGAGCGCGAGGTGGCGGGCACCTGGAGCAATGCTTCCGGTTCCGTGGCGCTCAGCCGGGACGACAAGACGCTCTACGTGGTGGACGCCGACAACGGCATCCTCGCGGTGGTGGACACCGAGCGCCAGGAGAAGGTGGGCGAGGTGCGGGTGGGCCCGCGTCCGGAGCGCGTGACGGTGGGCCCGGACGACACGGTCTACGTGACGAACCGAGGCGGACGCAGCGTGTCCGTCATCCGCAAGGGCGACGCGGTGGAGGCGGCGCGCGTGGACGTGGGCGTGGAGCCCACGGGGCTCACGGTGTCGCCGGACGGCCGGACGCTGTACGTGGTGAACAGCGCCACGCGCACCTCCAGCGAGCACGGCAGCCTCACCGCCATCGACACGGCTTCGCTCACGGCGCGCTGGGAATTGCCGCTGGGCGAGGAGCCGCGCGGCATCGCGCTGTTGGAGGACGGCAAGAAGGCCGCGGTGACGCTGTTCCGCCAGGGCGACGTGATGACGGTGGACCTGTCGGACGCGGACCGGCCCCGGGTGGTGCGTGAAGGCACGGACCTGAACGCGCGCGCGAACCGTGCGTCCTCCGCGCCGGGGCGCATCTCCGAACTGGAGTCCCCGCCCTTGCCGGGAAGTCCCCAGGGGCCGCGCACCTTCCGTGCGCGCGGCATGGTGGACCTGCTGGGCGCTCCGGACGGACGGCGGCTCTTCGCGCCGGTGCTCTGGTCGCGCGAGGATCCGCTGGCCGCGTCGCCGGACGACGGCATGGGGGGCGGCGGCGATTCGATGTACGGCGGTGGAACGCCCTGCGGCGCGGGCGTGGGCGGCGGCGTGGTGGCCGCGGGCCTCATCACCTTCAACACGGAAGACGACGTGCCCGCGCCGGTGGTGGACGACCTGGACGAGTGCAAGCCGCCGCCGGAGGAGAAGCCGGACTTCCCCACGTCGCTCATCGCCAGCCCGTCGATGGAGTCCCCCCTGCAGGGCCCCTCCGCGGCGGTGGTGGATCCGTCGGGCACGTGGCTGTTCCTGGTGAACCAGGAGTCGAACAACGTGGCCATCGTGCCGGCGTGGCGTCGGTCCGGAACCGACCTGCCGAGCCCGTCCAGCTCCGTGCGGCAGGTGGTGTCGGTGGGCGCGGGGCCCAACGGCATCGCCGTCACCCGCGACGGGCGCAAGGCGTACGTCTACAACGCGTTCGACCACTCGCTCAGCACGCTGGTGAGCACCGGAGAGGACCGGGAGAGCATCGTGCACGAGGAAGGCCAGCGGCTGGTGCTCGCGGGCGATGTCCTGTCGCCGATGGCGGCGGCGGGCCGGCGGCTGTTCTTCACCGCGACGGATCCGAAGATGACCAGCCCCCTGGTGGCCGTCTCCTGCGCGTCGTGCCACCTGGAGGGCCGCGAGGACGGACACGTGTGGGGCTTCCCGGACGGGCCGCGCCAGACGCCCAGCCTGGCGGGCCGCATGACGACGTCGACGGCGCCCTTCCACTGGAGCGGGGAGTTCTCCGGGCTGGGTGAGTTCATGAACGCGACGGTCATCGACCGCATGGGCGGCACGCAACTGGACACCGACACGGTGTCCAAGCTGGCGGCGTTCATCGACTCGATTCCGGCGACGGACAACCCGAACCAGGGCCAGCCGCTGACCGAGTCGCAGACGCGCGGCGCCGCGCTCTACAAGCAGGCGGCGTGCGACACCTGCCACGCGGGCGCCCTGCTCACCAACAACACCAACGCGGACGTGGGCACCTTCGTGCGCACGGGCGTGTTGATGGACGCGGCGCAGGTCCTCAAGTCGGGGCTCAACACCCCGTCGCTGCTGGGCGTGGGCCGCACCGCCCCGTACCTGCATGACGGCAGCGCGCCCACGCTCCGGGCCCGCCTGATGAACGGCCGTGAGACGAACCAGCACGGCCAGACGTCGCGGTTGTCCGACGCGGACGTGGACGACCTGGTGGCGTACCTGCAGACGCTGTAGACCCCACCCGCGCCCGGGGCGAAGCGGTGCCCCGGGGTGCGGGTGAAGGACCGGGGGCTGTCCTGCTCCCTTCAGGAGTGCGCGGTGCCTCATCGGATCCACGTGTCTTCCCGAAGCCCGCGCGCGGTGACGCAAGCAAGGTCCCCGCCGTGTCGCTGACCCGAGGCCCGACGGGCGTCTCCCTCAGCGTGGACACGACGGAGACCTGGGGCCTGCGCACGCCCGGCCCCGGCCTGCTGCTGGACGTTCCCGTCGGAGCCCGACAGGCCCGGCGTCCGGCGCTGCGCCTGGAAGTGGCCGGGCACTACCGGCTGCGCTTGATGAGCGGGGATGCGCCGCTGTTGTGGGTGCGCATCGACGACTGGTGGGACCGCGCGGTCTTCCTGCGAGGCACGGCGCCCCTGCCCTGGAGGCTGCCTTCGCTGTCGGCCCCCGACGTCCGCGCCGTGTCCCACGCTCCGGGCTCCGGGCCCTGGTGGGAGGCCTGGCAGTGGAGGCTGGCGCGAGAGCTGGTGGAGGCGCCCGCGTCGGTGCTGCATTCCGGGCAGTGGTGCCTGCGGCCCGTGAGTGTCCTCTTGGCGGACCAGGCGGAGCGCCATCCCGTCTCTCCCATGGAGTGGCGCTTCGGCCAGCCGCCCCAACCGCCGCACTCGCTGGACGCCGTCACGCGGTTCAGTCCGGCCTGGGACGAGGACTGGTGGGACACGCTGCCCGCGCAGCGCCCCGGGGCCGTGCTCCCGCTGCGCGCACCTTCCGCCCCCGACGATGGCCGGGTGAAGAGCTGGCGCAAGCGCGCGAGGGACGGGACGCTGCCGCCCGCGCTGCTGCTCTACGTGGACATCCTGGCGAAGTGGCTGGTGTTGGACGGGCATGACCGGCTGCACGCGGCGCTGCTCGAAGGCGTGGAGCCACCCCTGCTGGGCTTGTGGCCCTCCGTGCGGATGGCGGACACCCCCGTGAGCACCGTGCGGGAAGAGGGCGCCCTGTTCGCCGCGGAGTTCCAACTGCGCACCGGGGCGACACCGCAGGTCGTCGAGCGGGTCAACCGCATGCTGCTGCTCCACTTCGCGCAGCCCCAGAAGGGGACGGTCTCCAGGGCGTGGCCCATGGCGGGAGGGCTCGCCGCGTGGAGGCAGGAGGTGCTGCTTGCCCGGCGTCGGCGCGAGGGGCTGACCCTGGCCGACGAGGACTGGGACTGGTTCGCGTCCCCCGACGCGCGCTGAAGGGCCGTCCGCCTGAGAGCGCCGCCGGTGTCACTTCGTGGAGGCCGCCGGGTCCCTTGGACGGAGTACACGGGTTCACACGCAGCTCCCGCGCTCCAGGGCAGGGTGTTTCCCGCCTCCGGGTCCTCCACACTGGGGGCATGGACCATCCCTCCGAGCAGACGGCTTCGCCCACCGCGCAGTTCATGCAGTACGTCTCCGGGTTCTGGATCACGCAGATCCTCGGCACGTTGGTCCGGCTGGAGGTGGTGGAGCAACTGGCCGCGGGGGCTCGCCCCTGTGACGACGTGGCGCGGGCGTTGGGCCTGGAAAGCCAACACCTGCACCGGCTGCTGCGCGCCGGCGTGACGGCGGGCATGCTCGTGGAAGCCCCGCCGGGCACCTTCGCGCTGACGAGCCTGGGCGGGGTCCTGCGCAAGGGCGTGCCGGGCTCCATGCGGGGCATCGCCCTGGCCATGAGCAGCCCTGGCCACTGGCTGCCCTGGGGACAGCTCGCTGAAGCGATCCGCACCGGAAGACCGCGCACGCAAGAGACGTTGGGCATGGACTTCTGGGCATGGCTGAACCGCGACCCCTCGCTGACCGAGGAGTTCGCGGAGGGCATGGGCAACCTCTCCGACGAGGTGGGCCAGGAGCTCGCGACGCTCCACGACTTCTCCGCCTACACGCGGGTGGCGGACATCGGAGGCAGCCAGGGCGTCCTCCTGGGCCACGTGCTCAAGGCCTCCCCCCAATGCCGTGGCATCCTCTTCGACCAGCCGGCGGTCATCCCCAGCGCCCGGGCCCGCATCCAGGCGCAGGGGCTGGCGGACCGCGTGGAGCTGGTAGGGGGCGACTTCTTCGCGCCGGGCCTCCCCGCCGCGGAGGCCTACCTGCTCAAGTTCATCCTCCACGACTGGGATGACGAAGCAGCCTCCCGCATCCTCCGGAGGATCCACGAAGGCGCGCCGTCCGGGGCCCGGCTGTTCGTGCTGGAGCAGGTGCTGCCGGACGACGGGAGCCCTTCGTTCGCGTCGCTGCTGGACCTGAACATGCTGGCGGTGGTGGGCGGAAAGGAGCGCACGGCGAAGGAATTCCGCGCGCTTCTCGCCGCCGCGGGCTGGACGCTGGAGGCCATCACGCCCAGCCGTACGGGCATTCGCGTGCTTGAAGCCCGCAAGCCCTGACGTGGGGATTGCGCCGGGCGCGCTACTTCTTGCGCGAGGACACGGGCTTCAGCACGTGGGCCGTGATCTCGAACGGATAGGTATAGGTCTTGTTCGCGCCCTGGGCCCGGAGCATCTGCCATTGGCGGACGGGCCCGTCGGTCTCGAAGTCGAGCCGGAAGGTCTTGTCGTCGAAGTCCGTGCGCTTCTTCAGGCTCGCGCGGACGGGGGTTCCCTTCGCGTCGGTGAACACCGCGGAGAAGCCGGGCTGGTCCGTGTTCTCGCTCAGCAGGCTGACCTCGTCGTCCTCGATGGACATGACGTGGAAGCGCGCCTCCCCCAGCGTGGCCCGCGTGTGCAGGCTCAGCGGCGCGAGGGCCGACGCCGCGATGGTCTCGGGCAGGGAGAACGACAGCTGGCCCCGGATGCGCGCGATAGGCACCTCCGTCAGGCGGTGGGGAAGGAATTCGCTGAAGATGACGCCCCGGAGGTCATTGGCGGAGATGTTGTTGTTGCTCAGGGACAGGGTCGCGCTCCACTCGCGCGGATCCCCGAACCGGGAGCCCCAGACGTATTCCTTCTCACCCGACTCCGCCTCCCGGGTCTCCTCCATGTTCTCGGGACGCAGGCGCGTGCCGTCGACGAAGTCCGCCTCCAGGATCTCCAACTGGAGGGGCGTGCTCATCTGCAGGAAGTGCCGCCGTACGTCCTCGGTCCAGAGGATCTCCAGGTTGTTCTCGAAGACGCCCTCCGTCTGGAGCAGGACCTTGAACGGGGAGGGCGCGGTGCCCGGCGCATCCGGTGAGGCGCGCAGTCCACCGGTGGCATAGCGGTTGAACTGCTCTTCGCGCTGGGCGATGGCGCTGGCGGACTGGAGCGTCTGCTCGAAGACGGCCTGACTGAGGGGCGAGGCCGCGGGTTCGGGGTCCGCGTCGCCTTCCTGCGCATCCTCCGCGAGGGGGAAGGGCGGGGTGAGCTTGAAGGGGCGGACGGACGGCGTGGTCGCGTCCACCAGGACGAACTCGAGCTGCTCCGGCTTGCCGTGGGCGAGGACGGAGGAGTCGTTGGATTGGATGCGGCCCACGAACGGCAGCGTCATGCTCGCGGAGAAGCCCGAGCGCGATTCTGTTTCAAGATACTTCCCGGCCGCGTTCAGGGCGCGCACGGAGAGCACCGCGGGCGGGGTGCCTTCAGAGCCCAACTGGAACATCAGTCCGTCGTCGCTGATGCGCGTGCCTTCCACGGTGAGCTTGCCCTCGGGGAAGGCGAGTTCGGCCCTGCCGTAGGGCGGCTTGAAGGCCAGCGTGACCTTCTTCAACCGCGTGGGGACCTGCACGGTGACCGAGCCTTCAAGGGCCGGGAGCTTCTGCGTGTCCACGCCGGGCTTGAACGCGAAGCCGACCGTGTTGCGGGCGACCTGCATGTCATTGGAGTGCTCGCGGGAGAAGTCCTCCTCGGACGTCATCCCGTCCGCTTCGTCCGCCAGCGGGCCACAGGTGGGCCGGTCGATCTCCGGCTGTTGGAGACGGACCTCCATCCACGCGCGCTTCGCGAGGACGGGGGTGTAGTGCGGGGGCAGGCAGACGGAGGAGGTCAGGCTGACGAAGTCGACGCCGGGCAGGTTCTCCCGGGCGCTCAGGGAGGTGAACGCGAGGCGGAGCTTCTTCGCGTCGTCCAGGGCGACCCCGTGGTCGGGGCTGCAATCCTCGCCGGAGCGCGTGAAGAAGGATTCAGGCGTGAGGGCTTCGTCGTAGGCGTAGAGCTCCTGGGGGTCGAGCAGCGACTCCTCGACGTCGTCGAGGGCCTTGAGGTCCTCGTCCTTCAGCGCTTCGTTCTGGAAGGGGGAGAGGCTGCGGGTCAGCACGTCCGCGTGTTTCTGCAGGGCATTCACGTCGAAGGTGAGACGGAAGGCGTCCTTCGACGGCGTGACCTTGACGGAGGTCTCCGCCACGCTCTTCAGCGGCGAGTCCGTGCCCGAGGCCTTCTCCCAGAGCTTCTGGAGTTGATCCGGGTGGTCGCCGAAGACATCGAGCTCCGCCCAGATGCCTCCGTCCGTGTCCGCGCGCAGGGTGAGCGAAAGCCTCCGGGCGTTGTCGGTGAGCTCCTCTCGCGCCAGGGCCATCTGCACGAGCGGCGGGGCGAGGGACTCGAGGAAGGGCTGCAGGTTGATGCCGCCCTGGGCAATCCACAGCGACTCCATCTTCCGGCCGGGCTCCTGGGCGAGCCGCGCCGTGAAGTCCGCGGCGAGCGTCGGCGGCACGAAGGCGAGGAGCTTGTCGCCCTTGAGCAGCCGGAGCGGGCCTGTGCGTTCGCACGTCTCGGGGTCGATGAGGACGTAGTCGTCGCCCGTGGTGGCTTCGACGAGGTGGTCTTTCTTGAGGACTTCGAGTGCCTGATCCGCCGGGCCGTGGGTGGCGAACATGCGGAAGGGAGAGGGGCCCTCGGCGGTCGTCACGAAGCCCGAGGCGAAGGACGAGAATGTCCCGAGGAGCATGTCCCGGTGCCGGTGCGGGAGGTTGCCGACCTTGAGCAGGTATTCCTCCGCCGGGTCGATGCGGTCCTTCCAGGACTCCACCGAGCGCACGGACTTCAGCAGCCGCAGGTTGACCACCACCGATGCGACCGTTTCATCGCCCGAGGCGACGGTGATCAGACGGTGGTCGGCATTGGAAGGAGAGGCGTTCCGGTAGAGGAATGCGCCCGCCACGCCGAGTCCCACGAGGACGATGACCAGGGCGAGAATGACTTTCTTCATGGGCGGGTGGGCTCGAGCGTGAAGGAGTGGGGCGAGGGCCTGCCAGGCCCCGCGGGTCCTATCACACGTCCTCCACGCGCCTCCCGTGCGGGCCTGAGCATGGATGTGGAGGCGGGATGCACCCACCCTTGCGCAATCACAGGCGTGAAATGTCGCGCTGCCGATGCCGCGTTCGGCGCGGACGTCACGGACCGGGCGCGGGCGCCCCGGCGTTCGGTGCGCTCGGAGTCGTCGCCGGACGCGGTGTCACCACGGTGGGCGCATGGGTGGGCGGCGGCGTCCGCGTGCCCGGAGGCGCGGACAACACATCCGTCGTTCCAGCGCGCGGCGCGGTGAGCGTGTCCAGCGGCTCCAGCGGCGAGTCCCCGAGCGGATTGTCGCCCTCGGCGCGCGCTGCCTCCGTGCCCGCGTCGGCCGCCGCGTCCTCCATCCCCTTGTGCGACGTCACCGCGAGGCGGGCCACATCCATCGCGCGGTCGGGCTCATCCCCCAGCAGCGTCACGACGACGACGCACGGCGTGTCGTCATCCCACGCCACCACCTGCGTCATGCCCTGCACGGGACTGCGCCGGGCCGCCGCCCTGCCCAGCGCGGAAACCTCCTCGCCGCCTGCGTTCAACGTGGGCGCGAGCAGCGCGCGCACGTCCGCGCTCGCGTAGCCCGGCTGGCAGTCGTACGCCACCGACAGGGACACCTCCGGCGTCGCGGCCGAGCGCAACGTGCACAGCGGTCCGCACGTCGGACAGGCCCGCTCCTCCTTCATCGCGAACCCGTTGAGCGTCAGGTCGCGCAGGTCCTCCGGCAGCAGCACGTCGCAGGAGGGAATCACCAGCGAAGAGGGCCTTCCCGGAAGCCCGATGACACCCGCGTCCGCCGAACCGGCAGCATCCGCCGCATCCGTCTTCGCGCCGGGCCTGCTGCACGCGCCCAGGGCGAGCGCCATCAGCAGTGCACCCCGTCCGACCCTCATCCCGTCTGCTCTCCTCACCGACGCATCTCTCGCGAGCATGGGATGCTAGACCGGGCCCAGCCCCCGTCGTCAGCATTGTGGCCCGGCTGCCACTTTCCGGACGTGACCGGATGGCGGGCCGGAGGACGGGCAGGCCGGCCTCGTTCACGGCCGTAGCGTGGGCTAGGCTGCCCGCCCTCCTCCATGCGCGTCCCCGGTCTCCTCACCCTGTCGGCCCTGGTCCTCTCCTGGGGCACCCCCGTCCTGGCCCAGGCTCCCGCTTCGCCGCCTCCGACCCGGAACGCCTCGCCCGACGAGTCCTGGAGCGAACCCGGCACGCCTTCCAAGGCACCTCCCCGGAGCGAACCGGACGCGTCCCCCGAAACACCCCCCGCCGGAGACGAAGGCTGGGAGACGTTTCCCGGCGCCCCGGACACCATGCGAGCGACGACGATGCGGCGAGACTCCTGGCAGCGATCCTCCCGCAGGCCGATCCTGCCGTGGCTCGCCCTCGCCTGCCTCACGGCGACCGGCGCGCGGGCCGACTTCCAGTCCTGCCTC
>SECN01000772.1 GCA_004173515.1 Myxococcaceae bacterium | reverse complement strand
CCTCCTCACGCTCAAAGAGGCATCCCAGAAATGTCCGGTCGACTCGGTGAATTGCTGGTGCGCGAGAACCTCATCTCCGTCCAGCAACTCCGCAAGGCGCAGGAGGAGCAGCAGAAGAGCGGTGCCCGCATCGGCACCGCGCTCATCAAGACGGGCGCCATCGAGGAGTCGAAGCTCACCGACTTCCTGTCGAAGCAGTACGGCGTGCCCGCCATCAACCTGAAGGACTTCGACATTGATCCGGACATCATCAAGCTCGTGCCCAAGGAAGTGGCCGAGAAGCACCTGGTGATCCCGGTCAACCGCGCGGGCCCGTCGCTCATCGTCGCCATGTGCGACCCGTCCAACATCTTCGCGGTGGACGACCTGAAGTTCCTCACCGGCTACAACATCGAGGCCGTCGTCGCCTCGGAAATCTCCATCCGCGAGGCCATCGAGCGCTACTACGCCGAGAAGGGCCCCTCGATGGAGGACATCGTCGGCGACGTGGGCGACGACATCGAGGTCGCCAAGGAGGAGCAGGAGAACCTGGATGAGATGGCCAAGGCCGCGGACGACGCGCCCGTCGTCAAGCTGGTGAACCTCATCCTCATGGACGCCATCAAGAAGCGCGCGTCCGACATCCACATCGAACCGTATGAGAAGGACTTCCGGGTCCGCTTCCGGATCGACGGCGTGATGTACGAGGTGATGCGCCCGCCCATGAAGCTGCGCAACGCCATCACCAGCCGTCTGAAGATCATGGCGTCGCTGGACATCTCCGAGCGCCGCCTGCCGCAGGACGGTCGCATCAAGATCAAGATCGGCGGCGGCAAGGAGATGGACTTCCGCGTGAGCGTGTGTCCCACGCTCTTCGGCGAGAAGGTTGTGATGCGCTTGCTCGACAAGAGCAACCTGCAGCTCGACATGACCAAGCTGGGCTTCGACGCGACGCCCCTGGCCTGGTTCAAGGAAGCCATCGACCGGCCCTACGGCATGGTGCTGGTGACGGGCCCCACGGGCTCCGGCAAGACGACGACGCTGTACTCCGCGCTCGCCAGCCTCAACGACGTGGGCACCAACATCTGCACCGCGGAGGACCCGGTCGAATTCAACTTCGCCGGCATCAACCAGGTGCAGATGCATGAGGACATCGGCCTGAACTTCGCCGCCGGCCTGCGCTCGTTCCTGCGCCAGGACCCGGACATCATCATGATCGGTGAGATCCGCGACTTCGAGACGGCGGAGATCGGCGTGAAGGCCGCGCTCACCGGCCACCTGGTGCTCTCCACGCTGCACACCAACGACGCCCCCGGCACCGTCAGCCGCCTCTTGAACATGGGCATCGAGCCGTTCCTCGTGACGGCGTCGCTCAACCTCATCCTCGCCCAGCGTCTGGCGCGCCGGCTGTGCCCGGCCTGCAAGCGCCCCGCGGAGAAGGTGGACGAGCAGGCCCTCATCGACGCGGGCATCCCCCCGGACAGGATGGGCACCTTCACGATGTACGAGAAGGTCGGCTGCCGCGAGTGCAACGACCGTGGCTACCGAGGCCGCGTGGCCATCTACGAGGTCATGCCCTTCTGGGACGGCCTCAAGGAACTGGTCATCAACGGCGGCTCCGCCGCGGAGCTCAAGCAGGAGGCCATCCGGCTGGGCATGAGCAGCCTTCGCATGAGCGCGCTCAAGAAGCTCATGGACGGCATGACGACGCTCGAAGAGGTCGTGGGCAACACCGCGCCAAGGCGATGGTCGAGAAGGGCTCTTCCGACCTCCACATCACCACCGGCTCGCCGCCGCAGCTTCGCGTGGACGGTGAACTCGTCCCGCTCAAGACGGCGCCGCTCACCCCCGTGGAGACGAAGCAGCTCTGCTACTCCATCCTCACGGACGCGCAGAAGCACAAGTTCGAGGAAGAGAACGAGCTGGACCTGTCGTTCGGCGTGAAGGGCCTGTCGCGCTTCCGCGCGAACATCTTCATGCAGCGTGGCGCCGTCGCCGGCGCCTTCCGCACGATTCCCTTCAAGATCCTGACGTTCCAGGAGCTGGGCCTGCCGCCGGTGGTGGCGGAGCTCGTGAAGAAGCCGCGCGGCCTCATCCTGGTGACGGGCCCCACGGGCTCCGGCAAGTCCACCACGCTGGCCTCGATGATCGACAAGATCAACACCGAGCGTCATGAGCACATCATGACCATCGAGGACCCTATCGAGTACCTGCACCCGCACAAGAACTGCCTGGTCAACCAGCGCGAAGTGGGTGCGGACACGAAGAACTTCAAGACGGCCCTCAAGTACATCCTGCGCCAGGATCCGGACGTGGTGCTGGTCGGTGAGCTCCGAGACCTGGAGACCATCGAAGCGGCGCTCACCATCGCGGAGACGGGTCACATCTGCTACGCGACGCTGCACACCAACAGCGCCGTGCAGACCATCAACCGCGTGCTGGACGTGTTCCCGCCGTACCAGCAGCCCCAGGTGCGCGCGCAGCTCTCCTTCGTGCTGGAGGGCGTGATGAGCCAGGCCCTGGTGTCCAAGATCGGTGGCCCGGGCCGCGTGCTGGCCCTGGAGGTCATGATCCCCAACCCCGCCATCCGCAACCTCATCCGCGAGGACAAGGTCCACCAGATCTACTCGTCCATGCAGGTGGGCCAGGCGAAGTACGGGATGCAGACGTTCAACCAGGCGCTGGCCGCCCTCCTGGCGCGTCGCCTCATCTCCCAGGATGAAGCGTTCGGTCGGTCCTCCGACCCGGAAGAGCTGCGCAACATCCTCGCGACGGGCGCAGGGGCGGGTGGTGCCCAGCGGCCGGCCGGGGGAGCGGGCGCCCGTTAGTTTTCCGTCGTGAATTTCGCGGGTTAGACTCGCGCCCTCCCCGGAGGTCCAGGTATGGCGGCACCAGCGGTCCAGCAGAAGGCGACAGCGTCCAAGAAGAACACGGCCCAGTTCCTCTGGGAGGCGAAGACCAAGAGCGGGGAGAACAAGAAGGGCGAGATGGAGGCCATGGACGTGGAGGCCGTCAACGCGCGCCTCAAGTCCCTGGGTCTCAACCCGACGAAGGTCCGCAAGAAGAGCGCGCTGGACTTCGAGCTCTCCATCCCCGGGATGGGCGGTGTCGTCGGCAAGGACATCCTCATCTTCACCCGCCAGTTCGCGACGATGATCGACGCGGGTCTGCCGCTGGTGCAGTGTCTGGACATCCTCGCCAGCCAGATGGACAACCCCGCCTTCAAGAAGGTGGTGTTCGCCATCAAGAACAAGGTGGAGCAGGGCAGCACCTTCGCGGACGCGCTGAAGGAGCACCCCAAGGTCTTCGACGAGCTCTACGTGCAGCTCTGCGCCGCGGGCGAGGTCGGCGGTATCCTCGACACCATCCTCAACCGGCTCGCCGCCTACCGTGAGAAGGCCGAAAAGCTCAAGTCCAAGGTCAAGAGCGCGATGACCTACCCGACGGTGGTCATCCTGGTGGCCATCGGCGTGACGGCGCTGCTGCTGCTCAAGGTGACGCCCGTCTTCGAGAAGATGTTCGCGGACTTCGGCTCGCAGCTGCCGGGCCCCACGCAGGTCGTCGTGGACATGTCGAAGTTCGCCCAGGCGTACTTCTTCCACAC
>SECN01000293.1 GCA_004173515.1 Myxococcaceae bacterium | reverse complement strand
TGCCTGCTCACCCGGCGCCGCAAGGGCGGGGACCTGCGCGACCCCCGCGCGCACAAGAAGATCGACCGCAACCCCATCGTCCGCTTCGAGTCCGTGCGCGACTACCGCGTCTTCTCCGACGCCTGGCTGTCGCGCGCCGTCGCGCACCTCACCCCTGACGCGCCGCTCATCATCTGGACCAACCTGCTCGGCAAGGAGCCCATCCTCTCCGCCGCCCGCGAGCTGGGCTATCCCCACCTGCGCGGCGAATATGTCTGGGGCAAGCGCACCACCGACAAGAACGCCAACGAGCAACTGCTGCGCGTCTACGAGGTCGCCCTCGTCATCGCCCGCACGCCCGAACCTCCGCTCGCCCCGGGGGATGCGCCCACCGTGTGGGCCGTGGTCGGCGGCTACGACGACGACGCGGAGGCCATGCAGTGGGGCGGCCACCCGCACCACAAGCCCTTCTCCGTGCTGGAGCCGCTCGTGCGCACCTGGAGCCGCCCCGGAGACACCGTGCTGGATCCGTTCGCCGGCAGTGGCTCCATGCCCTCCGCCGCCCTGCGCCTGGGCCGCCGTCCTGCCTGCATGGAGGTCGAACCCGAGTGGGCCGACCGCGTCACCCAGCGCCTGCGCGACACCGCCCGTCAGCTTCCCAGCGCGCGGTAGTAGCGCGTCTCGCTCCACTCCGGCACGTCGGTGGGACGGTGGTCCCACCAGTTCATCACCAGCGTCCTGCGCTCGCGCGCGGGCCCCGGCAGCTTCCCGTCCGGCACCTGGTTGTCCGCGTCCAACACCCCGTGCGTCAGCGTCCCGTCGAACACCACCAGCCGGTTGGGACGCGGCGCCACCAGCGTCAAATCCTCCAGCCGGTCCGGCGCCAGCGACGGATTCGCCGCCGACGGCAGCTCCCGCGTCACCGCCAGCGCCCCGCCGCGCACCCGGTTGAGGAACAACACCGACGAGCGCTTCGGGTGCACCAGCGCCCCCGTGCTCAAGGCCAGTCGCTCATCCCGGTCCTGGTGGAAGTCCACGCGCACGTCCGTGGCCTTCATGCGCGACAGCCACCACTCCACGCCGGCAATCCGCCGCCCCTTCGCCACGGAGGGGCGCAGCGTGTGGATGACCTCCTCCACCACGTTCCGGGCAGGCCCGAAGGCGTACCAGAACGTCGTCTGGTAGGTATTGCGCAGGCGCTCCCCCTTGAGCGCCCCCACGCGCCGCGACAGGCGGTGGAAGAGGGCAGGGGGCAGGGCGGTCTCGGTGAGCTGGACGAGGGATTCCACGGTGGGCCGTAAGCTTTCCCCCGAACGCGAGGTGGGCGCCACCTCCTTTCACCGCTAGGCTTCGCGCCCCTTTCCCCTCCCGCTGGCCGGAGGGCGCGGAGACTGCCCGGATGAAGCCCCACCAGAAGATGCTCCTCGGCATTTCCGTCGGCGCGGTGGCGGGGCTCATCGCCAACGCGGTGTTCGGGGATGCGCCCTGGCTCCGTGGCCTGGTCGAGCACGTCACCAACCCCGTGGGGCAGATCTTCATCCGCCTGCTGCTGATGCTCGTGGTGCCCCTGCTGTTCTCCGCGCTCGTCGTGGGCGTGGCCGAACTGGACCTCAAGCAGGTGGGCCGCCTGGGTGCGCGCACGCTGGGCTACACGGTGGTCCTCTCCGTCATCTCCGTCCTCATCGGCCTCTTGCTCGTCAACACGCTGCGGCCCGGGGATGGCCTGAGCGACGAGGCGCGCGCCCTGGCCCGCACGGGCACGCAGATCAAAGCGGCCCCGCCCCCCGGAGACACGTCGGTGGGCGCGCTCTTCATGTCCCTGGTGCCCACCAACCCCCTCAAGGCCGCGGCGGACGGGGACATGATCGGCCTCATCGTCTTCTCGCTCATCTTCGGCCTGGGCCTGGCGCTCACCCCGGGCGAGCCCGCGCTGCGCCTCAAGGAGGCCATCCAGGGGCTCTACGACGTGATGATGAAGCTCATCGACGGGGTGCTGAACCTGGCGCCCATCGGCGTGGGCGCACTGCTGTTCTCCATGACGGCGCGGCTGGGCTTCCACATTTTGGGACAGCTGGCGTCGTACGTGGGCGTGGTGCTGCTGGCGCTGGGCATCCACATGTTCGTCGTCTACTCGCTGTCGGTGCGCTTCCTGGGCGGCCGCAACCCGGTGGAGTTCTTCCGCTCCAGCCGGCTGGCCATCGTCACCGCCTTCTCCACGTCCTCCTCCAGCGCCACGCTGCCCACCGCCCTCAAGGTGGCCGAGGAGAACCTCCACCTGCCGCGCAACGTGTCGCGCTTCGTGCTCACCGCCGGCTCCGCGATGAACCAGAACGGCACCGCGCTCTTCGAGGGCGTCACCGTGCTCTTCCTCGCGCAGGTGTACGGCGTGGAGCTGGGCCTGGCCCAGCAGGCGACCATCATGTTCATCTGCGTGCTGGCGGGCATCGGCACCGCGGGCGTGCCGGCGGGCTCCATCCCGGTCATCGCGATGATCCTCGGCATGTTCCACATCCCGGTGGAGGGCCTGGGCCTCATCCTCGGCGTGGACCGCTTCCTGGACATGTGCCGCACCGTGCTCAACGTCACTGGAGACCTGGCCGCCGCGGTGTACGTGTCGCGCGGGGAGCCGCCCGACCGTCCGGCCGCCGAGGAAGCAGCGGAGTCCCCCGCGTCCTGACGTCGCCGTGCGCCGGTTCCACCTTTGTCCGAAGTCTCACTCCGTCGTCCCTGAAGCCAAGGAGCTTCCTCCGTCATGAAGATCGCCAACGGTCGCGTCGTCGCGCTCGAATACCGCCTCCATCTGGGAGACGGAGAGGTCATCGACCAGAGCGCCCCGGGCCAGCCGCTCGCCTATCTGCACGGGCACAAGCAGATCGTCCCCGGCTTGGAGGGCGCCCTGGACGGACTGGACGTCGGGGAGAGCAAGCAGGTGGTGGTGACCCCGGAGCTGGGCTACGGCCCGCACAACCCCGAGGGGCTGCGCACCGTCCCCCGCACGATGCTGCCCCAGGGCTTCACGCCCCAGGTGGGCCAGACGCTGATGGCCCAGACGGAGGACGGCAACGTCCCCCTGCGCATCCAGACCGTCAATGACGACTCCGTCGTGGTGGACCTGAACCACCCGCTCGCGGGCAAGACGCTGCACTTCGACGTCACCGTGCGCGAAGTGCGTGACGCGACGCAGGAGGAGCTCACCCACGGCCACGTGCACGGGCCCGGCGGCGCGCACGCGTAAAGGCGCCGTCCCCAAGCAGGGACCGTTTCGTTCTGCATGGGGGCGTGCACTATCTTCGCGCCCCCATGGCTCCTCCCGTCCCGAACCCCAGCCAGCTCCGCGTCCCCGCGCCCGACCCTGACGCCGTCCCGGAGCGGCCCGGTGCCTCCGCGGCGATGGATCCGGAGCTGTACTGGCGGGAGCACGTCTACCAGGGCGGCGCGCGGCAGCTCACCGTGCGCGCCATCATCGCCGGGATGCTCATTGGCGCGGTGATGTGCCTGTCCAACCTCTATGTCGTCCTCAAGACGGGCTGGAGCCTGGGCGTCACCATCACCGCCTGCATCCTGGGCTTCGCGGTGTTCGGCACGCTGCGCTCGCTCAGGCTGCTCACGAAGGAGTTCACCGACCTGGAGAACAACGCCATGGGCTCCGTGGCGTCCGCGGCGGGCTACATGACGGGCGGCGGCAACATGGCCGCGGTGCCCGCGCTGCTGATGCTGACGGGCACGCTGCCGTCCGCGGGCTGGCTGATGGTGTGGTTCGGCGTCATCTCCGCGCTGGGCGTCTTCGCCGCCATCCCGATCAAACGCCAGCTCATCAACATCGAAGCGCTCCCGTTCCCCACCGGCACCGCCACCGCGGAGACCATCCGCGCCCTGCACGGCCACGGTGAGGTGGCCCGCCAGAAGTCGCGCCTGCTGGGCATCGCGGGGCTCGTGGGCGCGCTGCTGGTGCTGGTGCGCGATGCGCGCTTCAGCTGGCTGAAGAACCTGCCGGAGAAGGTGAGCCTGCCGTTCAACATCCTGGGGCGCGAGGCCGGCAAGTGGTCGCTGTCGTTCGACTTCAGCCTGCTGCTCATCGGCGCGGGCGCGCTGGTGAACTTCCGCACCGGCTGGTCCATGCTGCTGGGCGCCTTCCTCACCTACGGCTTCCTCGCGCCGGAGATGTTCACCCAGGGCGTCATCCCGGAGGTGACGTACAAGGCCATCAACGGCTGGGCGCTGTGGACGGGCTCCGCGGTGCTGGTGTCGTCGGGCCTGCTGTCGTTCGCCTTCCAGTGGAAGAGCGTGGTGCGCTCCTTCTCCGCGCTGAGCGGGCTCCTGGGCCGCAAGCCGAAGGAGGACGCGAAGGAGGATCCGCTCGCGGACATCGAGTGTCCCCCGGCCTGGTTCCCCCTGGGCTTCGTGCTCCTGGGCCCGGTGGCCGTCTTCCTGATGGCGTACCTGTTCCAGATTCCGTGGTGGGCCGGCGTGCTCGCGCTGCCGCTGGCGGTGGTGATGGGCGTCATCGCGTCGCGCGTGACGGGGGAGACGGACACCACGCCCACCAAGGCGCTGGGCCCCGTCACCCAGCTCATCTTCGGAGCGCTCGCCCCGGGCAACGTCCCCGCGAACATCATGAGCGCCAACGCCACGGGCGGCGTGGGGCTGCACTCGGCGGACCTGCTCACGGACCTCAAGTCCGGGTGGCTGTTGGGCGCGGCGCCGCGTCAGCAGTTCTTCGCGCAGCTGTTCGGCGTCGTCGCGGGCGCCATCGTCATCGTGCCCGTCTTCAACCTGCTGGTGCCGTCCGCGGACGTGCTGGGCACGGAGCAATTCCCCGCGCCCGCGGCCATGGTGTGGGCCGGCGTGTCCAAGATGCTGGCCACCGGCGTGTCCGCGCTGCACCCCACCGCGCGCGTGGGTGCCCTGTGCGGGACGCTCCTGGGCGTGACGCTGGTGCTGTTGGACAGGTGGGCCCCGCCGAGGCTGAAGGCCTTCGTCCCCACGGCGTCCGGCCTGGGGCTGGCCATCGTCATCCCCGGCTCCAGCTCCATCAGCCTCTTCGTGGGCTCCGCGCTGGCCGCGCTCCTGCGCCGGGTGAAGCCGAAGCTGGCGGAGGACGCGGTGCTGCCCGTCAGCTCCGGCTTCATCGCGGGCGAGAGCCTGCTGGGCATCGCCATCGCGATGGTGAAGGCCTTCGGCTTCATGCCGAAGTGAAACGAAGGCGGGCCTTGTCAGTCCACCTTGCTGGTGGCCCAGGACAGGCCCGCGACGAAGCGGAAGGTGGGCGTGTCCAGGCCGGCGCCCACGCCCGGGCCGCCCATCACATACAGGTCCAGGCTGGACAGGGCATGGCGGCGGATGGCGATGAGCAATTCCGCCCCCACCTGGCCTCCCTGGAGCGGCACGCCGGCGATGACGCTCACCTCGCCGCGCGTCACCTCGCCGCCCCGCGACGTCACCGTGGCGCCGAATCGCAGCTCATTGCCCAGGATGTCACCGTCCGCGAAGGACACGGGCCGCAGGTCCTGGCGCTTGCGCAGGTACACCCCCGCCTCGCCACCCACCTGGAAGCCTTCACCCACGTAGCCCAATTGCAGACGCGGATGCCACGCGTAGTCCTCGTGGGCCTGCGCCTCGCGGCTGCCCACCGGAAGGCCCGCCGTCAGCTCCAGGCCCACGTTGATGGGCGCGCCCAGGGACTGGCGCAGGATGGCCGCGCGGGCGCTCAGCCACGGCGTGGCGAGCCCTCCCGTCCGGGGCGGCGCGTAGTTCAGCGTGGGCTTTCCACCCTGCATCAGGATGAAGGGCAGCTCCGCCCCCACGTCCAGCCACGACAGCACGCCGAAGCCCACCGTCAGGTGCGCGGTCATCTTGTTCTCGACCAGCCCCGTGCCCTCACCCGGCTCCCAGCGCGTCTGGAAATGCATGGGCAACTGCTCGTAGTGGTAGTTCAAACCCACCCGGAGCTGCCCCGGCGCCAGCGTCCGCCCCGTCCCCACCACCAGCGAACCCAGCGCTCCCGGGTCCAATCGCAGTCGTTGCAGGTCAAACTGTGGCAGGGGCCCCTTGGGACCGCTTTCCAGGGCATGGGCGGACAGCGGCAGGGTGAACAGCGCGGCGGCGGCGGCGAGTACAGAAGCCGGACGGAGCACGGACAACTCCTGGAGCGGGGAGCGCGAAGCGGTTGGACCCGAGCGTCGAGACTCTAATCCGAGTCCCGCGCCACGGACATCCTCCGCAAGGATTGGCGGGTGTTGGTTTCCCGCCGTGACTCAGGCCGGGGCCGCCGCCAGGTCCTGCAATTCCTGCCATCGCGCATAGAGCCGCTCCACCTCGGCGTTGGTGGCGTCCAGGGACTGCTGGACCTCCGCCGCCTTGGACCCGTTGCTGTAGACATTCGGGTCGGCCAGCTGGGCCTCCAGGCCGGCCTTGCGCTTCTCGGCGGCCTCGATGGTGGCCTCCATGCCGTCCAGCTCGCGCTGGTCCTTGTAGGAGAGCTTCGCCGTCTTCTTCGGCGCGGCCTTCGCGGGGGTTTCCACGCGCGGCGGCTCGTCCTTCTTCGCCTCGTTCTTCTTCGCCGTGGCGGCGGCCTTGAGGGCGGCGGCCTGCGACTGCTCGCGCAGCCGCTTGTACATGTCGTAGTTGCCCTCGTAGCGGGTGACCTTGCCCTGTCCGTCGAAGGAGAGGATGGCGGTGGCCACCTTGTCGAGGAAGTAGCGGTCGTGCGTCACCAGCAGCGTGCTGCCGGCGAAGTCCAAGAGCAGCCGCTCCAGGATGTTGAGCGTGACGATGTCCAGGTCGTTGGTGGGCTCGTCCAGCACCAGCACGTTGGCGCCCTCCAGGAACAGGCGCGCCAGCAGCAGCCGGTTGCGCTCGCCACCGGACAGCGCCCCCACCTTCATGCGCTGCATGGGCACCGGGAAGAGCAGGTCCTCCAGGTAGTCGCGCAGCGCCACCCGGCGGTCCGCCAGCTCCACGTGGTCCTCGCCGTTGGAGGCCGCGTCGTACACCGTCTGGTCCGGATCCAACTGGGCGCGCTGCTGATCGTAGTACGCGACCTTGGTGTTCTTCCCGATGACGAGCTTGCCCTCGTCCGCCGGGATTTCCCCCAGCATCACGCGCAGGAAGGTCGTCTTGCCCACGCCGTTGGGCCCCAGGAAGCCCACGCGCTCGCCGCGCTGGAGGCGGAAGTCCACGCCGTCCAGCACCTTGCGGTCTCCGAAGGACTTCTTGAGCCCTTCGGCCTCGATGACGGTGTGGCCCAGCCGGGGCGCCGCCACCACGCGCAGGTCCGCCACCTTGGGCCGCTGGAAGCCCTTCTCCGCCAGCAGCTTCTGCGCCCGCTCGATGCGCGCCTTGCTCTTGGTGCGCCGCGCCTCCGGGCCCTTGCGCAGCCACGCCACTTCCTGGGCAATCCAGCGCCCGCGCTTGTGCTCCGCCGTCTCCGCGTTCTCCTGCGCGACCAGCTTCTGCTCCACGTAGGCCGCGTAGTTGCCGGGGTAGGAGACAAGGCCCCCGCCGGGCTGGATCTCCACGATGCGGTCCACCAGGTCGTCCAGGAAGTACCGGTCGTGCGTCACCAGCAGCAGCGCGCCGGGCAGCTTGTCGAGCTCATCCTCCAGCCAGTCCACGGTGTCCGCGTCCAGGTGGTTGGTGGGCTCGTCCAGCAGCAGCAGGTCCGGGCGGGTGAGCAGCGCGCGGGCAATGGCCACGCGCTTGCGCAGGCCTCCGGACAGCTGCGCCACCGGCCGGTCCCAGTCCTTCACGCCCAGCCGGTCCAGCAGCATCTTGGCGTGGTGTTCGGTGTCCCAGCCGCCCGCCTGTTCGATGCGGTCACTGAGCACGGACATCTGCTCCAGCATCTTCTCGGTGGCATTGGCGGGGTCCGCCTCCAGCTTGCGCGACAGCTCCGCGTGCGCGTCCAGGGCCGCCTTGAGCGGGGCCTGGGACACGGCCAGCTCGCTCTGCACCGTGGCGCCCTCGGGGAACTCCGGCTCCTGGGGCAGGTAGGTGACGCGGGCGCCCCGGCGCAGTTGGAGCTCGCCCAGGTCCGGCTTGGAGGCGCCGGCGAGAATCTTCATCAGGGAGGACTTGCCGGAGCCGTTGACGCCGACGAGGCCCACGCGCTCTCCCTCCTCGATGGTGAAGGTGAGGCCCTCGAAGACGGTGCGGCTGCCGAAGGCGAGCTGGACATTGGCGGCGCGAAGCAGCGTCACGGGAAGAACCTCGGGAAAGGGGAGGAGACGGCGGTACCGCGGAAGGGGACGTCAAAAGCGAAAGGGCGCCCCCCACTTGAGTGAGGGAGCGCCCTTCCTACTGCCAGAGCGGCGTCTGGGAAGCCCGGACTACTTGCGGGCGGCCTGGTCCGCGGCCTGCTTCTCCTTGTACGTCGCCATCAGGGCCTCGGCCTCGTTCTTCGGCACCTGCGAGTACCGGGCGAACTCCATCGTGAACTCGCCCTTGCCCTGGGTCGCGGAGCGCAGGTCGGTGGAGTAGCCGAACATCGTGTTCAGCGGCACCTCGGCCACGGCCGTGAGGTAGCCCTCGGCCGTCTCCGTGTTGAGGATGGTGCCACGGCGCTGGTTGAGCTGACCGACGACGGAGCCCTGGAACTCCTCCGGCGCGCTGACTTCCACCTTCATGACGGGCTCCAGGATTCGCACGCGGGGATGAACTCGCGCGGGATGGAGCCACCGACGATGTCGTCCACGAACTCGTACTGCTGCACGGCGTCCGAGGGCAGGGGCTCCACGTAGCCGCACACGCGCGCGAACTGACCGGAACCACCGGTCTGCTTCTTGTGCGTGTAGGCGAACTCGCCCTTCTGGCTGATGGTCTCGCGGTACGCCACCTGCGGCTTGCCGGCCTTCACTTCGCAGTCGTACTCGCGCTTCATGCGCTCGATGTAGATTTCCAGGTGGAGCTCACCCATGCCGCGGATGATGGTCTGCCCGGACTCTTCGTCGCGCGACACGCGGAAGGTGGGGTCTTCCTTGTTGAAGCGGTTGAGCGCCTTGGAGAAGTTGGTCGACTTGGTGCGGTCCTTCGGCTCCACGGCCAGCGAGATGACGGCGTCCGGGACGAACATGGACGTCATCGTGTAGTTCACGGTGCCGTCGGTGAACGTGTCGCCCGACGCGCACTCGATGCCGAACAGCGCGACGATGTCGCCCGCGGTGGCCTCGTTCACGTCGTTCATCTGGCTGGAGTGCATGCGCACGATGCGCGGCACCTTGACCTTCTTCTGGTTCACCTGGTTGACGATGAAGTCGCCCTTGGTGACGCGGCCCTGGTAGATGCGCATGTACGTGAGCTGCCCGTACCGGCCGTCTTCCAGCTTGAACGCGAGACCGACGAAGGGCTTCTCCGGGTCCGACTCCAGGATGATCTTGGCCTCGTTGTTCTTCTGGTCGAGGGCCTCGTTGGTCGCTTCCTTGGGGTTGGGCAGGTAGCTGCACACCGCGTCGAGCAGCAGCTGCACGCCCTTGTTCTTGTACGCGGAGCCGCACATCACCGGCGTCATCTTCAGCGCGATGGTGGCGCGGCGGACGGCCTCACGCAGCTGCTTCTCGGTGATGCTGTCCGGGTCGGTGAGGAACGCCTCGCCCAGCGTGTCGTCCACGTTGGCGACGCCTTCGATCATCTCCGAGCGGCGCAGCTCGGCCTCGTCCTTCATGTCCGCGGGGATGGCCTCCTCACGGATGTGCTCGCCGTTCTCGCCGTCGAAGTAGTACGCCTTCATCGACAGCAGGTCGATGAGGCCCTGGAAGCGGTCCTCCGCGCCGATGGGGTACTGGAGGCGCACCGCGTGGTGGCCCAGCTTCTCCTTCAGCTGCAGGGCGACGCGATCATAGTTCGCGCCCGCGCGGTCCATCTTGTTGATGAACGCGATGCGCGGAACCTTGTAGCGCTTCATCTGGCGGTCCACCGTGATGGACTGCGACTGCACGCCCGACACCGAGCAGAGCACCAGGATGGCACCGTCGAGGACGCGGAGCGCGCGCTCCACCTCGATGGTGAAGTCCACGTGTCCCGGCGTGTCGATGAGGTTGATGTTGTAGTCGCCCCACATCGCGTACGTGGCGGCGGACTGGATGGTGATGCCCTTCTCACGCTCCAGGTCCATCGAGTCCATGATCGCGCCCACGCCGTCCTTGCCGCGGACCTCGTGGATCTCGTGGATCTTGCCCGTATAGAACAGGATGCGCTCGGAGAGCGTCGTCTTGCCCGAGTCGATGTGGGCAGAGATACCGATGTTACGAATCTTCTCGATGGTTGCGCTGGTGGCCACGATCCGGTCCTTCTTCTCTTGAAAAAATTGCCTGAGGGAACAGAGCAGGCGGGGCCCTTACTTCCCACAGGTCTCAGTTACCAGACAAATCCGCACGATGCGGGGCGTACATCCGCCTACGTTCCGCCATCTGCTTACAGCTGAGGCTTCATAACAATGAACGCGAGCGAAAACTTCTCCCTGGCCCGCGCCTGGCTGCGCGCCTTCAACGCCCACGACGTGACGGCCCTGGTGGCGCTGTACGCCGAGGATGCAACGCACACCTCACCCAAGATTCGCGTCCTCCATCCGGAGACGGGGGGGCGCCTGGTGGGCCGGCCGGCCCTGGAGCAATGGTGGAAGGACGCCATCGCCCGGCTGCCGGGCCTGCGGTACGAGGAGACGGCCCTGACCGCCGACGGGGACCGGGTGTTCATGGAGTACCTGAGGCACGCCCCAAATGAAGCGCCCCTGCCGGTGGCGGAGGTGTTGGACGTTCGGGGTGGGCTCATCGTCGCGTCGCGCGTCTACCACGGATAAGGTGCCCCCATGGCGAACCCCCTCAATTTCGACCGGGACTTCGGTTACCTGCTGCCCTTCATGGACAAGGTCGCGTCGGCGGCGTCGGACCTGCCGGATGCCTCCGCCCGTGAGGAGCTGGTGCAGCTCATGGTGGAGGAGAAGCTGCGCTGGGAGCGGATCCGCTCGCTGCTCCAGGGGGCCTCGGGGCGGGGCGCTCCGTCCATCCAGCCGCGTGAGGCGACCCGGCAGCCCTCGGCCGCGCCCGCGCTGTCACGCGTGTCGTCGGACGACGGCGGCCTTGTAGGCCTCCGACAGCGTCGGGTAGTTGAAGCAGGTCTCCACGAAGAGCTGCGCGGTGGAGCCGGTGAGCAGCGCGGTGAGCCCCACGTGCACCAGCTCCGAGGCCTGCTCCCCCAGCACGTGCACGCCCAAAAGCTTCAGGTCGTCGCGGTGGAAGAGCAGCTTCAGGAGGCCCTGCCGCTCCCCGATGATCTGCCCGCGCGGGTTGGTGTCGAAGGTGGCGCGGCCGACGACGTACGGGATGCTGCGCGCGCGCAGGGACTCCTCGGTGTCTCCGGCCATGGAGACCTCCGGGATGGTGTAGATGCCGTAGGGGAGGATGGGCGTCAGGGTGCGCTTGCCCGGCCCGAAGGCGTGCTCCATCGCGATGCGGGCCTGCTCCATGGACGTGGAGGCCAGGGCCGGAAAGCCGATGACGTCGCCCACCGCGTAGATGTGGGGCACGGCCGTCTGGTACGCGAGCCCGACTTCAATCTGCCCGCGCTTGCCCTGCTTCACGCCCAGGGCCTCGATGCCCAGGCCCGCGGTGTTGGAGGTGCGGCCGGAGGCCACCAGCACCTGGTCCGCCTCCAGCACCTCGCCCGTGGACAGCTTCAGGCGGATGGGCTCCTCGTGGGACTCCGGCACGTGCGCGGACTCCACCACCTGGCCCAGGCGCAGGCGGACACCCAGCGTCTCCATGCACTCGCGCAGGAGCTGCCCGATTTCGACGTCCAGGAAGGACAACAGCTCGTTCTTCACCTCCACCAGCGTCACGGGGATGCCGAGCGCGGCGAACATGCACGCGTACTCGCAGCCGATGACGCCGCCGCCCACCACCACCAATGTGCGGGGCAGGGTGGTGATGTCCAAAATCTCATCCGAGTCGTGCACGCGCGGATCGCCGAAGGGGTACAGCGGCGGGCGGTAGGGCGACGAGCCGGTGGCGATGAGGGCGGTGGGCGCGGCCAGCGTCGCCACCACGGCGCCATCGTGGGTCACCTGCACGGTGTGCGCGTCCAGGAAGGAGCCCTTGCCCTGGAACACGGTGACGCCGTGGCGCTGGAGGTTCTTGTGGATGCGCTCGCGCTCGATCTGCTTCACGCGGCGCTCGCGGAAGAGGAAGTCGGAGACGGTGGCCTCGTGGCGCAGGGTGGCGTCCACGCTGTAGAGGCCGCGCGCCTTGAAGCCGGACAGGTGCAGCGCCGTCTCGCGCAGCGTCTTGGAGGGAAGGGTGCCGGTGTTGGCCGCGGTGCCGCCGAGCACCGGCTCGCGCTCCACCACCGCCACCCGCTTGCCCGAAAGCGAGGCTTGAATCGCGCCCCACTCTCCAGCCGGTCCAGATCCGATGACCACCAGGTCGAAGTCCGCCATGGGGTGCACCCTATCCCTTCCGGCGGGCCGCGCTAACCCGGAAGTCACCCGTCCGGGGGTTGTTTCCGGGCACCGCTGGAGCCCAACCCCGGAGACCCGTCAGGCGTCCTCGGTCTCCGTCTCGGGGGCGGCGGTCGCGGGTGCGCGGCCGGTGTAGTGCAGCTTCTCGCGGACCTCCGCCTCGGTGAGCAGCCGGAAGCCGCCCTCGGGCAGGTCGCCCAGGACGATGTCGCCCACGGCCTCGCGGTGGAGCGCGCGGGCGGGCAGGCCCACGGCGCCCAGCATCCGCTTCACCTGGTGGTGGCGGCCCTCGGTGAGCGTCACCTCCACCGTCTTCTCGTCGCGCACGCGCACGAGCGCGGGGCGGGCGGGGCCGTCATCCAGCATCATCCCCTGGCGCAGCGGCGCCACGCGCTCCTCGTCCGCGATGCTGAACACCGTGGCCACGTAGCGCTTGGGCAGGTTCGTCTCCGGCGACGTGGCGTGGGCGACGAGCTTGTCGTCGTTGGTGAAGAGCAGCAGGCCCGTGGTGTCCACGTCCAGCCGGCCCACCGCGTGCCACGTGAAGCTCGCGAGCTCCGTGGGCAGTTGGGGCAGCAGCACCTCGAACACGGTGCCGGTGCGGTGCTGGCGCGCGGTGGAGGACAGCACGCCCGCGGGCTTGTGGAAGGCGAGCACGTGCGTGGGCGCCACCTTGCGCACCGGCAGGCCGTCCACCTTGAGGACCGCGTCGGGCGGCACGGGCGTCAGGTGCGTCTTCACCACGTGGCCGTTGATGCTCACCCGGCCCGCCTTGATGGCGGCCTCCGCGTCCTTCTGGGGCATGGCGCCGGCGCGGGCGAGCGCCCGGGACAGCCAGTCCGGCTTCTCCCTGCCCTCCCAGCGGTTGGGGCGGGGAGGGGACTTCGGCGGCCGTTCGGGCTTGCGAGGCATGGGCGCGGCACTGTAGCCGCGCGGGGCGGCGGTGCGTTGGGGTTACTTCCGGACCTCTTCGTCCGGATCGTCGCCCTCGGCGGAACCGGGCGTGCGGCCGGGCTCGTCGCCGTCCGCCATGCGGTGGGATTCGTCCTCGAACTCGCCGTCCTCCGCCGTCTGGGGCGTGCGGCCGGGCTCCTCTGGGTGGTCCTCGCGGGACGGGGCCAGTTGGCCGGGGCCGGGTTCGGTGCCCCCCACGACCATGGATTCGTAAGGCATGTGGTTCACGTGGTGCTCCTCCCTCGAGTGGGGTCCGGCACTTCCGTGAAAGGTAGCGACGCTCCGGGGTCCTGCTCGAAAGGCCACGCCGTCCCCCTGCCTGCTCAGCCCCTGTCCTTGGGGGAAGGGAAGTGCTTGCGCACGGTGTGCAACGCGGCCAGCCACAGCCGGGCTTCGTTGCGTGTGAGGCGGGAGCGGCGCAGGGGCGCGAACAGGTCCCTCACCGCCGTGCGCCCGGGCTGCTCGTCCACCAGGAAGCCGCCGGTGGTCAGGAGCGTCTCCAGCGTGGCCTCCACCCGCGCCAGCTCCGCGTCGGTGGCGGCCAGGGGCAGGGGGCCCGGGGGCGGCGCGCTTTCGGCGAGCGCGGCCATCCGCACCTCGTAGGCGTAGAGCAGCACCGCCTGCGCCAGGTTGATGGAGGGCTGCTCCGGCGCGGTGGGCACCGCGGACAGGTCGTGGCAGCGCTCCACCTCCGCGTTGGTGAGGCCGCTGCGCTCATCTCCGAAGACGAGCGCCACGGGGCCCTGCGCCGCCCGGGCCACCAGCTCTTCACCGACGGCCCGGGGCGACAGGCGGCGTTTGCCGTCCACCTTGCGCGAGCTGGTGCCCACCACCCAGACGCAGTCGGACACGGCGGCCTCCAGCGTGTCCGGCCGCTTCACCCCACCCAGCACGTCCTCCGCGTGCACGGCGAGCCGGTGCGCGGGCGACAGGTCCTCGACCTCCGGCGTCACCCAGGCCCAGTCGGACAGGCCGCAGTTCTTCAGGGCGCGGGCGGCGGCGCCCAGGTTCTCCGCGTTGCGCGGGCGCATGAGGACGAATCGGACGGGCAGCACCATGGGCGGGCAACCCTAGCGCCCCGGATGACTCCCGGGGTCCCCCAGTTGACCGCCGAGCCCCTCCGCCTCCAGTCTGCGCGGCGAAATCCCGCATCCCGAGCGCGTCCGGATGCCACGTGAGTGTGGCTGCCTGGACACCCTGTGGGCCCGCGGACGCGCACGGGGGAGCGCCGGCACGTGGTCGCCGGGCCGCACTTTCCGTGCGCCTCCGAGGTGCCCCACGCGCGGCACGCGGAATGAAATCAGCCCCGCCGCCACCCCCGGAGGAAAACATGTCCCCGCAGTCCGCTGTCCCGCCCAGGCCCCCGCGCGCACCCCGTGCCCGCTGGCTGCTTCAGGCGTTCCTGGTGAGCGCGATGCTCGCCGGATGCAAGCAGGAACCCGCGTCCGCGCCGCCCACCACCC
>SECN01000292.1 GCA_004173515.1 Myxococcaceae bacterium | reverse complement strand
CGTGAGTTGCAGGTGTCGGACGTGGACGAGGTGGCGGCCCTCATCGACTTCGGCCTGGAGACGCCGGTGGTGCTGGAGGGCCTGCGGCGGCTGGCGCGGGTGCGCGAGTTGCTGGAGCAGGAAGCGGCCGCGCGCCAGGAGCAGGTGCTGGTGGAGAGCGGCCAGGGCGTGGAGAGCCTCCTCGCGCTGGCGAAGCAGTCGGGCGCGGTGCTGGTGCACACCTCGGCGCGGCTCGCGCGCTCGCTGACGGACCTGCCCGGGGCGCGTGACTCGCTGGGCTCCGTCGGAGCGCTGGTGCTGGAGGACGCCTCATCGGAGCTGGCGTCCGCGCTGCATCGAAGCGCGGGCGTGGAGGTGCTCTTGTCCGGGGCCGCTACCGAAGGCGCGCTCCTGCCCCGTGCACCCGGCGAGCGCATTCCGGCCAGCCTCCAGACCTGGGTGCTGGATCCGACGGGACAGCCGGTGCCCGAAGGGGTCGTGGGAGAGTTGGCGCTCGCGGGCGCGGGTCTGCCCCGGGGCCTGTGGAAGGCCGAGGAAGAAGAACACCGCCGGCTGGTGCCACACCCGACGGAGGTCTCCTCGCGGCTGTACCGCACCGGTCGCCACGTCCGCCTGCGCGCGGATGGACGCGTGGAGCCGGTGACGCTGCCTTCCCGCACGCCCTCGCCCGCGGCGCGTCCCCCCACCAAGGTGGAAGCACCCCGCCCCGTCGTGACCCCGAACGTTCCGGGCGCGCCGCCGCCCATTCCCCGAGCGCCCCGGGATCAACCGCTGCCGCTGTCCTTCGCCCAGCAGCGCCTCTGGTACATCCAGCAGTTGGAACCCCAGAGCGGCGCGTACAACAACGCGACCACGTTCCGCCTGACGGGCGAGTTGGACGTCGCCGCGCTCCAGGCGGCTCTCGACGAACTGGTGGCCCGGCACGAAGTGCTGCGCACCACGTACTCGCTCGCGGGTGAGACCGCGGTGCAGGTCATCCACCCCGCGCGAGGCCTGCCCCTGACACGGGTCGATGTGGCCGGTGACACGCCCGAGGCCCGCGAGGCGGAGCTGGCGCGCCTGTGCCGGGCCCACGCCCTGCTCCCCTTCGACCTGGAGAAGCTCGTGATCCGCGCGCTGCTGGTGCGCGTGGAGCCGGGGATGCACGTGCTGGCGCTGGTGCTCCACCACGCCGTCTCCGACGCGTGGTGCACCATGGTGCTCGCGCGCGAGTTGACGGTGCTCTACGCGTCATTCACCGCGGGGATGCCTTCGCCACTGCCTCCGCTGCCGGTGCAGTACGCGGACTACGCGGTATGGCAGCGCCAGTGGTTGGAAGGCGGCGTGATGGAGGAGCAGGTCGCGTGGTGGAAGGCGCAACTGCTCGGGGCCCCCACGCTGCTGCTCCCCACGGACCGACCGCGCCCGGCGGCGCAGTCCTTCGAGGGCGCGCAGTACCGCTTCCAGTTCCCGGCCGACGTGGCGCAGCCGCTGCTGACGCTCGGCCGCAAGCAGGGCGCCACGACGTTCATGGTGATGATGGCGCTCTTCCAGACGCTGCTGTCGCGCTACTCGGGCCAGGACGACTTCGTGGTGGGCACCCCCCTGGCGGGCCGCACGCGTCCCGAGGTGGAGGGCCTGCTGGGATGCTTCGTCAACACGCTGGCCTTCCGAGCGCGGCAGGACGGGACGCCTTCCTTCGTGGAGTTGCTGGGCCAGGTGCGCACCCAGGCGCTGGAGTCGTACGCCCGTCAGGACGCGCCGTTCGAGCGCATCCTGGACACGCTGGGCCTGCCACGAGACTTGAGCCGCACGCCGCTGTTCCAGGTCGTCCTCAACGTGCTCAACACGCCGGACGCCAAGGCCCAGTTGCCGTCGCTGGAGCTGACCCCGGTGGAGGTCACCACGGGCACGTCCAAGTTCGACCTGGGCCTGGACGTCTGGGAGAACCGCGCGGGCCTCACCTGCCGCTTCGAGTACCCCACCGCGCTCTTCGATGAAGCGACCCTCGTTCGGATGGCGGGGCACTTCGTGGAGCTCGCGCGTCAGGTCGTCGCGAATCCGGAGGTACCCCTCGCCCGGCTGTCCCTGATGGTCGGGGAGGAGCGAAACCGGGTGCTGGTGGAGTGGAACGCGACGGGTGGCGAATACCCGCGCGACGCCTGCATCCAGGACCTCTTCATGGCGCAGGCGGCGCTCCGTCCGGACGCCGTGGCGCTGGAGTTCGGAGACACGCGCCTGACGTACGCGGAGCTGGACGCGCGCACGAACCAGTGGGCGCACCTGCTGCGCGAACAGGGCGTGGGCCCGGACGTCCTGGTGGCGGTGTGCCTGGAGCGCTCCGTCGAGCTCATCGTCTCCCTGCTGGCCATCCTCAAGGCCGGTGGCGCGTACCTGCCGCTGGACGCGGCGTACCCGGCGCAGCGTCTGGCCGCGATGATGGAGGATGCGCCGCCCAGGCTGCTGCTGACGACGCAGGCGGTGCGCGACGAGCTGGCGGTGGATGACTTCCTGCCCTGCCTCTTCGTGGAGGAGCTGCGTCTGGACGGACGGCCCACGTCGCCCGTGAAGGCGGGGACGCACGCGCGTCATCTGGCGTACGTGGACTTCACGTCCGGAAGCACCGGCCGTCCCAAGGGCGTGGCGGTGGAGCACCGCAACGTGCTGCGGCTGTTGCACAACGCGTCCTTCGTGGACCTGGGTCCGGACTCGACGTTCCTGTTCATCTCGCCCATCTCCTTCGATGCCTCCACGCTGGAGATCTGGGCCCCGCTGCTCTTCGGCGGGCGCCTCGTCGTCTTCCCGCCGGGCCCGCCGTCGGACCTGGAGCTGCTGGAGAACACCCTCCAGAAGCATGCCGTCACCACGATGTGGCTGACCGCGGGCCTCTTCGCGCAGGTCGCGGAGCTGCGGCTGGAGGCCCTGCGCGGGATGCGGCAGGTCCTCACCGGTGGCGATGTCATCCCGGCACACCACGTGCGCCGGGTGTTGAAGGAGCTGGGCATCACCGTGAGCGCCGGCTACGGCCCGACGGAGACGACGGTCTTCGCGTCCACGCACCGCATGACGGACGCGGCGAAGGTGGGCACGTCCATCCCCCTGGGCCGGCCCGTCAACGAGACGCAGCTCTACGTGCTGGACAGGCACGGGCAGCCGGTGCCCCCGGGTGTTCCCGGTGAGCTCTTCATCGGTGGTGACGGCCTCGCGCGCGGCTACCTGTCGCGTCCGGACCTGACCGCCGAACGCTTCGTCCCGAACGCCTTCTCCACGACGCAGGGCCAGCGCCTGTACCGCACCGGCGATCTGGCGCGCTGGAGTCCGGACGGGGTGATGGAGTTCCTGGGCCGCGTGGACCACCAGGTGAAGGTGCGCGGCTTCCGCATCGAGCTGGCGGAAGTGGAGAACGCGCTGCGGGCCCACGCGTACGTGCGCGAGGCCGTGGCGGTGGTGCGCGAGGACGTGCCCGGCGACAAGCGGCTCGTCGCCTACTTCGTCGCGGGCGAGGACCTGGACCTGGATCCGGCCGTGCTGCGCACGTTCCTGGAACAGCGGCTGCCGGAGTACATGCTGCCGTCGGCGTTCGTGCCGCTCACGGCCCTGCCCCTGACGGCGAACGCGAAGCTGGACCGCAAGGCCCTGCCGGCCCCCGAGGGCGTGCGCGCCTCGCGGCAGGAGTACGTCGCGCCCCGCACGGAGATGGAGCAGCGGCTGGCCGCGATCTGGACCCAGGTGCTGCGCGTCGAGCGCGTGAGCGTCGACGACAACTTCTTCGATCTGGGCGGCGACTCCATCATCAGCATCCAGGTCGTCGCGCGCGCGCGTCAGGCCGGCGTGCGGCTCTCCGTGCGCGACCTCTTCCAGCACCCCACCCTGGGCGCGCTGGCGAACGTGGCGAAGCTCAGCGTGGGCACCCAGGCGGAACAAGGCCCGGTGGTGGGCGAGGTCCCCCTCACGCCCATCCAGCGGGAGCTGCTGGACGGCGATCCCGAACACGCCCATCACTTCAACATGCCGCTGCTGCTGCGGGCCCGGCAGCCGCTCCAGCCGACGTTGGTGGAGCAGGCGCTCCTGCTGCTCGTGGGCCACCACGACGCCCTGCGCCTGCGCTTCACCCGCGACGGCTCCTGCTGGCGTCAGCACAACGCCCCGCCCGAGGAGGCTTCCTTCCAGTTGCTCCAGGTGGATCTCTCCGTGCTCCCGCCGGAGGCCCGTCTTCGCGCCATGGAGGAGCAGGCGGAGCGACTCCAGACCAGCTTCGATCTGGCCCGGCCGCCCCTGGTGCGCGCCGCCCTCTTCGACTTCGGCCCCGGGCAGGATCAGCGCCTGCTGATCATCATCCACCACCTCGTGATGGATGCCGTCTCCTGGCGCGTGCTCATCGAGGACCTGGAGGCCGCGTACCTGCAACTGGAGGAGCGGCGCCCCGCGGTGCTCCCCGGCAAGACGACGTCCTTCCTGTCCTGGACGCGCCGGCTGGAGACCCACGCCCTCTCCGACGCCCTGCACACGCAGACGGCGATGTGGCTGGACGAAGCGCGCCTGAAGGTCGCCCCGCTCCCCGTCGACTCGGTGGGTCCCGACACCCACGGGTCGCAGCGGGCGGTCTCCGTCCAACTGGACGCGGAGGAGACCCGGCTGCTGCTCCAGGAGACGCTGCCGGGCTGGCGGGTGCGCATCAACGACGTGCTGTTGACCGCGCTGGCGCTGGCCCTGCGCGAATGGACCGGCCAGTCGGACGTGCTCATCGACGTGGAAGGCCATGGCCGGCAGGACCTGTTCGCGGACGTGGACATGTCACGCACCGTGGGCTGGTTCACGTCGATGACGCCCGCACTGCTGCGGCTGCCGGAGGGCGGCACCCCGGGCGACAGCCTGCGCGCGGTGCGCGATACGCTGAGCCAGTGGCCCGACCAGGGCATCGGCTACGGGTTGCTGCGCTACATGGGCCCCCCGGAGATCCGTGAGCGGATGGCCGCCTTCCCCCGGGCGCAGGTGGCGTTCAACTACCTGGGGCAGGTGTACGGCGCGTCCGACGACAGCACCCTCTTCTGCCTGGGCGATGATCCCGTCGGAACGACGGTGGCACCCCAGGCCCTCCGGACGCACCCGTTGGTCGTGACCGGGTCGGTGCGGGACGGGCGGCTGGGGATGTTCTTCGGCTACAGCCACCACCTGCACCACGCCTCAACCCTTGAAGCCCTGGCGCGGCGCTTCGTCGCGACCCTGCGCACGTTCATCGAACGGCGGCACTCCGAGGACTCGCGCCGGAGGTCACCGGGTGACTTCCCGCTGGCGCGTCTCTCCCAGCCCGCGTTGGATCGGCTGCTGGCCTTGCAGGGGCCGACGGTGGAGGACCTCTACCCGCTCTCCGCGCTCCAGCAGGGCATGCTGTTCCACGTCCTCGCGACGCCGGAGTCCTCCTTCTATTTCGAGCAGCGCTCCTGGTCGATCCACTCGGCGGTGGACATCGGGTTGTTCCGCAAGACGTGGCAGGCGGCGGTGGACCGCAACCCCATCCTGCGCACCAGCTTCGAGTGGCGCGAACTGGAGTCCCCCCTCCAGGTGGTGCACTCGCACGCGGAGCTGCCGTTCGAGGAACTCGACTGGCGGCACCTGTCTCCGGAGGAGCAGCAGGCCGGACTGACGCGGCGGATGACCGCCGAACGCGCGCGTGGCTACGACGTGACGCGGGCCCCGCTGATGCGGATGGTGGGCGTGCGTCTGGCGGAGAATCACTGGCGCTTCATCTGGAACCACCACCACCTGCTGTTGGACGGCTGGAGCTCCGGCCTGTTCTTCCAGGAGGTCTTCGGGCTCTACGACACCTTCCGGTCCGGAGCGACGCCCACGCCCCCAACGAGGCCTCCGTTCCGGGACTACATCGCGTGGTTGCAGAAGACCGACGTCGTCGAGGACGAGCGCTTCTGGCGCGCCCGGCTCGCCGGCCTGTCCGTCCCCACGCCCGTGCCCGCGGAGCAATCGTCCACCGCGCGGCCCGGCGAACCCGCGCGGATGGCGAGCACCCGGATGTCCCTGTCGACGGAGGACACCACCGCCCTCCAGGCGTTCGCGCGTCAGCACCAGTTGACGCTCAACACCCTGTCGCAGGCGGCGTGGGCCCTGGTGCTCGCGCGCTACGCCGGCACGCGGGAGGTCCTCTTCGGCACCACGCTGGCAGGCCGTCCCCCGGAGCTTCCGGGCGCGGAGGCCATGCTGGGCATGCTCATCACCACGCTGCCGGTGCGCATCCAGCTCCCCGACGAGCAGGCCCCCGTGCTGCCCTGGCTCCAGTCACTCCAGACGCAGCAGCGGGCGCTCGAGCAGCACCAGCACACGCCGCTGGTCACCGCGGCGGGCTGGAGCGACATGCCGCGAGGCACGCCGCTCTTCAACACCCTGATGATCTTCGAGAACTTCCCTCTCGATGAGTCGGTGATGAAGCGCTCCACGGAGCTCGACATCCGCGACGTGCAGGCCGCGGAAGCAAGCCACTATCCCCTCACCGCCCTGGCGATGCCGGGCAGCGAGCTGTTGCTCATCCTGAGCTACGATGCGACGCGCCTCCGGAAGGATGCGGTGGAGCGCGTGCTGGGCCACTGGACCCAGGCGCTGCTGTCGCTGGCCCTGCCCGAGGCCCTGCTGTCCGACGTGTCCATGCTGTCGGCGGCGGAGCGGCAGCAGGTGCTGGTGGAGTGGAACACCCCCGCCCGGGGCTACCCGGACGTCCGCATCCACGACCTCTTCGAGCAGCAGGCCGACCTGCGTCCGGACGCCATCGCGCTGGAGTTCGGAGAAACGCGCCTGAGCTACGCGCGGTTGGACGCGCGGGCCAACCAGCTCGCCCACGTGCTGCGCCAGCAAGGCGTGGGGCCGGACTCGCTCGTCGCGCTCTGCCTGGAGCGCTCCGTCGAACTCATCATCTCCCTGCTCGCCATCCTGAAGGCGGGTGGTGCCTACGTGCCGCTGGACGCCGCGTACCCCGTGCAGCGTCTGGCCGCGATGCTGGAGGACGCGCCGCCCCAGGTGCTCATCACCTCGCGGGCGCTGCGCGCCGCCCTGCCCGTCTCCCCGGAGGTCCCCTGCCTCCTGGTGGAGGAGCTGCGTCTGGAGGAGCAGCCCGCGTCCCGTCCGGTGACGGGCACGCTGCCGCGCCACCTGGCGTACGTGGACTTCACGTCCGGCAGCACCGGTCGTCCGAAGGGCGTGGCGGTGGAGCACCGCAACGTGCTGCGCCTGTTGCACGGCGCGTCCTTCGTGGACCTGGGACCAGACACGGCGTTCCTGCACCTCGCGCCCATCTCCTTCGACGCCTCCACGCTGGAGATCTGGGGACCGCTGCTCTTCGGCGGGCGGCTCATCGTGTTCCCGCCTGGCGCTCCGTCGGACCTGGAGCTGCTGGAGGGGACGATCCAGCGACATGGCGTCACCACGCTGTGGCTGACCGCAGGCCTCTTCACGCAGGTGGTGGAGCTGAAGCTGGAGGCCCTGCGAGGGGTGCGCCAGGTCCTCACCGGCGGTGATGTCGTCCCGGCGCCCCAGGTTCGCCGCGTGTTGGCGGAGCTGGGCATCAGCGTCAGCGCGGGCTATGGCCCGACGGAGACGACGGTCTTCGCGTCCACGCACCGCATGACGGACGCGGCGCAGGTGGGCACGTCCATTCCCCTGGGCCGGCCCATCCGCGAGACGCAGCTCTTCGTGCTGGATGCGAATGGCCAGCCCGTGCCTCCGGGCATCCCGGGCGAGCTCTTCATCGGCGGTGACGGTCTGGCGCGCGGATACCTGTCGCGTCCGGACCTGACCGCCGAGCGCTTCGTTCCGCATCCCTACTCCTCGACGCAGGGCGAGCGCCTGTACCGCACCGGCGATCTGGCGCGCTGGAGCCTGGACGGGGTGGTGGAGTTCCTGGGCCGCGCGGACCACCAGGTGAAGGTGCGCGGCTTCCGCATCGAGCTGGCGGAAGTGGAAGCAGCGCTGCGGGCCCACGCGGAGGTGCGCGAGGCCGTGGCGGTGGTGCGCGAGGACGTGCCTGGCGACAAGCGACTCGTCGCCTACGTGGTTCTGCACCAGGACGTCGAGCCGGCCGAGTTGCGCGCGTTCATCGCGAAGCGGCTGCCGGAGTACATGCTGCCGTCCCTCCTGGTTCCCCTCGCGGCCCTGCCGCTGACGCCCAATGGAAAGGTGGACCGCAAGGCGCTGCCCGTACCGGAAGCTTCGCAGGTCGCCGCGAGCACCTACGTGGCGCCGGAGACGCCGACGGAAGTCGCCCTGGCCGCGCTGTGGAGTGAAGTGTTGCGCGTACCCACCGTGGGGCGGCACGACAACTTCTTCGAGTTGGGTGGCCACTCGCTGCTGGCCACGCAGGTCGTGTCGCGCATCCGGTCCACCCTGGGCGTGGAGTTGCCGCTGGGAGACCTCTTCCGCGCGCCCACCGTGGCGGGGTTGGCCGGGCGGTTGGTCCAGGCCGCCCGCTCCGGAACGCCGCCGCTCATCCGCGCGGATCGGACGTCCGCGCCGCCGCTGTCGTTCGCGCAGCAGCGGTTGTGGTTCATCGATCAACTGGAGCCGGGCACCAGCCTCTACAACATGCCGCTGCCGCTGCGGTTCATCGGAGCGGTGGACGAAGGCGCGTTGCGCCAGAGCCTGGATGCGCTGATGGCGCGGCATGAGTCGCTGCGCACCACCTTCCGCGTGGAAGCGGGCCAGCCCGTGCAGCACATCCACTCGGAGGCCACCGTGCCCTTCGAGTCCGTGGACCTCACGGACATCGCGGACCCGATGGAGCGTCAGGCCGCGCCCTGTTGCTCAAGCTGGACGCCCAGGAGCACGTGCTGGTGCTCCACCTGCATCACATCGTGTCCGACGGCTGGTCGCTGGGCGTGCTCGTGCGCGAGATGACCGCACTCTACGAAGCCTTCCGTCTGGGGCAGGCCCCTGCCCTGCCGGAGCTGCCCGTGCAGTACGCGGACTACGCGGTGTGGCAGCGTGACTGGCTCCAGGGCGAGGCGCTGGATTCTCAGCTCGGCTGGTGGAAGCAGCAGTTGGCGGGCGCGCCCCATGCGCTGGACCTCCCCACCGACAAGCCGCGTCCGGCTGTTGCCACCCGGCGCGGCGACGCGGTGCCCGTGCACCTGTCGCGAGCTCTCGCGGAGAAGGTGGAAGCCCTGGCCCAGCTTGAAGGCGCTACGCCCTTCATGGTGTTGCTGGCGGCCTTCCAGACCCTGCTGCACCGGTACTCGGGACAGGACGACGTGCTGGTGGGTTCTCCCATCGCGAACCGTCACCATGCGGAGACGGAGGGCCTCATCGGCTTCTTCGTCAATACGCTGGTGCTGCGTGGCAGCTTCAGCGCGCGGCCTTCCTTCCGGCAGCTCATCGCGCAGGTGCGCACCACGACGCTTGGAGCGTACGAACACCAGGACATTCCGTTCGAGCGGCTGGTGGAGTCGCTGCAAACCACGCGCGACCTGTCCCGCACCCCGCTCTTCCAGGCGATGTTCGCGCTCCAGAACGCGCCCCTCCCGGAACTGGTGCTGCCGGGCCTGTCCGTGAAGGCCGCCGACATCGGGGACCGTGGCACGTCGCAGTTCGAGCTGAGCCTGAGCCTCGACCGTGAGGCGGACGGCTTCGATGGCCAGATCCACTACGCGACGGACCTGTTCGAGCGCTCCACCGTCGAACGCCTGATGACGCACCTGAGGGTGCTGCTGGAGACCGCGCTGGAGCAGCCCGACGCGCCGCTCGCGGACCTGTCCTTCGTGCCCCCCGAGGAGCGTCAACGACTGCTGGGCGACCTGGGTGGCACCGTCGCGGACTTCGACCGTGATGCCACGCTGCACGGTCGCATCGAAGCGCAGGTGGCCCGCACGCCGGACGCGGACGCCGTGGCGTTCGAGGGCACCACCCTGTCCTTCCGGCAGCTCGACGCACGCGCCAACCAGTTGGCCCGGCACCTGCGCTCGTTGGGCGTGGGCCCCGAAGTCACCGTGGGCCTGTGCATGGAGCGCTCCGTTGAATCCATCGTCGCGCTGCTCGCGGTCCTCAAGGCCGGCGGCGCTTTCGTGCCGATTGACCCGTCGTCCCCCGTTGCGCGTCGCTCCTTCATCCTGGGTGATAGCCGCGCGTCGGTGCTGCTGACCACGCAGGCCCTGGCGGACGAATGGACGCCGGAGGTGGGCACCGTCGTGTGCCTCGATGGCGAGCAGAAGCCATGGGCGGAGCTGTCACCGGAAGCTCCGGCTTCCGGTGCCGGGCCGGAGAACCTGGCGTACGTGCTCTACACGTCGGGCTCCACCGGCATGCCCAAGGGCGTGGCGGTGCAGCACCGCTCCGTGCTCCATCTGCACCAGGCCTTGTCTCGGGACATCTACGTCCAGCCTCAGCGCGGTCTGCGCGTCAGCGTGAACGCGCCGCTCTTCTTCGATGGGTCCATCAAGCAGGTCATCCAACTGCTCAGTGGGTACTGCCTGTGCGTCGTCCCCGGCGACACGCGCAAGGACCCGGAGGCGATGCTCACGTGGCTGGAGACCCAGCGCATCGACGCGCTGGACTGCACGCCCTCACTGCTCAAGCTGTTGCTGAATGCGGGCCTGCTGGAGCGCGCGCACGTGCCGGCATTGATCCTCATCGGCGGCGAGGCGCTGGACGCGGTGACGTGGCAGCGGCTGTCTACGACGAAGCGCACGCGCGCCTTCAACGTGTATGGCCCCACCGAGACCACTGTCAACGCGACGACCTGGTCCATCCAGGACGCGTCCCAGGTGCTGCCCGTCATCGGCCGGCCGCTGGACAATGTGCGCGCGTACATCCTGGACGAACGGCAGCGCCTGGTGCCCTTCGGCATGCAGGGCGAGCTGTGCCTGTCCGGCCAGGGTGTCACGCGTGGCTACCTGGGGCGCCCGGACCTGACGGCGGAGCGCTTCGTCTCCGATCCGTTCAGCACGGAGCCCGGAGCGCGGCTGTACCGCACGGGAGACAAGGCCCGGTGGCGGGAAGACGGGACGTTGGACTTCATAGGCCGCCTGGACTTCCAGGTGAAGCTGCGCGGCTACCGCATCGAACTGGGGGAGATCGAAGCCACCCTGCGCTCGCACCCGGGCCTCCGGGATGCGGTGGTGCTGTTGCGCGAGGACGTACCGGGCGATGCACGCCTCGTGGCCTACGTCGCGCCGGAGATGGACACCCCTCCGCTGCGTGAACACCTGCGCAAGCACCTGCCGGAGTACATGGTGCCGGCCGCGGTCATGGCCCTGCCCGTGCTGCCGCTGACACCCAACGGCAAGGTGGACCGCAAGGCGCTGCCCGTGCCGGAAGCCTCGCAGCTCCCGACGCACGCCTACGTGGCGCCGGAGACGCCGACGGAAGTCGCACTGGCCGCGCTGTGGAGCGAGGTGCTGCACGTGCCCGCCGTGGGACGGCACGACAACTTCTTTGAGTTGGGCGGCCACTCCCTGCTGGCCACGCAGGTGGTGTCACGCATCCGGTCCACCCTGGGCGTGGAGCTGCCGCTGGGAGATCTCTTCAGGGCGCCCACCGTGGCGGAGTTGGCCGAGCGGTTGGCCCACGCCGCCCGCTCCAAGACTCCGGCTCTCACCCGGGCGGACCGGACGTCCGCGCCGCCGCTGTCCTTCGCGCAGCAGCGGCTGTGGTTCATCGATCAGTTGGAGCCGGGCACCACGCTCTACAACATGCCGCTGCCACTGCGGCTCACCGGAGCGGTGGACGAAGGCGCGTTGCGCAAGAGCCTGGACGCGCTGATGGCGCGGCACGAAGTCCTGCGCACCGTGTTCCGGGTGGAAGCGGGCCAGCCCGTGCAGCACATCCACGCGGAAGCCTCCGTGCCCTTCGAGTCCGTGGACCTCACGGGCATCGCCGATGCGACCGAGCGCCAGGCGGAAGCAGCGCGTCGTGGCAGCGCGGAGTTCCGCCGCCCGTTCAACCTGGAGCAGGGCCCGGTGATTCGCGCCCTGCTCCTGAAGCTGGGCGCGGAGGACCACGTGTTGGTCCTGCACGTGCACCACATCGTGTCCGACGGCTGGTCGTTGGGTGTGATCGTGCGGGAGATGACCACGCTCTACGAGGCCTTCCGCCAGGGGCAGACGCCATCACTGCCAGAGCTGCCGGTGCAGTACGCGGACTACGCCCTCTGGCAGCGTGGCTGGCTCCAGGGTGAGGCGCTGGATTCTCAGCTCGGCTGGTGGAAGCAGCAGCTCTCGGGTGCGCCCCATGTGCTGGACCTGCCCACCGACAAGCCCCGTCCGGCGGTGATCTCCGGACGCGGAGACGCGGTGCCCGTGCACCTGCCGCGCGTCCTCTCCGAGAAGGTGGAGGCCCTGGCACAGAAGGAAGGCGCCACGCCCTTCATGGTGCTGCTCGCGGCCTTCCAGACGGTGCTGCACCGCTACTCCGCTCAGGACGACGTGCTGGTGGGCTCGCCCATCGCGAACCGGCACCATGCGGAGACGGAGGGCCTCATCGGCTTCTTCGTCAACACGCTGGTGTTGCGCGGCAGCTTCAGTGCACGGCCTTCCTTCCGGCAGCTTGTCGCGCAGGTGCGCACCACGACGCTGGGCGCGTACGAACACCAGGATCTCCCCTTCGAGCGACTGGTGGAGTCGCTTCAGGCGACACGCGACCTGTCCCGCACGCCGCTCTTCCAGGTGATGTTCGCGCTCCAGAACGCGCCTCGTACGGAGCTGGTGCTGCCCGGTCTGGCCTTGCAGGCCGCCGACATCGGGGCCCGTGGCTTGTCGCAGTTCGAGCTGAGCCTGGACCTCGGTCGTGCGACGGAGGGTTTCGTCGGTCGTATCGACTACGCGACGGACCTGTTCGAGCGCTCCACCGTCGAACGCCTCATCCAACACCTGAGGGTGCTGCTGGAGGCTGTATTGGAGCGGCCCGACGCGCCGCTCGCGGACCTGTCCTTCGTGGGCACCGAGGAGCGTCAGCGACTGCTGGGCGACTTGAGTGGCACCGTCGCGGACTTCGACCGCGAGTCCACGCTGCATGGCCGCATCGAAGCGCAGGTGGCCCGCACACCGAACGCGGACGCCGTGGAGTTCGAAGGAACGACGCTGTCCTTCCGGCAGCTCGATGCCCGCGCCAACCAGCTTGCCCGACACCTGCGCTCGTTGGGCGTGGGAGCCGAGGTGACGGTGGGCCTGTGCCTGGAGCGCTCCGTCGAATCCATTGTCGCGTTGCTCGCGGTCCTCAAGGCCGGTGGTGCCTTCGTACCGCTGGATCCGAAGGCGCCCGCCGCGCGTCGCTCCTTCATCCTGGAGGACAGCCGCGCGTCCGTGCTGCTGACAACGCAGGCCCTGGCGGACGAATGGACGCCAGAGGTGGGCACCGTCGTGTGCCTCGATGGCGAACAGAAGCCCTGGAAGGTGTTGTCCGCGGAGGCATTGGCCTCGAGCGTGAGGCCGGAGAACCTGGCGTACGTGCTCTACACGTCGGGCTCCACCGGCATGCCCAAGGGCGTGGCGGTGCTGCACCGCTCCGTGCTCCACCTGCACCAGGCGATGTCGCGCGACATCTACGTGCAGCCGCAGCGTGGCCTGCGCGTCAGCCTGAACGCACCGCTGTTCTTCGACGCTTCCATGGAGCAGCTCATCCAGCTCGTGGATGGGTACTGCCTGTGCATCGTCCCCGAAGGCACGCGCAAGGATCCGGAGGCGATGATTGCGTGGCTGGAGACCCAGCGCATCGACTCGCTGGATTGCACTCCGTCGCAACTGAAGCTCCTGCTGGACGCGGGGTTGCTGGAGCGCGAGCACGTGCCGGCGCTGCTCATCATCGGCGGTGAGGCGCTGGACGAAGTGACGTGGAGGCGGCTGTCGACGACGAAGCGCACGCGCGCCTTCAACGTGTACGGACCCACCGAGACCACCGTCAACGCGACGGCCTGGGCCCTCCAGGACGCGGCTCAGGTCCTGCCCGTCATCGGCCGGCCGCTGGACAACGTGCGGGCGTACATCCTGGACGAGCAGCAGCACCTGGTGCCCTTCGGCATGCAGGGCGAGCTGTGCCTCGCGGGTGAAGGACTCGCGCGCGGCTACCTGGGCCGGCCGGACCTGACGGCGGAGCGCTTCGTCCCCCACCCGTTCAGCACGGAGCCCGGAGCCCGTCTGTACCGCACGGGTGACAAGGCCCGGTGGCGTGAGGATGGCACGCTCGACTTCATGGGCCGCCTGGACTTCCAGGTGAAGCTGCGCGGCTATCGCATCGAACTGGGGGAGATCGAAGCCACCCTGCGTTCGTACCCGGGCCTCCGGGATGCGGTGGTCCTCGTCCGCGAGGACGTGCCCGGCAATGCACGCCTCATCGCGTACGTCGCGCCCGAGGTGGAGACCGCGCCGCTGCGCGAACACCTGCGCAAGCACCTGCCCGAGTACATGGTGCCCGCCGTGCTGGTCGCGCTGCCCGTCCTGCCGCTGACGCCCAACGGAAAGGTGGACCGCAAGGCGCTGCCCGTACCGGAAGCCTCGCAGCTCGGCGCGAACACCTACGTGGCTCCGGAGACGCCGACGGAAGTCGCACTGGCCGCGCTGTGGAGTGAAGTGCTGCGGGTGCCCTCCGTGGGTCGCCACGACAACTTCTTCGAGCTGGGTGGCCACTCGCTGCTGGCCACGCAGGTGGTGTCACGCATCCGGTCCACTCTGGGCGTGGAGCTGCCTCTGGGAGATCTCTTCAGGGCGCCCACCGTTGCGGGGTTGGCCGAGCGGCTGGCCCACGCTGGCCGCTCCAAGACTCCGGCTCTCACCCGCGCGGACCGGACGTCCGCGCCGCCGCTGTCCTTCGCGCAGCAGCGCATGTGGTTCATCGATCAGTTGGCGCCGGGCACCAGCCTCTACAACATGCCGCTGCCGTTGCGGCTGAGCGGCGCGCTGGATGAAGGCGCGTTGCGCCAGAGCCTGGACGCGCTGATGGCGCGGCATGAGTCACTGCGCACCACGTTCCGGGTGGAAGCGGGCCAGCCCGTGCAGCACATCCACGCGGAAGCCTCCATGCCCTTCGAGTCCGTGGACCTCACGGACCGCGCCCTGTTGCTCAAGCTGGACGCCCAGGAGCACGTGCTGGTGCTCCACCTGCATCACATCGTGTCCGACGGCTGGTCGCTGGGCGTGCTCGTGCGCGAGATGACCGCACTCTACGAGGCCTTCCGCCAAGGGCAGACGCCGTCACTGCCGGAGCTGCCGGTGCAGTACGCGGACTACGCGGTGTGGCAGCGCAACTGGCTCCAGGGCGAGGCATTGGAGGAGCAGCTCGGCTGGTGGAAGCAGCAGTTGGCGGGCGCGCCCCATGTGCTGGACCTGCCCACCGACAAGCCCCGTCCGGCGGTCGCCACCCGGCATGGCGACGCGGTGCCCGTGCACCTGCCGCGCGTCCTCTCCGAGAAGGTGGAAGCCCTTGCGCAACGTGAAGGCGCAACGCCCTTCATGGTGTTGCTCGCGGCCTTCCAGACCGTGCTGCACCGCTACTCCGCTCAGGATGACGTGCTGGTGGGCTCTCCCATCGCGAACCGTCACCATGCGGAGACGGAGGGCCTCATCGGCTTCTTCGTCAATACGCTGGTGCTGCGTGGCAGCTTCAGCGCGCGGCCTTCCTTCCGGCAACTCATCGCGCAGGTGCGCACCACGACGCTTGGAGCGTACGAACACCAGGACCTCCCCTTCGAGCGGCTGGTGGAGTCGCTTCAGACGACGCGCGATCTGTCCCGCACGCCGCTCTTCCAGGTGATGTTCGCGCTCCAGAACTCGCCCGTCCCCGAGTTGGTGCTGCCGGGCCTGTCCGTGGCGGGGGCTCACTTCGGCGGCCGGAACAGGTCCCTGTTCGAGCTGAACCTGGACCTCAGCCGTGCGGCGGATGGCTTCGTCGGACGACTCGACTACGCGACGGACCTGTTCGAGCGCTCCACCGTCGAACGCCTGATGACGCACCTGAGGGTGCTGCTGGAGGCCGCGCTGGAGCAGCCCGACGCGCCGCTCGCGGACCTGTCCTTCGTAAGCCCCGAGGAGCGTCAACGACTGCTGGGCGAGCTGGGTGGCACCGTCGCGGACTTCGACCGTGAAGCCACGCTGCACGGCCGCATCGAGGCGCAGGTGGCCCGCACGCCGGACGCGGACGCCGTGGCGTTCGAGGGCACCACCCTGTCCTTCCGGCAGCTCGACACACGCGCCAACCAGTTGGCCCGGCACCTGCGTTCGTTGGGCGTGGGCCCTGAAGTGACCGTGGGCCTGTGCTTGGAGCGCTCCGTTGAATCCATCGTCGCGCTGCTCGCGGTCCTCAAGGCCGGCGGCGCTTTCGTGCCGATCGACCCGTCGTCCCCCGTTGCGCGTCGCTCCTTCATCCTGGGTGATAGCCGCGCGTCGGTGCTGCTGACCACTCAGGCCCTGGCGGAAGAATGGACGCCGGAGGTGGGCACCGTCGTGTGCCTCGATGGCGAGCAGAAGCCCTGGGCGGAGCTGTCACCGGAAGCTCCGGCTTCCGGTGCCGGGCCGGAGAACCTGGCGTACGTGCTCTACACGTCGGGCTCCACCGGCATGCCCAAGGGCGTGGCGGTG
>SECN01000291.1 GCA_004173515.1 Myxococcaceae bacterium | reverse complement strand
CAGTTCGAACGGCTGGGCGCGCTGTGCATCGAGGCGGCGGACGGGGAGAGCGCGGTGGCGCTCGCGCGCGACACGCCCCCGGACCTCATCGTGCTGGACGTGGGGCTGCCCCGCCTGGATGGCTTCGAGGTGGTGGACATCCTGCGCCAGGGCAAGGGCCGCGCGACCCCGCTCATCGTCTTCACCGGACGGGAGCTTTCGCGCACGGACCAACGCCAGCTCACGCTGGGCATCACGCGGCACCTGACGAAGGCCCGCTCCTCGGAGGAGGAGCTGGTGAACTCCGTCAGGGAGCTGCTCAACGGATTGCTGGCCCGCAGGGACATCGCGGCCATCGAACCCAGAAAGGCGCTGCCATGAGCACCGCGCGTCACCTCAACAAGACCCTCCTCTTCCTGGAGGACGACCGCGACCTCCAGACGCTGGTCTGCACCTTCCTGCGCGACAAGGGCTACCAGGTCACCCCCGCGCGCTCCGCCGCCGAGGCGCGCGAGGTGCTGGTGTCCCAGCCGGTGGACGCCGCCATCGTGGATGGCCTCTTGCCCGGCATGACGGGCGCGGACTTCATCCGCGAGCTGCGCCAGACGCGCCCCGGGCTGCCGGTGCTCTTCGCCTCCGCCTTCTGGAAGGACCTCAAGAGCCACGAGCTGCTCACGCGCCAGCTGGGCGTGGCGCGCGTGGTGCACAAGCCCTACCGGCCGGAGGAGCTGGCGGTGTGGCTGGAGCAGCTCTTCGCGCTGGCGGAGCCGCCGCCCCCGCCCCCGGAGGCGCTGGAGGCGGAGGAGCCTGAACCGGAGGACGCCTTCGCGGCGAGCCTCGCCCTGCTCAGCGCGGACTACGGCGCCAGGCTGCCGGAGCGGCTGGCCACGCTGAAGGCGCAGCTGGGCCGGGGCCGTGAAGGGGATGCCCCGTCCATGGAGGAGGCGTACGGCGTCGTGCACAAGCTGCACGGCACCGCGGGCAGCTACGGCTTCCGGGACGTGAGCATCACGGCGGGCAGGCTGGAGGACGTGCTGCAACCCGTGAGGCACGGGGGCCGGCTGGACTGGGACGCGGTGGCGGAGGCCTTCGAGGCGCTGGAGAACGTGGTAGCGCTGCCGGTGGAGGTGGAGCCGGAGCCGGAGGTCGTGGAGCCCCCGTCCGCCATGGGCACGCTCCTGGTGGTGGACGAGGACCCGGCGCTGCTCGCGGACGCGAAGCGCATGGGGGAGCAGGAGGGCGTGCGCGTGGTGACGGCGGCCTCGGCCGACGAGGCCTGCGCGGTGGCCCGGCGCCAGTGGGTGGACGGGGCGCTGCTGCACATGGGCGCGGAGGGCATCGCCACGGCGAACGCGCTGCGGGCGCTGGACGGGCACCAGTCGCTGCCCCTGGCCTTCTCCAGCTCGGGGGGCGGGCTCCAGGAGCGCATGGTGGCGGCGCACGCGGGCGCGTCGCTGTTCCTGCCCCGGCCCTTCACGTTGCAGGACTTCGCCACCGCGGCGGAGCGGCTGGTGACGGCGCGGCGGCAGGAGCGCGCCCGGGTCATGGTGGTGGACGACGACCCGGAGGCGGTGCGCGCCCTCACCCAGGCGCTGGTGAGCGACGCGGTGGAGGTGGTGGGGCTGGAGAACGCGTACGGCCTGCTGGACGCGCTCGCGCAGCACCGCCCGGACCTGCTGCTGCTGGACGTGCAGATGCCCGGGCCCAGCGGCTTTGATTTGTGCCGCATCCTGCGCCTGACGCCGGAGTGGCAGGAGCTGCCCATCCTGCTGGTGACGGCGCAGGTGGGCCTGGAGTTCCGGCTGGCGGCGTTCCAGGCCGGCGCGGACGACTACCTGGCCAAGCCCGTGCTGCGCGAGGAGCTGCGCGCCCGCGTGCATGCGCGGCTGGAGCGGGCGCGGCTGTCGCGCGAGCGCACGGAGAAGGACGCGCTCACCGGCCTGATGCTGCGCCGCCCCTTCGTGGAGGCGGTGACCACCCGGCTGTCGGAGGCGCGCCGCGCGGACCGGCCGCTGGCGCTGTGCTTCCTGGACGTGGACCACTTCAAGAAGGTCAACGACGAGCACGGCCACCTCGCGGGCGACCGCGTGCTGATGCGGCTGGGGCGCCTCTTGGGCGCGCGCTTCCGCCGCGAGGACCTGCGCGCCCGCTGGGGCGGCGAGGAGTTCGTCGTCGCGCTGCTGGGCGAGACGGCGGAGAACGCGCGCGAAATCCTCTCCCGCACGGCGGAGGAGCTGGCGGGCATGGCCTTCGAGGGCGACGGGGGCGAACCCTTCCACGTCACCTTCAGCGCGGGGCTCGCGGTGGCGCCGCAGGACGGCACCACGCTGGAGGAGCTGCTGCGCGTCGCGGACTCCCGGCTGTACCGGGCGAAGTCCAACGGCCGCAACCGCATCGAGACCTGATCAGGGCTCGTCGAACATCAACAGGCCGCGCGACAGGTCCACGACGTACACGACCCCGTCCCCCGGCACGCGCATGCCGATGGCGCCCTGGTAGAGGCTGTCGGTGCTGCGCGGGTGGAACTCGTTGAAGGTGTCGAAGGACGCCACCTCCCGGGGGCTCTCGGGGGTGGCCACGTCGAAGACGCGCACGCCCTCGTGGTACCAGGCGACGTAGAGCCGCGTGCCCTGGAGCACCATGTTGTGGATGGACGTCTCCGCCCGCATCTTCACCTGCGTGAGGAGGCGGATGCGCGCCGGGTTCGTGACGTCCAGCACGCGCAGGTGCGCGCCGAAGCGCTCGCCGCCCTCGAACGCGATGGTGCGCCCATCAATGGTCCCCACCGCGTTCGCGTGGCTGTACTGGCCGGCGAAGGTGTACGTGCCCAGCACGGGCGCCACGTCGGGGCGGGTCACGTCCAGGACGATGTAGCCCGTGGTGGCGTGGTTGACGTAGAGGCGGTCCTGGTACGCGAACGCGTCGTGCGGATAGCCGTACGGGTCCTCGCGCGGCACGGAGAGGCGGCCCTGGAGTTGGGGGTCCAGCGGCGAGGCCACGTCGAACACGAGCGTTTCTCCGTTGGGGGCCGGGGACATGGCGTACAGCCGGTCACCGTCCACGAACACGGTGTGCACGTTGATGGCGCCCCCGGGCAGCGAGCGCACGTACTGCGGCGCCGCCGGGTTCGTGATGTCGTAGACGATGACGCCGGAGTTGGCGCTGGCGATGTAGAGCGCGTCGCCCTTGGCCCAGACGCCATTCCAATAGTTGTCATTGGGCAGGTTCAGCGTCGTGACGAGGACCGGGTGGGCCTTGTCGGCCACGTTGATGACGGACAGGCCGCCCGCCTCCGCGCCCCGGGGCAGGGACACCACGTAGGCATGGCCCTTGGTGACGTAGACGTCCACCGGGTCGCCCTGCGTGACGGCGGTCTCGGAGACGAGGTGCAGGGACGGGGAGCGGACCGGCTCCTGGCTCCAGTTCATCCGCCGTGCGTCGAAGGTGCCGGAGTAGTCCGGCACGCCGTCGGTGCAGCGCACGAAGCAGCCGGTGATGCGGCCCGGCTCCGGCACGCGGCAGCCCGCGAGCGCGTAGCGCTGCACGGCCTTCGTGGACGTCGTGAACTCATTGGTGAGGAAGAACCCCTGGGCGTCCACCTGCTCGTGCACCAGGCGGCGGCCCATGAGGGTCCCGGGGCTGTCCTGGGCGCTCAGGCGGAACCCGGCGCCGAAGGCGCTCTGGGAGGTGTAGCGCAGGATGGCGCGATAGGTGGCGGCGGGCGGCACGGCGCCCAGCGCGCCCAGGTCACAGCCGGACAGGTCGAAGCTGCCCGGATCCACGCAGTTCGCGCGGGGCGCCGCGTAGTCCGGATCCGCGCACGGCACGTCGGGAACGACGTCCACGTAGTCGGTGCGCTCCACGTTCGCGCCCGTGTTGGGAGGGCCCGCGTCCGGGACCTCGGGGTCGTCCTGGTGACAGCCGGACAGCGACACGGCGCAGGCGACCAGACCGGTGCACAGCAGGCGGGGAAGCAAGGTCATGGGGAGGGTGTCTTTCGTGGCGGCGGGAAGCTCGCGCGGGAGCATGACGCAGCCGCCGGGGCCGGGCCAGGAGCCCCGGATGCCCCCTCGCCGCCTGATGCGCAGGCCCTTCCCGTGGAGTCTTCCGCGGACGAAGCGCCCGAACTGGTCCGACAGTCGGACCGGTTGCTCAAGGCGGAGCCCGGAGTCCCCGGGACTGGGGGTGCAGCCTCGCCCACGCGCTGAAGCGGCACGGTGGGGCGGTCGCCACGTTCCCCCAGCGCTCCGAGACCCGTGAGCAGGACGGGGACACGCTCATCACGCTGGGCACGGCCGGCTCACGGTTCGCGAAGGATGAGCAGTCCTCGCGACGAGTCCACCACGTAGACGTACCCGTCGCCGGGGACGCGGATGCCGATGGCGCCTTCGTAGAGGCTGCTGCCCCGGCCCGGTTGGGTCTCCAGGAAGGTGTTGAAGTACGCCACCTCGCGAGGCTTCGGAGGCACGGACACATCCAGCACGCGCACACCTTCCTGGTAGTGCGTGATGTAGAGCTTCGTGCCCCGGAGGATCAGGTGGTGGATGGAGTACTCGGGGCGCAGCGCGTACTCGCCAATGAGCCGCATGTTCGCGGGGTCGGTGACGTCCAGCACGCGCAGGTGCGTACCCGGCCCCTCGCTGGCTTCGAAGGCGAGGGTGCGGCCCGCGAAGGTGCCCACCGCGCTCGTGTGCGCATCCTGCCCGTTGTAGCGATAGGCGCCCAGCTCCTGGACGTGTGTCGGGTCCGCCACGTCGAACACCACGTAGCCGGAGCTCGTGCTGCTGACGTAGAGGCGGTCCTGATAGGCGAAGGCGTCGTGTGGCCCGCCCAGGTCCCCGGACGCCGTCGCCCGGTTGAGCAGCACGGGCGAGAACGGTGAGCTCGCGTCGAACAGGAGCGTCTGACCCGTGGGGGAGGGGGACATGGCATAGAGCCGATCGCCCTGCACATGGACGGTGTGCACGTTGAGCGGTTCGTCTGGCACGGCGCGCACGTATCGCGGATCCGCCGGGCTGGAGATGTCGTAGATGAGGACGCCCGACCTGCTGGCGATGTAGAGCGCATCGCCCTCGGCCCAGACGCTGTTCAAGGCCGTGTCGGCCGGCACGGGGATGCGCTGGACGAGGACGGGGCTGGTGCGTGTCGTCACGTCGAAGACGGCCAGCCCGCCCGGTTGGGACCTGTCCCCGGCGGCCACCACGTAGGCATGGTCCTTCGCCACGGCCACCTCCACCGGAAGGCCCAGGGGCACACGGGTCTCGGAGCGGAGGAAGAGCCCTCCCGAGGACTCCGACTCGCCGCGACCCCAGGAGTGGCGCAGCGCGGTGAAGGTTCCCTTGCTGCGCACCTTGCCGTCGGAGCACTGGACGAAGCAGCCGTTGACGCGACGGGGCTCGGTCCGGGTGCACCCCACGAAGATGAATTCCCGGGCAGGAAGTGCGGGGGGAACCGCGCCGAAGGTGCTGCTGACGAAGAACGCGCCCGCACCGACCTGCTGCCGCGTCAGCGGCCAGCCGAGCATCGTGCCCGCGCTTCCGTCGAACGGGAGGCTCACGCCATAGCCGGCGAGGATGAAACCCGAAGGGGACTGGGTGAGCATCCGGTAGTGGCCCACGGACTCCAGCGTGTTGAACGCGTCCGCGGGACACGAGGCGCGGTCGAACAGGGACAGGTCGTTGCAGTCCGCGACGGAGGCATTCGTCGCCAGGGTGAAGGTGCAGTCCGAATAGGGGGCAGGGACCTTCGCGTCGGTCCGTTCAGGAAGCGTCGCGGCGCCGCCGTCCCAGGGTTCGACGTCGGGGCCCGCGTCGGAACTCCCGCTCCCGGCGTCCTCGACGTCGGGGTCGCCCGCGTCGACGGGGCCGGCGTCCCCGGTCCCCGCATCCCCACCTCCATCACCCGCGTCAGAGGTTCCTGCGTCCACGGCCATGCCGGCGTCCACGGATGTACCGGCATCCAAGGATGTACCGGCGTCCACGGATGTACCGGCGTCCGCCGAGGACTCCTGGGAGCAGCCCGTCAGGGCCAGGGTGGCGACGAACAGCAGGGACGCGCGCGAGAAGGAAGACACGGAAGGCATTCTCTTTCAGGACCCCTGAAGAAAGGGCCCTGGAGGCATACACGACCTGCCATGCGCAACTCCAGACAGGCCCGGTGCGTCTTCCTGCCTGGTGGCTTCACAGCTCGTTGAAGATGAGCAGTCCGCGCGCCGTGTCCACGACGTAGACGTACCCGTCGCCGGGGACGCGGATGCCGATGGCGCCCTCGAACGTCCCGCTGTCCCGGCCAGGCTGGGTTTCGAGGAAGGTGTTGAAGTGCGCCACCTCGCGAGGCTTCGGCGGCACGGACACGTCCAGCACGCGCACGCCCTCCAGGTAGTGCGCGATGTAGAGCTTCGTGCCCCGGAGGATCATGTTGTGGATGGAGAACTCGGGGCGCAGTTGGTACTCGCCGATGAGCCGCATGTTCGCCGGGTCGGTGACGTCCAGCACGCGCAGGTGCGCGTTGAGGCCCTCACCGCCCTCGAAGGCGATGGTGCGGCCCGCGAAGGTGCCCACCGCGCTCGCGTGCGAGTACTGCCCTTCAAAGACATACGAGCCCAGCTCCCGCACGTTCCCCGGGTCACTCACGTCCAGGGCCACGTAGCCGGCGGCCGTGCTGTTGACGTAGAGGATGTCGCCGTAGGCGAAGGCGTCGTGCGGCCCTCCATATTCGAACGGGGGCGGCACCCGGTTGAGCAGCACGGGTGACAGGGGCGAGGCCACGTCGAACAGGAGCGTCTGGCCCCCGGGGTCTGACACCATGGCGTAGAGCCGGTCGCCCCGCACATGCACGGTGTGCACGGCGAGCTTCTCTCCGGGCACGGCGCGCACGTACTGCGGATCCGAGGGGTTGGAGATGTCGTAGACGATGACGCCGGAGCTGGCGCTGGCGATGTAGAGCGCGTCGCCCTTCGCCCAGACGCCGTTCCAGTAGCCGTCCCCGGGAAGCTGGATGCGCTTCGTGAGGACGGGCTGCGTCCGGTTCCTCACGTCGAACACGGCCAGGCCGCCGGCCTCGCCCGCGTGCCCGAAGCCCACCACGTAGGCGTGGTCCTTGGCGACATAGACATCCGCCGGGCCGCCCACGGGAACGGGGGCCTCGGAGAGGAGGGTGAGGCCGCCCGAGGACTCGGACTCACCGCGTCCCCAGGAGGTGCGCAGCGCGGTGAAGGTCCCCTTGCTGCGCACCTTCCCGTCGGCGCACTGGACGAAGCACCCGTTGACGCGGCGGGGCTCGGGCCGGGTGCAGCCCACGAACGTGTAGTGCCGGGCGGGGGAGACGGGAGGCCGCGCGGGGACGGTGCTGCTGAAGATGAACGAGCCCGGCCCCACGGACTGGCGCGTCAGGGGCTGGCCGTTGAAGGTGCCCGTTGTCCCGTCGAACGGCAGCGTCAGCCCGTAGCTGACGGTGACGTACCCCGAAGGATTCTGGCCGAGCAGGTGGTGGATGCCCACGGACTCCATCGAGTCGAACGCGCCCGAGGGACACGAGGAGCGGTCGAACAGGGACAGGTCGTCGCAATCCGCGACGGGAGCGCCCGTGGGCAGCGTGTAGGCGCAGTCCGAATAGAGGGGCGGGGTCATCAGGTCGCCCCGCTCGGGGATCGTCGCGGCGCCGCCGTCCCAGGGTTCGACCTCGGGGCCCGCGTCGGAACTCCCACTCCCTGCATCCCCGGTCCCCGCATCCGAGTCCCCCGCGTCGGAGGCTCCAGCATCGACACCAGCGTCGACGGAGGTGCCGGAGTCCACGGCCGTACCCGAGTCCACGGATGTGCCCGAGTCCAAGGCCGTGCCGGCGTCCGGAGTGGAATCGGTGGAGCAGCCGGCCAGGGTCAGGCAGAGGGGTAGGCTCAAGAGCCAGCGAGGCAGGCGGGGCATGGGACCTCTCCTTCGCGGCGCCACGGGAAGCGGGCACGCGGGAGCTATACGGGCTCTCCCATTTTTCCTGGCAATCAACGCGATTCCAAGCCGGCCCCCCGCCCACGGAGCCGGTTAGGCTGCGCGAAGTCATGCCCATCACACGTCTGGAAATCTCCGGCTATCGCTCCGTGCGTCAGCTCCACCTGGAGCTGGGGCCGGTGAACGTGGTGGTGGGACCCAATGGCAGTGGCAAGACGAACCTGTACCGGGCGCTGTACCTGCTCGCGGCGTCAGCGGAGGGGCGGCTCGCGCGCACCCTGGCGGAGGAGGGCGGCACGCCGAGCGTGATGTGGGCCGGCCCGCGCGACCCCAAGAAGGCGGTGCGGCTGAAGGTCGCGGTGGACCTGGACGACCTCGGGTACGAACTGCAATGCGGGCCCGTGCCGGGGTCTGACACGGCCTTCGCGTTGGATCCGGAGGTGAAGGAAGAGCACCTGTGGGCGTACTCGGGAGGCCGGCGCGGGGTGTTGATGGAGCGCAAGGACCGCACGGCGTTCCTGCGCGACGCGAACGGAGCGAAGGAGACGTTTCCCACGGAGCTGTGGAGCGCGGAGTCGGTGTTGGATCAGCTGTCGGACCCGCACCGCTTCCCCCGGTTGATGGAGGTGCGGCGCGCCCTGTCCTCGTGGCGCTTCTACCACCACTTCCGCACGGATCCGGACGCGGCCCTGAGACATCCCCAGGTGGGCGTGCGCACGCCGGTGCTCGCGCACGATGGCCGCGACCTGGCGGCGGCGCTCCAGACCATCCTGGAGGTGGGGGACGACGCCGCGCGGAGCTGTCGGACGGGACGTTGCGCTACCTGTGCCTGCTGGCGGCGCTGCTCAGTCCCCGGCCGCCTCCATTCCTCGCGCTGAACGAACCGGAGACCAGCCTGCACCCGGAGCTGCTCAAGCCCCTGGGCCGACTCATCGTGAACGCGGCGAAGCACAGCCAGGTCTGGGTGACGACGCACGCGGAGGAACTGGCGAACACCATCTCCCAGCACTCGGACGCGGAGCCCGTGCATTTGGTGAAGGAGCAGGGCGCGACGACGGTGCGCAAGGAACGGCGCCAGGACGACGAGGAGGAAGGCGCATGACCCCCGGGCTCTACCTGACGCACAAGCCCGTGGGCGCCACCAGCTTCGCCACCGTGCGAGCCTTCCAGCAGGAGGCCCAGGCCACGCGTCCCAACCGGCGCACGGCCCTGGTGCACGGCGGCACGCTGGATCCGTTCGCGGAAGGGCTGTTGCTCATGCTGGTGGGCCCGGCCACGCACCTGTTCGAACTGCTGCACGCCGTGCCCAAGACGTACGTGGCCCGGGTGGAGTGGGGCACGGAGATGGACACGGGAGACCTGCACGGCCGCCCCGTGCACCGGGGCGATGCGAGCACCCTGACCCCGGCCCTGCTGGACGCGGCGCTGAAGCCGTTGCTCGGCTGGACCGAACAGGTGCCCCCGGCCACCAGCGCGAAGAAGATCGACGGCGAGCCCGCCTACCGCAAGGCACACCGGGGCGAAGCCGTGGACCTGCCCCCCTCACGCGTCTACCTGCACACGGCCCGGTGGCGCTCGCACGACCTGCCGCGAGCCAGCGTCCTGGAGCTCACCTGCCGGGGCGGCTACTACGTGCGCTCGCTGGCAAGGGACCTGGGGCGTGCGCTCGGCTGTGGCGCGCACCTCTCCGCGTTGAACCGCACGGCCATCGGCCCCTGGAAGGACCCGGGCCCCGGCCACCGCGTGGAGCTGCACGGCCACGACGTCCTCCCCTGGGCCCGGGGGAGGGACCTCACCGACCAGGACGTGGGAGCGCTGCGCCGCGAGCAGTCCATCCCCCTCGCTCCGCTGAAGCCTCCGGAGTGGCGCCTGCCCCCGGGCTTCCCGGAGCCCCAGGCCCCGGTGCGAGGCTTCCACCAGGGAAGGTTGACCTTCCTGCTGACCGAACGCGACGGCGCGCTGTGGAGCGAGACAGAGCTGCGAGGAGGCGTCTAGCAATGAAGACCGTCGAACTCACCCCGGAGCTGTGGCCCGCGCTGGAGCAGCTCTTCGGGAAGAACGGAGCCTGCGGAGGCTGCTGGTGCATGTTCTGGCGCATCCCGAAAGGCGAGCGCTACGCGGACGTGAAGGGCCCCGAAGCGAAGCGCCGCTTCAAGGCGCTCGTGGACGCGGGAGAGGCGAAGGGCGTCCTCGCCTTCGTGGACGGTGAACCGGTGGGCTGGGCCACGTACGGTCCCCGCCGCTCCTTCCCGAGCCTGGACCGGGCCCCCAGCCTGAAGTGCGACGACGCGGACGCCGTCGCCTCCGTGCCCTGCTTCTTCATCCACCGGAACTGGCGGGGCCAGGGCGTGGCCACGGCGCTGCTCGCCGCCGTGGAGGTCGCGCTGCGCCGCGAAGGCCCCACCACCCTGGAGGCCTATCCGGTGAAACCGCCGGCGGGCGGAGGGCGTATCTCCAACGGAAGCGCGTACACGGGCACGCTGCCCTTCTTCCTCAAGCGCGGCTACACGCTCGTCGCGGACCGTCCCGCCGGCAGACAGCGCGTGCGAAAGCCGCTGAAGGCCGTCCCGAACAAGCGCGCCCGGAAGGCCTGAAGCCCCTGGTGACTGGAATCACCACCCAGGGGGGTGGGGGCTGGTGACAGTCACCACCATGGTGACTGGAGTCACCACCCCGCGGAGTGCGTGCTCGTCGCGCAACCTCCTGGAATCACGGCACTTCACCCGGTGGGCAGGGATGGCACGACGCGCGCAATAGGTCCCGGCATACCGCTTCCGACGAGGAAGCCGCTCCTACCGGAGATCCAAAATGTCCGTCACCAAGACCGCTTCCACCGTCGTCTCGAACCGCTCCGCCATCTCCAACGCGCAGCAGAACAAGCTGCTGGGCACGCCCTCGAAGCTGTCCGGCAAGGAGGCCGCGCTGCTCTCCTCGCTGAAGGAGATGAAGACCCAGATGTCGGGCATGCGCGCGCAGATCACGGAGCTGAAGGCGGGGCTGAACAAGGCCGACCAGTTCGACGCGGGCAAGAAGTTCGCCGTGCAGCCGCGCAACGACTGGATGCCCAAGGACGTGGGCGCGCTGGTGGAGCTGAACAAGCTGAACCAGACCTCGGGCCCCATCAGCGCGGAGCAGATGGCGGACACCATCGACCGCGCCACCAAGTACGCGGCGCTCTCCCAGGCGCGCGGCGAGTCCGGCATCCCGCAGGACGACTTCAAGAAGATGCTCGGTGAGATGCGCGACGTGGGTGACGCCAGCGCGAAGAAGGCGCTCGCGAACCTGGACCGCAAGGGCGGCACGGTCTCCGGCGAGGACATGGCCAAGGCCATCCAGACGGGCACGGCGGACCACGACGGCCAGGCCGCCGGCGCGGAGGCGAAGGAGTTCGAGAAGTGGGCCGCGAAGAACGAGAGCCGCCTGAGCCCGGAGGCGAAGGAAGTGCTCGACGTCTACCGCAAGCACACGAAGGCGGCGCAGGAGAAGGGCCAGACGGGCCTGACGGACAAGGAGTCCGCCGTCATGAACGCGGAGATGAAGAAGGCGGCCGCCGTGGACGTGAGCGCCCGCAAGGCCACGACGGCACTCGACCAGAAGCCGGGCCCCATCTCCGGCCAGGACATGGCCAAGGCCATCCAGAAGGGCACGGCGGACCTGGACGGCCAGGCGGCCGGCGCGGAGCTGAAGGAGTTCGAGCGCTGGGCCTCGAAGAACGAGAGCAAGCTGAGCCCTGAAGCCAAGGAAGTGCTCGACGTCTACCGCAAGCACGCCAAGGCGGCGCAGGCCAAGGGCCACGAGGGCCTGAACACGAAGGAGACCCGCGCGCTCAACGCGGAGATGAAGAAGGTGGGCGCCGGTGACGTGAGCGCCCGCAAGGCCACGGAGGCGCTCGACAAGGAGCAGGGTCCCATCTCCGGCGAGGACCTGACGAAGGCCATCCGCGAGGGCATCTCCGACACGGACGCGCACTCCACCACCTCCGAACTGAAGGAGTTCGAGAAGTGGGCCGCGAAGAACGAGAGCCGCCTGACGCCCGAGGCGAAGGACGTGCTCAAGGCCTACCAAGCCGCCGCGAAGAAGGCCGGCCCGGACGGCATGACGCAGAAGGAGACCGACGCCATGTTCAAGACCATGGACGGCTTCAAGACCTTCCACGACGACTCCATGCGCGCCGCGCTGGAGGGCCTGGACAGCAAGAGCGGGAAGATCAACGGCAAGGACCTGACGGCCGCCATCGAGAAGGGCGCCGCGGACCTGGACGGCCAGGCGGCGGGCCTGGAGTTCACCGACACGATGAAGTGGGCGCGCCAGAACTACGACCGCCTCACGCCGGACGCGAAGAAGGTCGTCGACACCTACGAGAAGTACGCCACCCGCGCGCAGGCCAGGGGCGGCACGGGCATCGACCAGGGCGACTTCAACAAGATGCTCAAGGAGATGAAGTTCATCAGCAACCCGCCCCCGGCCCGTCCGGTCTACTTCGCGGCCTGAGCCACACCGAAGCACCGCTGAATCGGGGGGAACACCGCCACACGCATCCATGGAGTTCCCGCCGGGCCTGGCCCGGCGGTGAACCCAGAGGTGCCCCGGACCTTCGGGGGAGGGTCCGGGGCCCTTTTATTTTCAGGCCTTCGACTTCTTCATCTTGGCGATGGTGGCGTGCGCTTCCTTCACCACGTTCTCCACGGTGAAGCCGAACTTCTGCTGCAACGCCTTGATGGGCGCGGAAGCCCCGAAGCTGCGCATGCCGATGACGCTGCCGATGTGGCCCACCCAGCGCTCCCAGCCGAACGCGGCGCCCTTCTCCACCGCGACGCGGGCGGTGAGCGCCTCGGGCAGCACGCGCTCCTGGTACTCGGCGGGCTGCTGCTCGAACAGCTCCCAGGACGGCATGCTGACGATGCGGGCCTTCACGCCCTCGGCCTTGAGCTTCTCCGCGGCCTCAATCACCAGCGCGACCTCGGTGCCCGTGGCGATGAGGATGACGTCCGGCTTGCCGCCCTCCGCCTCCTGCAGGATGTACGCGCCCTGGGCCAGCCCGGACGCGGCCGCGTACTTCGTGCGGTCCAGCGTGGGCACCGGCTGCCGCGACAGCACGAGCACCACCGGGTGGTGCTGCTGCTGCGCGATGTAGCGCCACGCCTCGGTGACCTCGTTGGCATCGCCGGGGCGGATGACGATGTTGCCGGGGATCGCACGCAGCGACACCAACTGCTCCACGGGCTGGTGCGTGGGGCCGTCCTCGCCCAGACCGATGGAGTCGTGGGTGAAGATGTGGATGGACGGAATTTCCATCAGGGACGACAGGCGCATGGCGGGGCGCTCGTAGTCACTGAAGATGAGGAACGTGGCGCCGTACGCGCGCACCTTGCTCAGGTTGAGGCCGTTGACGATGGAGCCCATCGCGTGTTCGCGCACGCCGAAGTGGATGTTGCGGCCCGCGTACTCGCCCGGCTTCATGGACGTGGAGGCGGTCAGGTACGTCTTCGTGGACGGGTTCAGGTCCGCGGATCCGCCCACCAGCCACGGGTAGTTCTTCGCCAGCGCATTGAGCACCTTGCCGCCGGACTCACGGGTGGCCATGCCCTTCGCGTCCGCGGGGAACACGGGCAGCTCCTTGTCCCAGCCATCCGGCAGCTCGCGCTTGAGCATGCGGTCCAGCTCGTGCGCCAGCTCCGGGTGCTGCGCGCGGTAGCCCGCGAGCGACTTCTCCCACGCCTCGCGAAGCTGCTTGCCGCGAGCCCCCATGCGCTCCTGGAAGCGCTCCTTCACGCCGTCGGGGACGAGGAACTGCGCGTCCTCGGGCCAGCCGTAGAAGCGCTTGGTGCCCTTGATCTCCTCGGCGCCCAGGGGCTCGCCGTGGGCGCTGGCCAGGCCCTGCTTCTTGGGCGCGCCGTAGCCGATGTGCGAGTTGACGACGATGAGGGTCGGCTTGCCGCGCTGTTCCTTGAAGGTGCTGTAGGCCTTGCCCAGCGCGTCCAGGTCGTTGGCGTCGGTGACCTGGAGCACGCGCCAGCCGTAGCCCTCGAAGCGGCGGCCCACGTCCTCGGTGAACGCCAGGTCGGTACTGCCGTCGATGGAGATGTGATTGCTGTCGTAGATCCAGCACAGGTTGGGCAACTGGAGGTGACCGGCGAGCGAGGCGGCCTCGGACGCGACGCCCTCCATCATGTCGCCGTCGCCGCAGATGGCGTAGACGTCATGGGTGAACAGCTCGAAGCCCGGCTTGTTGAAGTGGCCCGCGAGCCAGCGGCTGGCGATGGCCATGCCCACGCTGTTGGCGACGCCCTGGCCCAGGGGACCGGTGGTGGTCTCCACGCCGGTGGTCCAGTGGTATTCCGGGTGGCCGGGCGTGGCGGAGTCCAGCTGGCGGAACTTCTTGATGTCCTCCAGGGACACGGCGGGCACGTCCGTCACGCGCTCCTGCTTGTCCATGCGCTTGATGCCGGACAGGTGCAGCAGGCTGTAGAGCAGCATGGACGCATGGCCGTTGGAGAGGATGAAGCGGTCGCGGTCCGGCCACTGGGGCTGGGCCGGGTCGTACCGCAGCTCCTGCTGCCACAACTGGTAGGCCACGGGGGCCAGCGCCATGGGCGCGCCCGGGTGACCCGAGTGCGCCTGCTCCACCGCGTCGATGGACAGGGTGCGAATGGTGTTGATTGCCTGGGTATCGATCTTCTCGGTCGTCATGCGGTCTCCCCACGCCGGCTGCGTCGTGGGCGCACCATGCCGTAACCGCCGCCGCCGCGCCGCACGAAACAGGCCCGTCCCGGCTTGCCCACAACAGGGCATGCCAGGAGGTCGGCCACGGGACACTGGAAACGCGGGAAATGCCCTGGCTAGGGGATGCGTCCGCTGAGCGAGAACGCGGAGACCACGGCCTCGGTGAACGCCCGGGCGCAGTGGCCCTCGGGGTCCAGGTCCGGGTCCAGGATGGTGAGCTCCAGGCCCACGGCCCGGGGGCTGCGCAGCAGCGAGGCCAGCAGGGAGGTCAACTCCTCCAGGCGCAGGCCGTCCGGGTTGGGTGAATCCACGGCGGGCATGACGGACAGGTCCAACACATCCGCGTCCACATGGATCCAGAACCCATCCAACGCCCGGGCCTCCAGCAGGGCCCGCGCCTCCTCCCCGACGGAGTCCGCGCCGCGCTGACGGATGCGGGTGAGCGGAAGGGAGGCGATGCGGGACGTGTCGAACTCCTGCACGGCGCTCTCGGCGGCGTCCTCGTCACTGCGGGACAGGCCCAGGTGCACGACGTCCTCTTCGCGCAGGTAGGGCGAGAGGCCCTCCAGGTCGCAGAGCGCCGCCGGTCCATGTCCGGTGGCGAGCGCCAGGTCCAGCCCCGCGGCGGTGAGCCTTCCTGCCCGGACGGAGCGGTCCTTGTCATACGAGAAGTCGTCATGCGCATCGATGAACGCCAGACCCTGCGTCCCGGCCCGCCGCAGCGCGAGCGACGACCCCACGAGCACGCTGCAATCCCCACCCAGCAGCAGCACGAAACGTCCCTGGGCCCGCAGCGCCCCGATGCGGTCCGCCAGCGCCACGCTGTAGCGCCCGAGCGCCGCGCCATTGCGAAAGCCGATGTCCGGCTCCGCGTCCGGAGAGTACGCGGGAGGCACCACCACCCCCGCGTCCTCCGCGCCCAACCGGGCCACGATGCCCTGCGCGCGAAGGGCCCGGGGCAGTTGATACACGCCTGGAATCACCCCAGGGGCCGAAGGCCGCAGGCCCAGGTTGGACGGAGCATCCAGGACGCTGATGGGAGCAAAGGAAGCCATGGTGTCCTCTACCGCCGGGTCGCCGCCCCGCGCGGAGTCTTTCCCCGCGTCAGATGGCTCACCGCCTCACCCAATCCCTCCACGGTGAGGGAGAACATGGGGAATACATTGGCCAGCATCGCGATGGTGCCCGAGCGCCACGACCCGCGAGGCTCCGGGTTGAGCCACACGTTGCGCTCGAAGTGCTGCGCCAGCTGCATCATCCACGTCATGCCCTCCAGGCCTTCCTGGCGGTACTGACCATTGGCATCCGTGCGGATGCCCAGCTCGTACGGGGCCATGGACGCATCACCCACCATCACCAGCTTGTGGTGCCGCCCCACCTGCGCGGTGAGCTCCGGAACCGTGAGGCCGCCGGTGAGCTGCGGCGTGGCGTACAGCTTCCCGTAGACGCAGTTGTGGAAGTAGTAGGTGCGCAGCTCCTTGAAGTGCGACGCCTGACTGGCCACGCTGAACAACCGGCTCACCAGGTGCGCATACGGGTCCATGGAACCGCCCACGTCCATGCACAGCACCACCCGCGTGTTCGGCCTTCGGGGCGGACGCGTCACCACCTCCAGCTCGCCCGCGTTCTTCGCGGTGGCGGAGATGCTCTCGTCGATGTCCAGCTCCTCCAGGGCGCCCTCGCGCACGAAGGCCCGCAGCTTGCGCAGCGCCACGGCCATCTGCCGCGTGTCCAGCACCACGTCGTCGCGGTAGCCCGCGTACTTGCGAGCCCCCGCCTGCCACAGCGCCTGACCCTGACGTCCGCCGGTGCCGCCAATGCGCACGCCCTGGCGCGCCATGCCGTTGTTGCCGAACGCGGACGCGCCGCCGGTGCCCACCCAGCGGTTGCCGCCGTCGTGGCGCTCGGTCTGTTCCTTGAGGCGCTGCTCCAATTGCTTGCGCAGCTCCTCCGGGTCCCACTGCTCCAGCAGGGCCATCTCCTCGGGGCTCAGGTCCCGGCGCTCCCTGGCCTCCTCCAGCCAGGACAGCAATTCCTCCGTGAGCTTGAGCGCGTCGGACGCCACGCCCTGGAAGTGCGACAGGAACGCCTGGTCGAACGCATCCAGCTGCGTCTCCGAGTGCACCAGGAGCGCGCGGGCCACGTGGTAGAAGCCATCCAGGCTGCTGTCATGCAGTCCGGCCTTCAGCGCCCCGGCGAGGGCGAGCGCCTCCTGGGCGCCCACCTTCACCCCACGCTTTCGCAGCTCGTAGAAGAACGGCAGGAACATGGCCGGTATCCTTCCCTGCTACGCGCGAGTCTTGCGGCCGCCCCGGAACGCCTCGGCCACCGCCACCAGGTCCTGCTCCTTCTTGAGCAGCGCGCCCAGGAACGGAAGCTGTTCGTCCAGCTTCAATTCCATCACGCCGTTGGCCTTGAGCACGGAGATCCAGTCGATGAGCTCGCTGGTGGAGGGCCGCTTGCGCAGGCGGGTCATCGCGCGCAGCTCGTAGAAGACCTTGAGCGCCTGCTCGGCCAGCGACGCCTCCAGCCCCGGGTGGTGCACATCCACGATGCGCTGCATGAGGTCGCGCTCCGGGAAGTCGATGAAGTGGAACACACACCGGCGCAGGAACGCGTCGGGCAGCTCCTTCTCGTTGTTGCTGGTGATGAGCACCACCGGGCGGTTCTTCGCCACGACCTCGTCCTGGGTCTCGGAGATGCGAAAGCGCATCCGGTCCAACTCGTGGAGCAGGTCGTTGGGGAACTCCAGGTCGGCCTTGTCCACCTCGTCGATGAGCAGCACCACGCGCTCGGGAGAGGCGAACGCCTCGCCCAGCGGCCCCAGGCGGATGTATCGCCGGATGTCGCGCACGTCCCCGTCGCCGAAGCGCGAGTCATACAGCCGCTGCACGGTGTCGTAGACATACAGGCCATCCTGGGCGCGCGTGGTGCTCTTCACGTGCCAGGTGAGCAGCTTCAATCCCAGTCCCTGGGCAATCGCTTCCGCGAGGAGCGTCTTGCCGGTGCCGGGCTCGCCCTTGACCAACAGGGGGCGCTGAAGCGTGAGGGCGCAGTTGACGGCGGCCTGCAGGCCCTCGCTCGTGAGGTAGGAGTCGGTGCCTCGGAAGCGGACGGGAGTGGGGGAAACCGGAGTCATGACGGGTTCCTTTAACATCTTGAGCGATGTTTCCATCCCGCCCCGGGCGGTTGGGTGTATATCCTGCCCCACATGGCCCCACTTTCTCTTGAGAATGAACTCCGCGACATGGTCCGACGCGAGTTGCAGTTGCAACTCGCTCCCGTTCAGAAGGCCGTGGCCCGTATGGCCAAGGGTCTGGATGCGTTGGATGTGCTTCGCGAGGTGACGCGCCGTCTGGCGCCGCTGTCCAGCCGTCTGGGCGCCGTGGCGGGCGTGCGCACGCCCACGCTGGCCCCGGAGCCGCCCGTCCGTCGCAAGCCGGGTCGTCCGCCGTCCGCGAAGACCGTCGCCGCGAGGGCCGCGCTCGCGAAGGCTCCCGCCGCGAAGGCCGCGCCCGCGAAGGCCGCGCCCGCCGCCAAGTCCCCTGCCGCGAAGGCCGCGCCCGCCGCCAAGGCTCCCGCCGCCAAGGCTGCCGTGCTCGCGAAGGCGCCGGCCACCCGGGGTCCGGGCCGTCCGCCCGCGCGCGCTCCGGCCGCGGAAGACAACCAGGCGTGCGCCGTCATCGGGTGCAAGCGTCAGAGCCGCTCCAAGGGCTACTGCTCCGCGCACTACCAGAAGCTGCGCCTGCTCATCCGCACGGGCCGCCGTCCGGAGGCGTGGGTGGATGGTGCCCGCTCGCAGTCGGTGCAGGACGTGAAGCTGCCGCGCGGTCGCGCCGGCAGCCAGGCGCTGAAGGAAGTGGCCAAGCCGGCCGCTCCCGTCGCGGCGCCGCCCAAGCCCAAGGCCTGGGTGCGCAAGAAGGGCTCCGGTGGTGGCATGGTGTCGTTGAACTGACGGGAGACGTCGTCTCCCGGGCATGTTCCGTGGTGGGTCGTCCCAGGCGACCCGCCATGCTTCCGACATGCGCCGCTTACACCGTTGACAGCGACCGGCTCGCGGTGGGAATCCGAGCCGCATGAGCGAGCAATATCCAGTCACCGTCGCGGTCCGTCGCCCCGACGGTCAGGTGGAGCAGGTCCGGGTGGGCACGGCGTACAGGAACGGCGAAGGCTTCACGCTGCAACTGGGCGAGCTGTCCATGAGCGCCACGCCCGTCGCGGCCGCCCCCGCCGCCCGTCGCGCCGCGCCCGCCGCGGGTGCGCCCGCCGGTGGTGGTGGTGGCGACGGCATGACCCTCCCCAACTACGGCCGCAGCAAGGGCGCGCCCGTCTATGGCGCCAGCCTCCAGGACCTGGAGTTCTACGCCAACGGCGCCCGTCGCTCGCTGGCCGACCCCAGCAAGTCGCGCTGGCACGACAAGGAGCGCCAGCTCCTCGCGTCCATCGAAACGGAGATCGCCCGGCAGCGCGACTTGCTGGGGTCGGCCAGCGAGCGACGGGCGCCGTTGGCG
>SECN01000771.1 GCA_004173515.1 Myxococcaceae bacterium | reverse complement strand
GCGCAGCAGCGGTTGTGGTTCATCGACCAGTTGGAGCCGGGCACCAGCCTGTACAACATGCCGCTGCCGTTGCGGCTGACCGGCGTCCTGGATGAAGGGGCGCTGCGCCGGAGCCTGGATGCGCTGATGGTGCGGCACGAATCGCTGCGCACCACGTTCCGGGTGGAAGCGGGCCAGCCCGTGCAGCACATCCACTCGGAGGCCACCGTGCCCTTCGAGTCCGTGGACCTCACGGGCATCGTGGACACGGCGGAGCGTCAGGCCGATCTGGAGCGTCGGGCCCTCACGGAGTTCCGCCGCCCGTTCAACCTGGAGCAGGGTCCTGTGATTCGTGCCCTGCTGATGAAGCTGGGCGCGGAGGACCACGTGCTGGTGCTCCACCTGCACCACATCGTGTCCGACGGCTGGTCGCTGGGCGTGCTGGTGCGTGAAGTCACCACGTTCTACGAGGCCTTCCGTCACGGTCAGACGCCGGCCCTGCCGGAGCTGCCGGTGCAGTACGCGGACTACGCCGTGTGGCAGCGCAACTGGCTCCAGGGGGATGTGCTGGAAGCACAGTTGGGATGGTGGAAGCAGCAACTGGCGGGTGCGTCGCACGTGCTGGATCTGCCCACCGACAAGCCGCGTCCGGCCGTCGCCACCCAGCGCGGCGACGCGGTCTCCGTGCGCCTGCCTCGCGTGCTGTCCGAACAGGTGGAGGCCCTGGCGCAGAAGGAAGGCGCCACGCCCTTCATGGTGCTGCTCGCGGCGTTCCAGACCGTGCTGCACCGGTACTCCGGTCAGGACGATGTGCTGGTGGGCTCCCCCATCGCGAACCGTGGCCACGCGGAGACCGAAGGCCTCATCGGCTTCTTCGTCAACACCCTGGTCCTGCGCGGCAGCTTCGGGATGCGTCCCTCGTTCCGGCAATTGCTGGCGCAGGTGCGCACCACGACGCTGGGCGCCTATGAGCACCAGTACCTTCCGTTTGAGCGGCTGGTGGAGTCGCTCCAGACGACGCGCGACCTGGCTCGCACGCCGCTGTTCCAGGCGCTGTTCGCGCTCCAGAACGCGCCCGTGTCGGGGGCGACGATGCCCGGCCTCGCCGTGCAGCCCGCCGACTTCGGCAGCCGTGCGACCACGCTGTTCGAGCTGAGCCTGGACCTGAGCCGTGACGCGGAGGGCTTCGCGGGCCGGCTCGAATACGCCACGGACCTGTTCGAGGCCGCCACCATCGAGCGGCTCCTCACGCACCTGCGCGTGCTGCTGGAGACCGTGGTCGCGCGGCCCGATGCCCCGCTGGCCGATCTGTCCCTGGACGCACCCGAGACGCAGGCGCGGATCGTGGACCTGGGACGCGGTGACGTCGTGGACTTCAACCTGGAGTCCACGGTGCATGGCCTCATTGAACTGCAGGCGGCCCGCACGCCGGACGCGGACGCCGTGGTGTTCGAGGAGACGACGCTGTCCTTCCGTCAGTTCGACGCCCGGGCCAACCAGCTCGCCCGGCACCTGCGCTCGCTGGGCGTGGGTCCGGAAGTCACGGTGGCCCTGGCCCTGGAGCGCTCCGCGGATGCACTCGTCGCGTTCCTCGCGGTGCTCAAGGCAGGGGGCGCGTTCGTGCCGCTCGACCCGGCGGCCCCCGATGCGCGCAAGGCCTACATCCTGGAAAACAGCCGCGCGTCCGTGCTGCTGACCACCCAGGCTTTGGCCGAAGGGTGGCAGCCCGACATCGCCCACGTGGTGAAGCTGGATGCCGAAGCGGCGCGTCTGGCGGCGCTCTCCGAGGAGCCCCTGCCTCCCTCGGCGGGCACGGACAATCTGGCCTACGTCCTCTACACGTCCGGCTCCACGGGCACGCCCAAGGGCGTGATGGTGCAGCACCGCTCCGTCGTCCACCTGCACCACACGCTGGCCCGCAACGTCTACACGGCGCCGCGAAAGCT
>SECN01000770.1 GCA_004173515.1 Myxococcaceae bacterium | reverse complement strand
GCTTCGTGTGCGGCACGCCCGAGTACATGTCGCCGGAGCAGGCGCGCGGCGCGGTGCTGGACTACCGCTCGGACCTGTACGCGGTGGGCGTCATCCTCTACCAGCTCACCACGGGCCTGTTGCCCTTCGAGTCCGATTCGGCGGTGGGTTTCGCCACCAAGCACCTCACCGAGGAGCCGCCTCCGCCCTCGCGCCGCCGTCCGGACGCGCGCATCTCCCCGGGCATGGAGCGGCTCATCCTGCGCGTCCTGTCCAAGGACCCGGATGACCGGCCGGCCAACGCCAATGCCTTCAAGGCGGAGCTGCTCGCGGTGGACAAGGAGCGCCGCCGCGGTGGTGCCGCGAGCGACCTGGCGCCCCGTCGTCCGCAGGCGGCCGTGCTGGCGCCCATTCCGCGCAAGTCCCAGGCGGCCCAGAACCAGGACGCCAGGAACAAGACCGGCTGGAACGACGTGACGGTGGAAGCCACCGTGCGGGCGATGCCCGACTCGCGCACCCCGGTGTCGGAGGAAGCCACGCTGGCGCCCGAGGAGGCGAAGCGCGGCGGTCGCACGGTGACCGCGCCCGTTTCGTCGGGGGGCGGCGAGGGGCTCATCCTCTTCTTCAAGGCCCTCACCACGGTGCTGGTGCTGGGGGCGGTGGGCTTCTTCGTCTACTACTTCGGCATCGGCGCGGGCAGCGGCGCGGAGGGCAACACCTACCTGCCTCCGGCCAATGCGCCCCGGCAGCTCACCGCCGGCACGGATCCGAACCAGCCGCCCGAGTACCTGCGGCAGATTCCGAGCACCTCGCGCAACGTGGACAAGGCCCGCAAGCTGACGCAGGACGGCGACCGCGACGTGCTCTCCGGCGAGCTGAACCGCGCGACGGCGAGCTACAAGGAAGCCTTCAGCTACAACCCGGAAGCGGAGCTGGCCCTCAAGCTGGGCGAGCTGTACTGGCAGCGCGACCAGACGGACGAGGCGCGCGGCTGGTGGGAGCGCCACCTGCGCGACATGCCCGACTCCAAGGCCCGTGCGTACATCGAGCTGCGGCTCGGCAGCGCCGTGGCCCGTCCCGCTGCGCCCTGAGTTGGGGGCACGCGGTGCTGTGGTCCTTTTCCCCTGGAGAAGGGCCGGCCTCCCTGGCGCCACGGTCCGCGCTTTCGTGGAGCGGTTCTCCCTGGTCTGAAGGCGCGAGGAGGGCTGTTGTGCTGGTGAGAGCGCCAGGGTTGCCCTCCCTCGTTTCCGACCGCTGAAGGCCCGGCGCAGTCCGTCGGACGCGGCGACCCGCGCTTTTTTCGGCCGAGCGTTTCCATCCGCACCACGTGCTGGCCTTGGAGGTAGGGGGCTTCAGCCGAGTGTTTCCACCCGCGCTCCCTGGCCCGGTCACCCGGACGCAGGGGCGCTTCAGCCGAGCGTCTCCACCTGCACCACGTGCTGGCCCAGGCGCACCCGGTCGCCCGGACGCAGGGGGCGCTCCGTGGCGGGCGGGATGCGCACGTAGGTGCCCAGTCCGCCGGACAGGTCGCGCAGCAGCGCTCCCGTCGCGGTGGGGCTCAACTCACAGTGCCGGCCCGCGAGCCCCTCGTCATGCGGGTACGCGAGGTCGCAGTGGGCCTGCCCGATGGTCAGCAGCGCCGCGGCCGTCACCACCGCCCGGCCCGCCCTGCCGCCCATGTGCACTTCCTCCACGCCGTAGAGCGCCTGGCCCAGCGGCACCGGCGAGCCGTACAGGTTGGGCCGGCCGGCGACAGGGGGCGGGGCCTCCACGCGGCCGGTGAAGCGGAACAGCCGCTGGCCGGCGCTGAAGAGCGCCTTGGGGGCGAGGGACTCGGTGCCGGAGAAGGTGACGTAGACGCCGGAGGCGCTCGTCTCATCCCGGACGAAGAGGGCGCCGTCCTTCACCAGGAAGGTGGCGTGCAGCGGCGACACGAAGACGTCGTCGGGGAAGAG
>SECN01000290.1 GCA_004173515.1 Myxococcaceae bacterium | reverse complement strand
CGCTGGGGTGCACGGGCGGCAAGCACCGCTCGGTGGCGCTGGCGGCGGAGATGGTGCGCCGGCTGTCGGAGGACTACGGCCGCGTGCAGCTCTGGGACCGGGACATCGAGAAGGAGTAGTCGCGCCCGGCGCTGTCAGTGCCGGGTGTCCGTCACCGGGGTGAAGCGGGCGCCGGTGACGCCCTCCTTTTCGAGGGCCTCCTTCAGCGCCTCGGAGACGACGAGGGTGACGGGCCAGCCCCAGGGGCGGAACACGCGCGCGCGGCCCACCTGGGTCGGGTCGATTCTCAGCCCCCGCACGGAGCGGTACTGGCCCACGCGCTCGGGCAGGCCATCCGCAGGGCCGTAGCGGTGGGCCTCCAGGCACGCCGCTTCGTCGACGCAGCGGATGAGGCGCGTGGCGACGAGCAGGAAGTACGGCTCCCGCTGGCCCTCGATGTCCACGGGGAGCAGCTGCACGTCACCGGGGGCGAGGCGCGCGAAGACGGCGGCCACGCGAGGGTGCACGACGGGCGTGAGGCCCGCGCCGGCGAGCGAGAAGTCCAGGGGGGACATCCGGGCCTCGTTGGGGATGCGCATGGGGCCGTCGACGGCGACGGGGTGCCCGGCGGTGAACATCCACACGCCGCCCACGACCTTGTCATCCAGCCCCCGGGGGTCGCCGGGTTCCCAGCGGCCGGGGGCGCGGAAGTCGTCGTGCAGGTCGTAGAAGAGGGCGGGGAGGCTGCGGCGCGCCGTCTTGCGGACACTCGCGCGGGACATGCCGCCCTGCGCGACGATGCGCACGGCGGGACGGCGGGGACGGCTGGTGCCGTGCCGGGCCTGGGGGGAGGGCTCCTCCGCGACCGAGGCGCGAGAGCGCCGGGGTGGGACGGCGGGCTCGGTACCTCCAGGCAGTTCCTTCCGGTCGAGGGGGCTGCTCTCGGTGGGCCTCCGCCACAGCCGTCGCAGCGCGTTGGTGAGACGCCTGAACATCAAGCGATGTTACCCAAGCGCCTGCTGGAGGGGATCCCCCCTCGGGGTGCCCACTCGCTCGTCCATGCGGCAGGCTTGCAGACGGGACGGCCCTGAGCGTCCGGGGAGGGTGGGGGCCGCACCTTCTGTCATGGCCGGGGTGGAACGGGCCGTGCCATCGTCCGTGGCCCATGAAGAACCCGAACTCGAAGCCCGCCCTGCCCTCCACGCCGCAGACCGTGTTCGCCAGCCTGCTGACGCAGTTGGGGGAGGCGGGCCGGAAGCCGGAGCAGGTCCCCGCGTCACCGACGACGCCCGAGGCGCTGGCGAAGGCCCTCTTCGACGTCGCGGCGGGCACGGGCGCGGCGCTGTTCTCCGTCTGGGCGGCGGAGGATTACGACGACGCGCCGGAGGACGACGCGGGCGAGGCCGAGGCCCCCGAGGCGGCGGATGACGAGGGTGCGGAGAACGACCGCGAGGACGCTGACGCGGAGGCCGAGCCCGCGCGGATGCGGATCAACGCGGGCATCACGTTCTTCTTCATCGGGGAGGATTCGCCGGACCGGGTCGGGCTGCTGGGCTCGGAGCGGGTGCCGGTGCGGCAGGCCATCGATTACGCGCTGTACCGTCCGCTGGGGCAGGCGCTGGTGGCCCATGCGAAGCGGGGTGCGGATCCAAGGTTGCCTGACCGAGGCAACGTGTCCTTCCCGGCGGGCTCGGCGGATCCGGACCTGATGTTCCGCGTGTCCTTCCGTGAAGACGCACTGGGCACGTGGACCACGGCGCTGGCGCGAAGCCGCGAGACGCGTCAGGCGTTCCCGAGCATCACGAGCCTGCCGCTCGCGGAGGATGCGGGCACGTTCCTGGAGGCGTACTTCCGGGAGATGAATCCGCTGCTGTTCCGAGGACAGGTGGTGCTGCTCACGGGAGCGTCAGGCACGGGGCGCAGCACGACCCTGCGAACGCTGATGGATGCGCTGCCGGACAACGTGCACGCGCTGGCGGCGGTGGAGGAGCCGAAGGGTGGGACGGGCGGCGCCATCGGCATGGTGCGCGTGGGGCAGGAGTTGACCGTGGCGCAGGCGGTGCGGTCTTTCTTGAGGCAGGACCCGGACCTGCTCTTCGCGGACGAGGTGCGCACGCTGGAGGACCTGCAACTGCTCTGCAACGGAGCGCTCACGGGACACGGCACGGCGTGCGTGCTGGAGGCAAAGACGCCCGAGGACGGCTACGCCTGGATGACGGAAGCGATGCCCGGAATCCCCATGGTGCCGCTCATCGTGCACCACACGCGCGACGCGGCGACGGGCACCTTCGCGATGACGCTCCATGAAGCGAAGCCCACGGAAGACGGCGGTGCGTTGCGAATCGTCCCGTGGACGCCACCCGCGTAGGTTCGGTGGGAGGCGTCGCGATGACGATGTCCGTGAAGGACAAGCACTTCGTGAATCACGACGCCGCGCACGCGCTGGCGAAGACCTTCCGGCACGACCTGTCGCTCTGGCAATGGGTCATGCGCGCCTTGACGGAGACATTGGTGGAGGGGGGATGAACGACAACGCTTCTCGCTGCGCTTCATCGTCGGCATGGATTGCTTGGTCCGGCCGGAGAAGTAGCAGGGGCCGCCTCCAGGTTGCCCCGTGCGGCCTACCCGTCAGGACGCATTCTCAGCCGTGACTTAACTTGCCACTCTGGCCGCGCTATCAGATTTTACCGTGATAGCCGCCAGCCATCAGCAATTCGCCGCGAGCGCGATCCTCCTCGCCCTCGTTGGGTGTGGATCCGCCACCGTCGGCACCATCGGTCCCCCCGCGTCCGCGAAGTGGACGAGCCCGTTCATGCCAGCCCGGCCGGCGGCCAGGTGCGCACCACCTTCTACTACGGGCCCTGGCAGTGCAGCGCCGCATTCATGACCCGCTGCGAGTCTAGGTGCGCGGCGCAAGGCTACGCGCTCATGGGCTGCATGTGGCTCGCCGACATCAAGGGTGACTGGAAGGGCCGCTTCATGCTGATGCCGGCGGAGGCTGGCGGGCGCCTCGCCATCACCCACTGCTGCTGCGACTACCCAAGAGTCGCGGACTTGGAGGTCCGCAGGAAGGCGTGGAACAACGCGCGCAAGTCGTTTCGTAGGGACTGGGCGAGCGAGTACGGCGACTGGCCGCGGAGTGGTGATGCCTGGCCGGGACACCACATCTTCGACCTCGCGCACGGAGGGGAGCCTGTAGCTCCTGGCAACGTGCTCCCTGTGCCGAAGGCCGTGCACGAAGTCTTCAACAACGAGTACCCTGCCTGCTACGCGCCTGGCGGGAGATGGCGCGCCATAGGCCCGGACCATCCCTACTCGGACTGAGGACTGCGCCTATGCCCATGCAGCGTTTGCTGGCCGAAGTCACCCGGCGCCACTACCCGAATCCTCCCGCGACAGCCGCGCAGCTCGCCGAGTTTGAATCACGTGTGAAGTGGACGCTGGACCCGGATCTGCGCGCCTTCTACCTGCACTGCGACGGCGCCACCCTCTTCGACCCGCGCGACCAGGACCCGAACTACCGCATCCTGCCCCTTTCGGAGATCGAGCGTGCGCGCGTCAGGATGCGCCACGAGGACAGCGACACCTACGGAGCTGCCTCCTGGTACACGCTGCTCTACTTGCAGGATGGCGACTACGTGCTCGTGGATGTTGCCCAGCAGGTGGACGGCCGCTACCCGATGTTGGATGCCTTTCACGAGACGTACCCCGAGGTGAAGCAGATCGCCTCGTCCTTCAGCGAGTTCCTGGAGAAGGCGCTGGCCAGCGGGGACGACTTCTTCTGGTTGAATGGGAGCACGCCGGAGGGCTGAGAGGTTCCGGTTTCTCACTCCCAGTCGAGAGGGCAAAACCGGAACCGGCTGCAACTCAGGCGGCTCGGGCGGGCCGGGACTCGCCCGCCTCCAGCCGGCGCGCGGCGATGTTGCCGCGCACCTTTGTTGATGGAGCGATGCGCCGGCTGGTTGATGGCATCGGCCCCACGGTTTGTCGCGGAGTAAGAGCTCATGCGTTCGTGCACGGTGGCCACCGTCACCAATTCGGTGAGAGGCAGGCCATGTACCTCGACGAAACGGCAAAGACCGACCCTCATATGGTTCACGCGATTCGTTGGGGCTGGGAACTCTCGACCGGACTCTGCAGTGCATCTCGACAGGGTTGCCGCGATGCTCCGGGTAAGGTCGGATCAGCTGGCGTGCTGGCGAACGAGGCCCAGGGATGTGGCCGTCAACTGGCGCATGCCCCAGCGGCAGGACACGGTGCCATCCGAGCGTCGCAAGGGTTCCACGGCCTGGAGGAACGCGGCTTCGAGCGAAGCCTGTGCCGCCGGAGACAACCGGTCCGCGTCGTACGTCGTACGAAGCGAGTCCCAGACCGAGCGCGGTTCTCCATCGCCCTGCACGACGAGGTCCTGCACCGCGACGTCCGCGAACCCCTCGCGGAAGAGCACCTTGAGTCCCTCCACCGAACGCACCCGAGGGGCGCCCAGTGGCAGCCAGGGCTGTGCCTCCGACATGATCCGGGGTCTCAAGAGCCCCGCGAACAGCTCCACCGCATCGCCGCGCACCATGTCGCCGCCAACGACGACGGACACCGTCCCACCGGGCTTCAGCACGCGTCGGATTTCCGCGAGGACTGTCTCCACGTCATCCATCAACATGAGCGCCAGGTGGCTCAGCACGACGTCGACGCTGGCATCCGCGAACGGGAGCGCCTGGGCCCTTCCCTGATGCAGCGTCGCCGCGCCCTTCAACCGGGCCTGTGCCGCCGCGAGTTCATGCCCGCTCATGTCCAGCCCGAGCAGCGACAGCCCCTGTTGCCCCCGCGTCGCGAGCAGCTCCAGCAGATGCCCGTCGCCACAAGCGAGATCCAGCACGACCCGTGGCCGCGCATCCCGAGGCACCACCGCCTCCAGCAGCGAATACGTGGAGGCAAACGCTTCGCCCTCCCGCTGCACGGGCGCGTCCGCGAACCAGCGCGCGGTCACCCCCGCGAGGCGACCATGGAAGTCGAGCAGGTAGGACTCGGAAGGGGAGGGCGCGGTCATGGGGGCCTCAACGCTTGGGTTTCTTCTTCCCCGCGTTGGTGGCATCCGCGGTGATGCACAGCACGGAGTACAGGTTCATCGTGTAGACGCTGTTCTCCGGCTCCAGGTCCGCGGCCTTCTGGAAGAACGCGGAGGCGCGCGTGTAGTCGCGGTGGTGGTTGAGGACGATCATCCCCATGCGGTTGTAGAGCGGCGCGGGCTGGGCCATCAGCGCGATGCTGCGCTCCAGCAGGTCCAGCGCCTCCGTCATCTTGCCCGCGCGCTCCAGCCGCACCACGCGCTGGAGCACCTCCTCTCGCGCGTCCTCCTGACGGGGGGGCGCGGGCTTCGACGCCAGCGCTCCCGACAACGTCACGGACGGCAACGGCCCCTGCGTCCGGGTCGCCGCCACGTTGGCTCCAGGGGCTGCGCTCCGAGCCGCCGGAGCCACCGTCGCAGGAGCCGCCCGTGCCGCCTGGACCGGCGCTGGCGCGGCCTCACCCCGGGTTTCCGCCTCGACCGAAGCCAGCGTGCCCACCAGCTTCGTCACCCCGCGCTCCGACAGGGACTCGAACAGCGCGTGCAGCTCCAACTCGGTGACCTGCGTGATGAGCGCCATCTCGGAGAGCGCCGTGCGCCCGTCCACCTGCGACAGCACATACGCCTCGAACGGACTGAGGTTCATGCGCGCGATGTCCAGACCGCCGACAATCACCGGCCGTACCGGCGGTGCCCCGGCCCGCGCCTTCGCCTGGAAGGACACCACCCGCGTCGCCTCCGCCTGCGGAGGCCGGGGTGTCCCTCGCGCCCCCGTCTGCTCCGGCTGCGTCAAGAGCGCCCGCACCAGTGACACGTTGTCCCGGGGCGGCAGGTCCTCCACGCTGCGCACGAGCAGCAGCTCGCAGCGCGCGCACTGGAAGTCCCCCGGCTTGCTCGGCGCGCCGCAGTGCGGACACACCAGGTCCTCCGGCGGGTGCTCGAAGGCCTGGAGGTCCGCGTAGTAGTGCTTGCGGATGGCCGCGCGAATGGACCGGCGCACCGCCACGAACGGCAGCACCTGCGCGACGCCCACCGTCTTCGCGATCTCCTCCAGCGCCCGCGCCCGCTGCGGCTCGGAGATGGCCACGTACAGCACGTCCTGCGCCAGCCGCAGCGGCATGAAGTCGAAGCCTTCGGCCAGCCGCACCGGCACGCGTTCAATCAGCGCCGGATCCACCTTCGCCTGCGCCAGCTTCTCCGTGGACACGAAGCGCGTCTTCAACTCCTGCGCGAGCAGCCGCAACACCGGCGTCTCATCCATGCCCAACCGCACCAGGCACTCGCCCAGCTTCTGACCCGTCTCCTGCTGTCGCGCGAGCGCCCGGTTCAACAACTCCGGGGTCAACACCCCGGCCAGGACCAACTGCTCCCCGAGTTTGCGCGTCATGCCCCGATTCAAGGACGCCCCGACGCGCCCGTCCACCGGCATCCTCGCCGCACACCCCCGTTTCCACATTTCCATTTGCGAACGTGTCCATATGACACTAAGATGGTGTCGGAAATACACGAATGGAACGCAGTGAGTGAGGGGGAGCACCGATGTTCTTCGGGTACATGAAGTCCACGCCGACCACGTACGTGATGCAGTACCGGGACGGGGAGGTGGTCCGCGAGGGGGCGGGCCTGTCCTTCCTGTACTGGAAGCCGGCGACGACGCTGGTGTCGGTGCCGCTGTCGAGCGCGGACGTGCCGTTCGCCTTCAACGAGGTCACCCGTGACTTCCAGCCCGTCACCATCCAGGGCCAGCTGACCTATCGGGTAGAGGAGCCGCGCCGGCTGGCGGGGCTCCTGGATTACTCGGTGACGCCGGGCGGGCGCTACCGCTCGGACGACCCGACGAAGCTGGCGGACCGGCTGGTGCAGGCCGCCCAGGTGCGCGCCCGCGCGGTGGTGCAGTCGCTGGGCCTGCGCGAGGTGCTGGTGCACTCGGACGCGCTGGAGTCCAAGGTGCTGGCGGCCCTGGCGGAGGCGGAGGCGGTGAAGGCGCTGGGGGTGCAGGTGATGGCCTTCTCCGTGCTCTCCATCCAGCCCACGCCGGAGATGGCGCGGGCCCTGGAGGCCGCCGCGCGCGAGGGACTCCAGCGGGAGGCCGACGAGGCCATCTACGCCCGTCGCAACGCGGCCGTGGAGCAGGAGCGGCGCATCAAGGAGAGCGAGTTGGCCACGGAGCTGGTGGTGGAGGAGCGCCAGCGCCAGATTCGCGAGGCGAAGATGGCCGCGGACATCGCGGTGGAGGAGCAGCGCTCGGCCCTGATGGAGCGCTGGGTCCAGAACGAGCGCCAGTCCGCGGACGCGCGCGCGTACTCGCTGGAGCAGACGCTGGCGCCCGTGCGCGGCATGGACTGGAGGACGCTGATGGCCACGTCGTCCAACGGCGGCGACCCGGCCCTCAACATCGCCCTGGCCTTCCGCGAGATGGGCGAGAACGCCCAGCGCATCGGCGAACTCAACGTGTCCCCGGACCTCTTGCGCTCACTCATGTCCAACACGCCCCCGCGCGGCAACGACCCGGAGCCCACCCCGAACGTCGACCCCAACACGGGCCGCCTCGTGAATCCGGGCGGTGGCCACAAGCCTCCGAAGCCCGGCCGCGCCGCCGTGCAGACCTTCGACCCCCGCGACCGCTGAACCCCTGAAGCCAAGAGAGGCACGCCATGTTCGAGAAGGTGGTGCTCGTCACGCGCAAGACGCGGTTGTCGGACCTGGTGGTGCGCTTCAACACGAAGAAGCAGGCGAAGTTCTACGTGGAGCGCGCCGGCCAGGACTTCACGGGCTTCGAGGAGGAGGACGACACCTACCGCCGCGCGGTGGACGCCCTGCGCGCGCAACTGGACGTGGGGCTGCCGGTGCAGCAGGTGGACCGCTCGCTCGTTCCCACCTTCCTCTTCACGGGCAAGGAAGTCGTCGTGGCGGTGGGGCAGGACGGGCTCGTGGCCAACGTGGCCAAGTACGTGGGCGACCAGCCGCTCGTGGGCGTCAACCCGGACCCCGAGCGCTTCGACGGGGTGCTCCTGCCCTTCCTCCCCGCGAAGGCCCGGGGCGCCGTGCAACGGGTGCTGGAGGGCCGGGGGCGCTTCCGGCAGGTGCAGCTCGCGGAGGCGCGACTGGGGGACGGGCAGCGGCTGCTCGCCTTCAACGACCTGTTCATCGGCGCGCGCACGCACGTCTCCGCCCGCTACCAGTTGCGCTTCGGCGGCAAGGAGGAGTCGCAGTCGTCCAGCGGCGTGCTCGTGTCCACCGGCGCGGGCTCCAGCGGCTGGCTGTCGTCCGTCTTCGCCCTGGCGCGCGGCCTCACCCAGCAGACGGGCGGCACGCCGGGGCAGCCGTGGAAGCTCGGGTGGGAGGAGGCGCGGCTGGCCTTCGTCGTGCGCGAGCCCTTCGTCAGCCGCCACTCCAGCGCGGACCTGGTCGGCGGCTTCGTCACGGCGAAGGACGAGCTGGTGCTCGAATCGCGGATGCCCCAGGGCGGCGTCATCTTCAGCGACGGCATGGAGGAGGACTTCCTCACCTTCGGCGCGGGCGCCACCGCGCGCATCCGCCCCTCCGAGCAGCGGGCGCGCCTGGTCGTGCCCTGAAACACGCCCGACGCTACAGGTCCCCGGAGGCCTCCCGCCTCCCGAGTACCCCTGGACCCGCGTCCCATCCCGGTGTCTCCAGGCGGGGAGCGTGTCGGCGGACAGCGGGAGCCTGCCCGCCTTCCTACCCACCGAGCGGGAACCCTGAAATTCCAGGCATGGTGAGCGCAGTCGCCTTACCTTCGAGTCGAAGCGGTTGGGGTGTAGCGGTCCCAGGTGCAGGCGAAAAACTCACCGGAGTTGCGTGACGTCGTTGATGGGCGTAGGAACGCAAAATCTCCGGGGGGTTGGTCAGGGGTGATCATGGTCGGCCTCGTCATCGCATCGCATGGACGTCTGGCGGATGAGCTGGTCTCAACCGCTGAGCAGATCGTGGGCAAGCTGCCCGCGGTGGCGACTTGCAGCATCGAGCCGGGGGCCCCTGTCGAGGACCTGCGCGTCCGCCCTGCTTCGCGAGGCCCAGCAGCAGCCGCGAACTTGACGGACCCGCGCGGGTCGGCGATTCGAGACTGCCGTGATCACCCTGGTCCGCGTCGACAACCGCCTCATCCATGGTCAGGTCGTCGAGGCCTGGCTCCCCCACCTCAAGGTGTCCCGCGTGGTGGTGGCGGATGATGAGGCGGCATCCAGTCCCCTCATTCGCGCCGCGATGGCGCTCGCCGTGCAAAGCGCCATCGAAGTGCAGATCCTCCCCCTGGCCCAGGTGGACTTCGCCGCCCTGTCCAAGGACGGCGTCCGCACCCTGGTGCTCCTGAGGGACGTCTCCTCCGTGCCGTTCGCCTTCCAACACGGGCTGGTGATGGATCAGCTCAACCTGGGCAACGTGCACTTCGGCACCGGCCGCCGTCAGGTGTCGCCGTCCGTCTTCCTGGCGGAGGGCGAACTGCAAGCACTCCAGCAGCTCTCCGAACAGGGCGTGCGCGTGGAGGCGCGCGCGGTGCCCGCGGAGAAGTCGGTGGACCTGCCCGATTTGACCGAGCGCTGGTCGAAGGCCGGGTGAACCGGTGAACGTCGGCTGGACCCAGGTGGCGCTCGCGTGTCTCTGGGGCGGACTGGTGGCCGTGGAGCGCAAGGCGTTCCTGCAGGCCATGCTGTCGCGGCCCCTGGTGGCCGCCACGTTCATGGGCGCGCTCCTGGGTGACGTGGGCAGCGGCCTGTCCGTGGGCATGCTCCTGGAGCTGTTCTACCTGGGCACCGCCAACCTGGGCGCCTCGCTGCCGGAGAACGACACCCTGGCCGCCACCGGCACCGCCGCCGCCGCCGCCACGCTGACGGCCGCCACCGGCGCGGGCTCCACACCGGCCATCTGGTCGCTCGCCGTGCTGCTCTTCATCGGCCTGGGGCGGGTGGGGCGGAGGTTGGACCGGCTCCTGGAGGGCTACTCGGCGCGGCTCGCGCGCGTGGCCCTGGCGTCCGCGGAAGCCGGCAACCTCACGCGCGCCATGCGCCAGAACCTGTGGGGCATGTGGCCGCACTTCGTGGGCTACGGAGCCATCACCGGCGCGTGCGCGCTGGCGGGCTTCTTCCTGGAGCCCATGCTGGCGGTGCTGCCGCAGGGGCTGGTGCGGGGCCTGGCGTGGGCGTACCCGGCCATGGCCTGCGTGGCGGCGGCCATCGCGGCGCAGAGCAGCCACGCGAAGCGCGCGCCCCTGTTCGCGGGGCTCGCGGCGGTGGGCGTCACGGTGGCGGTGGTCCTCTCCAAGCTCCAGGAGCGGCCATGAGCACCACGACGCCTGTCGCTCCCACGGCGAGCGCCGCCACCCATCCGCCAGCGAGGCTGTCGCGCGGCACGGTGCTGCGCGTGTTCCTGCGCTCGCTCTTCCTCCAGGCGTCGTGGAACCCCAAGGGGATGCAGAACCTGGGGCTCGCGTACGCGGTGTATCCGGCCCTGGAGCGCCTCTATCCCCCGGGGCCCTTGCGCGAGGCGGCGGTGCGCCGCCATCTGGTGTTCTTCAACACGCACCCGTACGTGGCGGCGGCCATCGTGGGCGGCGTCGTCAACCACGAGCAGAAGATCGCCCGGGGGGAAGAGACGCCGGACCGCGTGGTGGGCTTCAAGGCGGCGCTGATGGGGCCGCTGGCGGCGCTGGGGGACGGGTTCTTCTGGCTGTCGCTCAAGCCCGCGGTGGGCGGCCTGTGCGCGGCGATGGTGCCGTTCCTGGGCGTGTGG
>SECN01000289.1 GCA_004173515.1 Myxococcaceae bacterium | reverse complement strand
GAGACGAGGTCTTCTTCTCGATAGCCTCGAAGAGCCACGGATGCCCTACCCTTCTGGGAAAACGGGTCCTCGCAAAGTCTAACGCCCTGATGGGTCGCCTGTTCAATCCCTTACTTGAGAGAATCGAGCCGGGACCCGTTTCGCGGGGAGCGGAAACCTGGACATCCGTTCATCGGACAAGGGGACCGCGTGACCGTTCCGTCACGCTCCCCGCCCCGCGCACGGCCCTGTTTCAGACGGAGGGCACCACCATCACCGGGCGGCGGCAGCGCACCACCAGCTCGTGCGCCACCGCGCCCTCCAGCGCGTCCGGCACGACTTCGCGGCGCTCGGAGGTGCCCACGCAGACCAGGTCCACGCCCTCGCGCTCCGTGGCCTGGCAGATGGCGAGCGCGACGTCGTCGCCGCTGACGCCCTCCACGCTCCAGTGCACCGACAGGGCGACGGCGTCCCGGGGCACCTGCTCCCAGAGCCGGGCGAGCACCGCGTCCCGTTCTCCCGCGGGCTCCGGGAGCACGCCGTGGAAGTCCCGGGGGCCCCGCTCCCTGCCGCGCAGCCGGTGCACGTGCAGCAGGTGCACGCGGCCTCCCGGGCCCACCAGCGTGCACGCCTGCGCGATGGCGTGTCCCGAGGCGGCGGTGAAGTCCACCGGCACCAGCGCGCTCCGGGGCGGGGGCAGCCGGCGCGGCTCGCGCAGCATGGGCGGCACGCACGCCACGGACCGCTCCGCGTGGCGCAGCACGCCCTCCGACACCGAGCCGTGCCACAGCCGCAGCATCCCGCCCCGCAGGTGCATGCCCACCACCGTCAGGTCCACGCCCTGCGCGTGGGCCACGTGCAGCAGGTGGTCCGCCGGGCGGCCGTAGCCGGGCTCCAGCACCACCTCCACGCGGCCCTCACCCTCCAGGTCTCCGATGCGCTCACGCACCTCGCGCTGGAGCACCCGCTCCACCACCGGATCCAACGCCTCGATGTCGCGCTGCTGCGGGCCCAGCAGCTCCACGTGCACCGGCGTGTGGATGCCCAGCCGCTGGCGCTCCTCCGCGGGCGAACACACGAAGGTGGCCAGCACGTCGCAGCCGCCCATCCGCCGCAGCTCGCGCAGGAAGGTGAGCGCCGCGTCGGACGTGGTGGAGCGTGGATCCACGCCCACCATCACGCTCAGCCGGCGCCGGCCCTGGGCCCAGTCCAGGAGCGCCGTGTCCCGCCGCACCACCAGCACCGGGGCGCAGCCGTGACGGGCCAGCCGCTCGGCCAGGGACGTCTTGCGCCAGGCCGACGTGCGCCAGCCCTCCGCGGCCACCACCACCAGCCGGGCGCTGCGGCACTCTTCATCCCCCAGCAGCGTCTCCACCGAGGCGCCCCGCTGCATCCGGGGCTCCACCGTGCCCGCCAGCGCCCTCAGGCGCGTGGCCTCCTCCGCGAGGCCGGCCTCCGCGTCGGACAAGGCATCGGAGGCCTGCGCGGCGGGGGCAGCGTCATCCACGCCCAGGAGAAGCAGGGGCTCGCCCAGCCGCCCGGCGAGCGTCGCCGCCACGGTCGCCGCGTAGGCGGCTTCGGCGGACAGGTTGGTTGCGCAGATGATGGCCATGGCGGACCCCCTGGAAGGAAGCGATGCCCGCTGGGCTTCCCTGCCGGAAGATGCGCACGCCCGTTTCCCGGTGGAGGCCGGGCCCACCGTGCCGGCCTGCCTGCCCTCCAGGACCGGGCACCGGGGTGCCTCCGCGCGGTGGCTACCGGCGCAACAGTTCCTGGTGCCCGTCGTGGTTGGTGTGGTCCTGGTCCTCGCCCACGCCGCCGCGCCCGTTCTCCCGGCCGAAGGTGGCCAGGAACACGCCCTGCGAGTTGCTCGCGTACTGGTACGCCCGTCCCCACGGATCCAACGGCACGATGGGCAGGTATTTCGGCACCAGCAGCGCGTCCAGGTCGCCCTCCTCCGGCAACCGGCCCTGGTGCTCGCCCCGGTAGCGCTCCAGCGCGTCCAGGATGACGGCGAAGTCGGCGTGGATGCGGTGGGCCTGCTCACTGTCGCGGCGGTGGAAGGCGGTGAGCACCACCGCCAGGATGAGCCCCAGGGCGAACACCACCGCCACCCACGGCAGCGGCGAACGGCGGGACTTCTCGGGGACTTCGGGAGCGTGGGACGAGGCAGCGGCCATGGCCCGCCCACCCTACCGCTCCCGGTCGCGCCGGTCATGAATCGACTTCGACGAAGGGACGCGGCGTCAGAGGGCCCGGTACAGCGGCACCGGTTGCTGCTTGCCCTTCAGGCGCACCGGGGGCAGGTCCTCGAAGGCCGTCTCGTTCGCGTTCACCAGCTCGCGCGTGCGCTCGCCCACCAGGATTTCCCCCGGCCCGGCCAGCGCGCACAGCCGCGCGGCCACGTTCACCGCGTCGCCGATGCAGGTGTACTCGGCCCGAAGAGCGCTGCCGATGTTCCCGGACACCACCACGCCCGAGTTCAACCCCACGCCCAATTCCAGCACCAGGGGCCGGCCCTCGCGGCCGTGGGCCACCCATTCGGACTCCGCCACCGCGCGCAGCTCCACGAAGGCTTCCATCATCATCTTCGCGCACTGCAGGCCCCGGAGCGCGTCGTCCGAGCGCCCCACCGGCGCGCCGAATACCGCCATCAGCCCGTCGCCCAGGAACTTGTCCAGCGTGCCGCCGCAGGTGAGCACCGCGTCCGACAGCCGGCCCAGCACCTGGTTGAGCACCGCCACCACCTGCTCGGGCGGGAGGCTCTCCGCCAGGCCCGTGAAGTTGCGGATGTCCGCGAACAGCACCGTCACCTCGCGCTTCTCACCGGCGAGCACCGCCGCGTCCGCGCTCTTGAGAATCTCCTCCACCACCGCGTCGGACGTGTAGCGCGCGAACAGCTTGCGCATGCGCTCCGTCTCGCCCGTGCGGCGCACCACGCTCTCGATGCGCGCCGCCAGCTCGTCCATGGACGCGGACTTGTTCACGTAGTCGTCCGCGCCCGCGCGCAGGCCCCGCACGCGCTCCGCTTCCCGGTCGTTCGCGGTGAGCACGATGATGGGGATGGCGCTGCGAGGGCCCTCCTTCAGCCGCCGGCACAGCTCCACGCCATCCAGCCCCGGCATCTCCAGGTCGCTCAGCACGATGGCCGGTTGCAGCCGGCTCATGCCCTCCAGCGCCTCATAGGGGTCCTGGAAGCAGAGGACTTCGTAGCCCAGCGCCACCAGCCCCTCCTGCACGAACGCGCACGCGAGCGGGCTGTCGTCCACCACGACCACGCGGCGGCGGCCCTCCATGGCGGGCCGGGGCAGGTCCTGCCGTCCGGCGATGCGGTTCTGGAGGCCCAGCGCTTCGTAGATCTGCTTGTAGGTGCAGTGGCCCTGCTCGACGAGGATCTCCCCCAGGCGCCGGCCGTCCCGGCGCTGGCGCGTCAGCGACTCGCCCAGTTGCGCGAGCGTCACGTACTTGAGCCCCACCAGCAGCTCGCCCAGCGGCGGTTGCGCCGGTCCCTTCTCCTGCTGGTTCAATCCCAACGCCTCCCCCAACGCGTCTTGAATCTGCTCGCGCGACACGTAGCCCAGGGAGATGAGGGCCTCGCCCACGCGCTGACCGGTGAGGGCCTGCAACGCGAGCGCTTCCTGCACCTGCCCCGGCGACACCACACCCAGCTTGAGCAACAGGTCACCGAAGAGGGGGCTTGAAGCACTCATGCGGCAACCTCCGCCCCCAGACGACCACGCCCCGGGGCGAGACACGGACGGCTCGGCGCACGCCCTGTCCCACAGTGTAGCCCAACCCCGTCCTCCAGCGAGCCTCCACCCCTGCCGTGCCCACGCCCCCGCGCTTCATGGGCCGAATCATGGCGGGTCCGTCTGACTTCCGACGGCCTGCCCCGCCTTCCGGGTGGATTGAGACTCCAGCCTAATTGCCCCGGTGCGCCTCGCCCGCGAGCAGCAGCTCGAGGAAGGCGGGCCCGAACTCGGGCAGGTACTCCCGGAGCTTGTCGAGGACATGGTCGAAGTCCGCGGACGTCTGCGCCCAGCTCGCCTCGCGCGCGATGTTCATCAGCACCGCGTAGGTGGTGTGGGCCGGATCCTCGGTGCCGTTGCCCATCGTGGACAAGAGCTCGTAGGCCTCGTGGCCTGAGATGCCGTAGGCCTTGAACAGCTTCACCGTCGCATCCAGGTTCAGCCCGTTGCCGGAGCCATCCGTCAGGAGCCACGGGTACTGCTGGGCAAGCCGCTGCACGTCCTCGGGCGGGATGCCCAGCTCCTGGGTCAGCTCCTGGATGCGCTCGAAGTCCGCGTCGCGCAGCGTCTCGCTGAGCGCGGGGTCCACGCCGATCGCCTCCAGGTAGCGCTTCTGCTCGTCGTCCAGCTGGCCGGATTCGACGAAGCCCGCGAACAGCTCGCCGATGGCGGTGATGGCCGCGCCGATGCCGCTGAGCAGCAGGCCCAGGGGCGCCGCCGGAGTGAACTCCAGCACGGAGCCCAGCACGCCCACCACGTCGCCGAACGCGGCCACCAGGTAGCCCGGGTTGTTGTCCTTGGCGAACTGGTTGAGGTGGATGCCGGCGGAGACCGCGTTGGCCACCAGCCCCAGCGCGGGCGCGAGCTTCGTCGCGAACGAAGCCACCCGGGCCACGTCGCCCGCGGACGCCATGGACTGGAGGATGCTGGCGGTCAGCTTCGCGCCGCTCTCCCCCGCGGCGGCGATGCCCCTCACCATCGCCGCGTAGTCGCCCTCCTTGCCCGCGGCGATGGCGCCCACCGCGCCGAAGGCGAAGCCCGCCACGACCAGGCCCTTCATCAGCGGACCGGACGCGTCCCACTTGGTCGCAAGCTGCGTGAGCCGGTCGTAGTTGCCCGCCTTCGCCTGCTTGATGGCCTCCAGGCCGTCCTTGATGTCCGAGTACGCGGCGACGCCCGCCGCGCCCGCCTTCTTCAGCGGCTCGAGCATCCCCTCCAGCTTCGCGAGCGCTGCTTCCGGGTCCCCTTCCGCGAGCAGCTGCGAGGCCGCGTTCGGGACGCCCGTCTCCAATATCTTCTTGGAGAAGTCCTCGCCCCAGCCGGCCGCCACCTGGCCCATGGGGCTCGTGGGGTCGCCCAGGTACTTCGCGCCCAGCTCCACCGCCACGGCGGCCTGGCTGGAGTCCGCGAGCATCTCCAGCGACTTGCGAAGGACGGCGCCGTCCTTCTCCGGGTTCGCGTACGCGGCGGCCTCCAGCACGGGGGCGTTGTCCTGGACCACCTGCGCCAGCGCCGCCGCCTTGGCGTCCAGGTTGTCGTAGACGGCCTTGTTCGCCGGGTCGTTGTGGTACGCGTTGATGTACGCCTGCTTCTGCTCGGGCGTGAGCGTGTCCCCCAGGCCCGCGAGCTGCTTGGCCAGCCACTCGTCCCGCTCGCGCGCGGCCGCCTGCGCCTCCTCGTACTCGGCCGTGGCGCCTTCCACCTGTTCGATGGCGGCGTCCGCGCCCTCCGGACGCTGGGCGGCCGTCACGCTCAGCTCCGCCAGGATGGGCTCCCAGATGTACGGCGAAGCCTGGCTCATCCCCTGGAGGTCGGCCTGCGTGAGCGTCCCCGCGTCGAGCCCGGCCTGGAGCCCGTCCAGCACCGCCTGCCGCTGCTCGGCGGAGCCCCGGAACTCTCCGGCGCCGGACGTGATGAAGAGCCCCTCGAAGCCCGTCACCACGTTCTGCAGGATGCCCTGCGAACCGCCCTCCGCGAGCATGCCCATGAAGGCCGCCTGGAAGTCCGGGTCCCCCGCGTGCTGGAGGAGCATCTCCGCGGCCAGGTAGGGCTGGCTCAGGTAGTGCGCCTGCTCCAGTTCCGCGACGCACGCCTCCGCCTGCGCCACGGACTCCGGGTTGAGCGCACGCGGCTCGGCGGCCGTGGTCGGGGCCACGTTGGCGCCGGCCACGGGCGCGTCCGCCACCAGCATCCGTTGCAGCGCGGGCGCCACCTTCGCCTGCGCGAGCGCGGCCTGCCGCTCCGGCGAACCCGGGGGCGTGGAGAAGATGCGGGAGGCCTGCGTCGCCGGCAGCGAACCCACCTCGCGGTACTGCGGCTGCGCGCGCTGGAAGTCCGCCAGCGAGTCGTAGCCCTTGTTGGTGGACGGGTCGAACACGCGCTCGCCCTGGCGCACCACCACGTGGCCCGTCTGCCCCTGCGCGCCGGGCCGCGTGTCCTCCAGGAACACCAGCTCACTGCGCGCGCGAAGCTGCGGGCCCGCCTTGTCCACCCAGTCCGCCGCGCGGTCCAGGCAGTTGACGCTGCCGTCCCGCGTGTCCTCGTTCAGCAGCGACGTCGCGGGCGCGGCGACGGAATCCAACCGGGGCTTGCGAGCATCCGTCTTCGCCGCATCGAAGCGCGAAGCCCCATCCGGGCCCGGACGCACGGTGTTCACGGCCGCCTTCGCCGCCGCCTCCGCCGCCTTGCGAGCCGCTTCCGCCGCGGCCTTCGCCGCCGCTTCCGCCGCCCTGCGAGCCGCTTCCGCCGCCGCCTGCGCCGCGCTGGAAGACGTAGGGGTGCCCGAGCCGTTGACCGCCATGTGCCTGCTCCTGAAAGTCGAAAACCTCTCGCTCAGCAGGTATCGGGCGGAACCCCGTGAAAGTTACGCGCGGCTCTCACTTCTTGATGAAAGGGGAGCCATGCCGCGCCCCGCCATCACGCGGGGTGCAAGCTTGCGTCAGTGCTGGAAGACCCGGCTGAAGGCCATGGCGATCTCCAGGATGATCAACGCGACGATCATCACCTCCAGGATGTGGGAGCGGTCGATGTCCACCTCGCCCTTGAGCAGGCCATACGTCTGGGCCAGCAGCTGCTGCTTGCGGGTGACGGAGCCCTGCCACGCGGGGATGCGCATGCGGCGCACGGCGCCCTCGTAGACCTTGGCCAGGTAGAAGTCGCCGATGATCTTCAGGCTGTTCTCCACCCGCTCCACGAACTCGTTGAGGTCCACCAGCGTGCCCAGCGTCTCGCGGGCGAGGTCGCGGTAGGGGCTGCGGAACAACGTCAGCCAGCCCCGCTTGCGCGCCTGCACCTCGTCGTGGATGCGCGCGATGTGTTTGTCCAGGCGCTCGTCGTAGTAGCGGAACTCCAACAGCTGCGCGTTGGCGATCTCCAACAGGTCCGGGATGTCGCGCGAACCGGACGGCTCGTAGACGAACGCGCTGTTCCAGTCCACGACGACCAGGTCGTTGACGGTGTAGCTGAAGCGCACCTGGGTGACGGCCTCGCGCTCGCGCGGGGCCAGGTCCAGGGTGCCCACCTCGCCCAGCAGCAACCGGGCGATGTCCGCGCGCTGGAACAGCTCCTCCGCGGTCGGGTTGCCCTGGATGCGCTCGGCGAGGATGACGGTGTAGCTCTCGCTCTGGTCCCACAGGTGCGGCCCCTGCACCGCGGCGGCGATGGTGCGCCGCACGCCCTCCACCAGCTCCCGCGCCAGGTCCTCCAGCGCCTGGCTGTCGTAGAGCTCGTCGGCGACGTCGGTGAGCGTCTCCCAGGTCGTGCCGGGCGTCACCGGCACGCGCAGGATGATGGACGCGGCGCCGTGGTCGAACAGGCGCGCGGTGGCGTCCACCGTGACGGGACCGCCGCGCATGGCCAGCGGCTTGCGGCCCAGCTCATAGGCCACGGGGGGATTGGGAAGCTGGATGTACTGGCTGTTCTCACGCGACAGCTTCAGGCGGCGCGAGTCCTCCGACAGCGCCTTGCGCGCGCGCTCCAGGTCGATCTCCTCCGCGATGTCGAACGTGCGGTAGCAGAGGATGTGGGCCTGTTCGAAGAGCAGCGGGAGTTCCGTGGACACGGCCATGATGCCCTCCAGCCTACTCCTCGACGTCTTCCCACAGGACGCGAAGTTCCAGCGCGAGCGCCTCGAAGGGCTCCGCCCGGACGACCTCCTCATCCTCATGGGCCGCCACCAACGCGTAGTGCGGCCCCTCCAGGCGGAAGACCTCCAGGGTGCGCGCGAGCGGGTCCACCAACCAGACGTGTTTCACCCCTTCCCGCGCGTAGGCCGGCAGCTTCCGGATCCGGTCCAGCCGGGCCGTGGAGGGCGACAACACCTCGCACAGCCAATCCGGCGCGATCTTGAGGCCCACGACCCTGGGCAGCTTCGGCGTGCGCTCCCGTCGCCACCCGGCGATGTCTGGCACCAGGACATCCGGCCCCAGGTGCAGTTCCGGCTCGAACACGAGGATCCATCCGCCAGGGCCTCCCTTGCCTCGACCGAACGGATTGTGGAGTTCGCCGCCAAGCTGAAAGGCCGCGGAGCCATGCGGCACCGCGGGCCTTGGGCTTGCGTGCAGTTCCCCGGCGACGATCTCTCCCACCTGATTGGGAGGAAGTGCTTCGAGGTCGGCGTAGGTCGCGGGCTTTCGGGTCATCTCGGGAGCAACCAATCTGGCAGGTAGGACCATGCGCGGACATTCTCATGGCCGTCTGACACGCTGCCCACCGGTGTACCCCGACGCGGGAAGCCCCGGAAGGAGCCCCCCAGCGCACCAGGGTCCGGATGTTTCACGGACAGCTCAGCTCAATCTCCACCGCCCTCGGGCAGCGTGATGCCAATGCCACCGGGCCCCTTCGCATCATCTGGCAGATTGCCAATATGCCCGGGCGTGGGAACGGGGCGGTCCCCGGCCTGACGCTTGTTCTTCTGCTCATCCTCCGGAAGCTGCGGTTCCTTCCGGGGACTTTCATGCTCGCCCATGGAGAGACTCCTTCGCGTGATGAGAGGCTTTGACCTCTTTCAAGCTAGGGAGCCCGCGCCGCGTCTGGCACCCCGCCCCTTTCCGGCACGCGGGGCGTCCAGGGAGGCAGGAGTTCTACGCCGGGCCCCGGGGCCTGGAGGGCGGCGTCAGGGTCGTGCGCACGTCCCACAGCTCCGGGAAGAAGCGCAGGTCCAGGGCCTTGCGCAGGAAGCCCACGCCAGACGAGCCGCCCGTGCCCTGCTTGAACCCGATGATGCGCATCACCGTCATCATGTGCCGGTAGCGCCAGAGCTGGAAGCGCTCCTCGGTGTCCACCAGCTTCTCGCACATCTCATACGCATCCCAGTGC
>SECN01000026.1 GCA_004173515.1 Myxococcaceae bacterium | reverse complement strand
CTTCCTGAAGTCGCTCTAGCGCGGGAGCAGGACCAGCCCCTGGCCCCCCGTCGGACCTGCGGCCAGGAGGGCCGGAAGTCCCTTCCAGGCGACGGCCCTCCTGGCCGCAGGTCCGACGGGGGGCCAGGGGCTGGTCCTGCTCCCGCGCTAGAGCGACTTCAGGAAGGCAAGCAGCGCGGCCCGGTCGTCCGGGGGCAGCCGCACGTAGCGGTCCTGGGACGGGGCCGCCTCGCCGCCGTGCCAGAGGACGGCCTCTTCCAGGTTGCGGGCCCGGCCGTCATGGAGGAAGCGCGTGTGCTTGTTGACGACCTCCACCAGCCCGATGCCCCACAGCGGAGGGGTGCGCCATTCACTGCCGGTGGCGAGCCCGTCGGGACGCCCGTCCGCCAGGTCCTCGCCCATGTCGTGCAGCAACAGGTCGGTGTAGGGGTAGATGACCTGGCGGGAGACCTCGTCGAAGCCCTCCACGGCTCCGGTCTCCTGGGGCGTGTCAATGTGGCAGGCCGCGCACCCGATGGCGCGGAACACGGCCTGACCGCGCTGCACCTCGGAGGTGTCCCAGTCGCGCCGCTTCGGCACGGCCAGGAGGCGCATGTAGAACATCAACAGGTCCAGGTCGCCCGCGGACACCTCGGGTTCACCGGGGGCGGCGCGGCCCTGCTCCTGGGGATACAGGGACGTGGTGATCCCCATGTCCGCGACGAGCGCATGCGCCACCTGCTGGCGCAGCGTGGGCTGGTTGGCCTTCCACCCGAAGCGGCCCAGCCGTTGGGTGCCGGTCTCCAGGTCCAGCACCTGGTTGGCGCGACCGGAGATGCCATCGCGGTCCCGGTCGTCGGGGTCGGCCCGGGCGAGCAGCGCTGCTTCCGGCAGGGCCTCCAACAAGCCCAGCCCGAAGTTGACGGGGGACACGCGGGCGGAGAACCGGGTGCCCTCGCCCAGAGGGCCGTGCACGAGGTCCTGGAACTGGTAGCGGGGCCGCACGAGGGAGTACGTCTCGCCGGAGGCGAACGTGCCGCGCGTCTGCTCGAAGTCGACGCGCACGTGGCCCTCGGGGGCGCGACCGTCCAGGGCGTGGGCGTCGAGCTGGGCGCCGTACAGCGGGTGCGGCCCGGTGCCGTCGGGCGCGCTCAACTGGAACGCCAGCGAGACGGGCACGTCGGAAGGGGTCGCCGGAGGCTGACCGCGGCCGTCCTTCACGTGGCAGGTCATGCAGGAGGGAGCGCTGAACAGCGGGCCCACGGCGACAGGCTTCCCGCCGCGAGCCTCGCTCCAGTCGCGGTCGAACACGCCCTTGCCGGCATGGAAGTCCGGCCAGCGCGAGTGCGGCATGTTCATGGGCGAGCGCCCGAAGGCGTTGCGGCCCGGATCCGCCACGGTGGTGGCGCCGCCGGACTGCTCCACGGAAGGAAGGACGATGGCGGGCAGCGGCCCCAGCACCAGGGGCACAGGGCGGCGGACCACGGTGGCCCACGCGGCACCGACGAGCAACGCTCCAGCGGTGACGCCAACGACGGACCAGGGCAGACGCATCGGGACGCGGAAGTATTGCACCTCCCGCGCCAGCCCCGCATCCAGGGCGCCCCGCCCGAGGGCGACACGGAGGCCCCCGACCGCTGTAGCGCGAGACGTCACAAAGGGGGCCGGCGTTGTATCAGCCCCCGTCACAGCCACCCGCGACGTGCCACCGCATCGCGCCCGCGCGGAGACTCCAGGTGCGGCCCCACCCCAGCCGGGTTGTCCTGTTGCACGGCGGTTCACGGGGGGCTAGGCACGGGGTCCTCGTATGTCGGCGCTCGCGGAACTGCTCGATTCCCTCCGGGAAGAATCCCGCCCGGACACCTGGTCCGCCGGCATGGCGCTCGCTCGCGCGGGCGCGGTGTCGGTGCTCTCCGTCGGCGAAGAAGAGACCGTGGTGCGCGTGCGCGTTCCCGGACGCCCGGCGCCCGTGAAGTCCGTGCTCTACCCGGAGGACGAAATCTGGGAGTGCGACTGTCGCGGCAAGTACGACCCCTGCGAGCACGTGGTCGCGGCCGCGTTCTTCCTCCATCAAGCCGAAGGTCGCCGCGTCCCGCCCCCTGCCCGTCCCGGCGCCGCACCCTCCGCCACGCGCCCCGGCGCCACGCCGAAGCCCGAGCGCATGGTGTACCGCTTCAAGCGCGTGGACGGCGGCCTCCAGTTGGAGCGGCTGGTGGTGCGTCCGGACAACACCGCGCGCCTGCTGGCCCGCAGCCTGACGTCCCTCTTGAACAACCCGGTGGAGGCCGCGCGCATCCAGGTGGAGCCGTGCGACCTGCTCGCGGACAAGCTGCTCGCGCAGCCCACGAAGGGCGCGCTTCCGACGAGCCGGCTCGATGCCCTGCTGCACGTGCTGGAGAAGGCGCGCACCGTCCTCTTCGACGGCGTGCTGGTGTCCGTCTCCAACGAGCCCCTCCTGCCCCGCGTCACCGTCGAGGACCGGGGCGAGCAGACGGTGCTCAAGGTGGAGCGGGATCCGCGCATCACCGAACTGGTCAGTCCCGGCGTCGCGCTGAGCGCCGGAATGCTCTGCCGTCTGGGCGAACAGACCCTCACCGGCGCGAGGCTGGAGAACCTGCCCCAGGAGCGCGTCTTCTCCCCCGACCAGTTGGCGGACCTGACCGGCAAGGTGCTGCCCGACTTCGCGCGGCGCATGCCGGTGGACGTGAAGAGCCGCCGGCTGCCGCCCATCGACCGGACGCTCAAGCCGCGCATCTCGCTGGAGCTCGACAAGCTCGACGCGGGCCTCTCCGTGCTGCCCACGCTGGTGTACGGCTCACCGCCCACCGCGCGCATCGACAACGGGCGTCTGGTGTACCTCCAGGGCGCCGCCCCCGTGCGCGACGAGCCCACGGAGACGAAGCTCATCCACCAGCTCCGGGACGAGCTGAACATGGCGCCGGGCCGGCGCGTGACGGTGCACGGCAAGGAAGCCGTTCAGCTCGCGGACAAGCTGCGGCGTTGGCGGGGCGGCCTCACGGGCGACGCCGCGGGCGTGGTCAGCCCCGACGTGAAGCTGCGCCCCACGCTCACGCTGGACACGACCACCACCGCGGACGGCGTGCCCCGCGTGGGCTTCGCGCTCGACTTCCAGGTCGAGGGCCTGGGGCCCGGCATGACGCGCTCGGTGGACGCCGCGTCGGTGATGCGCGCCTGGGAGGAGGGCCTGGGGCTGGTGCCGCTGGAGGGCGGAGGCTGGGCGCCGCTGCCCACCGGCTGGCTGAAGGCCCACGGCCAGCGCGTCACGGATCTGCTGGCCGCGCGAGAGACGGACGGCCGCATCGCCAACCACGCCATCCCCCAGCTCACCGGGCTGTGCGATGCGCTGGAGCACCCTGCCCCGCCCGGACTGGAGCGGCTCGCGCCGCTGGTGCAGGGCTTCGAGAAGTTGCCCGAGCCGCGCCTCCCCAAGGACCTCACCGCGACGCTGCGCCCCTACCAGTTGCAGGGCGTGAGCTGGCTCACCTTCCTGCGACAGGCGGGGCTCGGCGGCGTGCTCGCGGACGACATGGGCCTGGGCAAGACGCTCCAGACCATCTGCACGCTGGGCCCTGGAACGCTCGTCGTGGCGCCCACGAGCGTGCTGCCCAACTGGGAGGCGGAGGTGAAGCGCTTCCGCCCGGGGTTGAAGGTGTCCGTCTACCACGGCGTGAACCGCAGCCTGGACGAGACGGCGGACGTGACGCTCACCACGTACGCACTGCTGCGCCTGGACGCGGCGGTGCTCGGCGCGAAGACGTGGGACACGGTGGTGCTGGACGAGGCCCAGGCCATCAAGAACCCGGACAGCCAGGTCGCGCGCGCGGCCTACGAGCTGGACGCGAACTTCCGCGTGGCGCTCAGCGGCACCCCCATCGAGAACCGGCTCGAGGAATTGTGGAGCCTGATGCACTTCACCAACCGGGGGCTTCTGGGCGGACGCAAGGCGTTCGACGAGCGCTGGTCCCGGCCGGTGTCGGAGAACCAGAAGGGCGCCGCCGAGCAGCTCCGCGCGCGCATCCGTCCCTTCGTGCTGCGCAGGCTCAAGCGCGACGTGGCGCCCGAGCTGCCGCCGCGCACCGAAGCCGTCCGCCACGTCACCCTCACCGAGCAGGAGCGCGCCGTCTACGACGCGGTCCACGCCGCGACGCGGGAGGAAGTGGTGTCCCAGTTGGAGGAAGGCGGCAGCGTGATGAAGGCGCTGGAGGCCCTGCTCCGACTGCGCCAGGCCGCCTGCCATCCCGCGCTGGTGCCGGGGCAGCAGGCAAGGACGTCCTCGAAGGTGCAGGCGCTGGTGGAGGCGCTCGGCACGGCGGTGGCGGACGGGCACAAGGCGCTCGTGTTCTCGCAGTGGACGTCGATGCTGGACCTCATCGAGCCCGCGTTGAAGGAAGCGGACATCGGGTTCATCCGCCTGGACGGCAGCACGGCGAACCGGGGGGCGGTGGCCAGCTCCTTCCAGGAAGAAAAGGGAGCCCCCGTCATGCTCATCTCCCTGAAGGCGGGCGCGACGGGGCTCAACCTGACGGCGGCGGACCACGTCTTCCTGGTGGATCCCTGGTGGAATCCCTCCGTGGAAGCCCAGGCGGCGGACCGAGCGCACCGCATCGGTCAGCAGCGCCCGGTGATGGTGTACCGGATGGTGTCCCAGGGCACGGTGGAGGAGAAGATCCTCCTGCTCCAGGACAAGAAGCGGGCCCTCTTCGAAGCGGCGCTTGGAGGCGCCACGGGGGGTGGCACGGCCCTCACGCGCGCGGACCTCATGCAACTGCTGGCCTGACCGCCTGCCCTCAAGCAATCAGGCGTGGGACCTGCCGCGACGGGCCCTGGCCCGGATGAAGACAGTGCACACCTCTTCCGGGAGCCAGACCTTTCCCCGGAGAAGGAGTCACACATGCCTGCTTCCATTCCCGACACGATGAAGGCCGCGGCGCTCGAGCGCTTCGGCGGCCCGGAAGTCCTCGGCATCAAGACCGTGCCCGTCCCCACCTGCGGCGACGACGAAGTCCTCATCCGCGTCGAGGCCGCGGGGATTGGCGCCTGGGACTTCATGGAGCGTGAAGGCCAGATGGCGGAGATGCTCGGAGGCAAGCCGAAGTTTCCCTATGTGCCCGGCACGGACGGCGCCGGAGAGGTGGTCGCGGTGGGCAAGGCCGTGAAGGACCTCAAGGTCGGCGACCGCGTCTTCGGCATCGCGCTCGGAAATCCCAAGGGAGGCTTCTACGCGCAGTTCACCGCCGTGAAAGCCAGCCAGACCGCGCGGATCCCCAAGGGATTGAAGGTGGAACAGGCGGCGGCGCTCGGGGCGGATGGCATCACCGCGCTCCAGGGCCTGGAGGAGTCCCTCCAGCTCAAGCCCGACCAACGCCTGCTCATCTTCGGAGCCAGCGGCGGCATCGGACACCTGGCGTTGCAGTTCGCCCGGAGACTGGGCGCGAAGGTGCTGGCGGTCGCGTCGGGGGAGGACGGGGTGGAGCTGGCCCGGAGGCTCGGCGCCGAAGCGGTCGTCGACGGCCGAAAGGGTGACGTGGCCGCGGCCTGCCGCGAGTTCGCTCCGGACGGGCTCGACGCGGCGCTCGTCCTGGCACCGGGAGACGCCGTCGAGACGGCCCTCAAGCACGTCCGCAAGGGCGGGCGCGTCGCCTGGCCGAACGGCGTGGAGCCCGCGCCGAAGGCACCCGAAGGCGTCCAGGCCACCGCCTACGACGGCATCCCCAGCCCGGAGCTGCTCAAGAGGATGAACCAGCTCATCGAAGAGAGCCCCTTCCATCTGGAGATCGGACGCACGTACGTGATGGAAGAGGCCGCCAAGGCCCAGCAGGAGGTGCTCAAACACCACCTGGGCAAGTACACACTGAAGATCCAATGACACCGCGCCCCGCGCCCCCGGCACACAGGCCACGAGGCCGACGCCGGGGGCGCGAGCCGTCCCCCGCCGCATCCGCCCCACGCCAGGAGTAGGCGGGACACGGCAATCCAGGCGAAGCTGGTTCACCCTGCTCTCAACCCCGAGGTGAACCATGCTGCCCCTGCCCGCCCTCTTCACGGCCCTCGCGCTCGCCGGAGCGCCGACGCCCGCCCCCGATGAAGCGACGTTGTGGAAGGCCGCCTTCGCATTGGACGGCTCGCCCCCGGCGGTGCTGGCGGACGCGGAGTCCAAGCTGCTCGCCGGAGGCCCCACCGCGTATGGCGTCCTGACGAAGATGGCCCGGGTCGGGGGAAGGGAGCAGGTGGTGTCCGCCGCGGGCCCGGTCCCCTTCTGTCAAAGCGTCCCCCAATTTCGGGCCATGACGGGGATGCGCACGGGCGGAGGGCCCAAGCTTCCTGGCAAGGCCGCGGAGCTCGCGGGACGTCTGTTGATGAAGGATGAAGCGCTGCGACGACGGGCCCAGACCTCGGAGGATTCCTTCGAGCGGGCCCTGGCGCTGCTCTCCACGGTGAGACAGCCCGAGTCCCAGGCACAGGCCCTCGCGGCGATGCGCAAGGAGCCGGATCCGGAGCTGCGCCTGTGGGCGAGCGCGATCGCGACCTGCTTCCTCCGCTCGGCGGAGAAACGGGGCGATCCCTCACTGGACGCGATGCGCATCGAGGAGAAGCACCTGGCCGAGCTGGCCGAGGACGTGCGCGAGCCCTTGCGGTGCGTGGAGCCCACGGAGCTGGCGCCGACGCTGGTGGACGAACTGGCGAAGGGGATGGCCACGGCCGGGGGCTGGTCCTCCTCCAACGAGACGTTCGAGCTGAACGCGAAGCGCGCGAACGGTGAGGCCGTGTCACTGAGCCCGGCGTGCGCCCTGGCGGCCTACGATGCGCTGGTCACGCGAGGCACGTACCTGGAGGCCCTGGTGCTCCCCCTGGCGACGCACCTGCAAAAGGATTGGGGCCTGAGGATGGCAGCGGGCCAGCGGGCCGGGCGGGACCTGGAACACTATCCAGAAATCCGGCGCAACCACACGGCGGCGGAGCTGGTGAACGCCGGCCACGCCGTGTCAGTGAAGGTCACCTGGAAGGAAGACCGGGGCATCTGGAGCCGGGATGAACTGGAGGCCGCCCTGCGGCAGGGCAATCCCAACGCCAAGGTCGCCCTCGACCGGATGCTGTTCTGCCGCAGCAAGATTGGCGAGAATGAGATGTCATTGCTGGGCTATCTGGGGACGAAGCAGGCGGCGGAGACCGCTTATGGGATTGCCCAGCGTTGCCCCGACACCCTGGCGGCGGCCACCGCGGCGCTGGTGCGCCTGAAGGACCCGAGGGCGTCGAAGTTCCTGCCGAAGGCGCTGGAGAACTGGGGCTTCGACCAGGAAGCACTGAGACGCGCGCTCCTGGATGCATACACGCCCAAGCTGGGTCAGCAACTGCGGGAGCTGGAGGCACAAGGTAATGACAAGGCCCGCGACATGGTGGCGTTGTTGAAGGACGCCGGGGTGATGAAGCCGTAAGCCTGCGGGCAGGGCCCGGCGGAAGTGTCTCCAGGACGCCGCCGGGCAGTGCTCAATGGGGTCCGGCGTCCTCGGCATCCGGCGTGAGCATCCGTACGGCCACGGCGCGGCACTCGGAGCAGGCCACCCCGGAGCGCTCCCAGTGCACCTGGTCCTCCAGCTCGCTCGGGTCCTCGGGACCCGCCTCCAGCCGCTGGACGAGCTCCGCGAGTGCATCCCCATGGCCGCCGCCCGCGTCCTCCGGAGGGTCGAGCACGTCCTGCTCCCCTTCGAGCACGAGGCTGAAGCGGTAGTACACCTCGTGGGCCGCCAGGACACGCTGGCAGGCCGCACAGGTCTTTGGTCGCGGACCCCTCATGGAGGGAAGCGTAACCAGGAAGTCCGACGTCCGCTCCCCTCCGGTGGGCCTCCGTGTGGGTGTCGGGAGGGCAGACCCTTGACACCCGGCGGTTCGTCCCTACCTTCCGGCACACGAAAAGGAAGCGTTCAAGAGACGCCACTTCGCCCCCCGGGTGCGAGGTCCTCTTCACCTGGAAGGCGGTCTTGCGTCGCGAAGGCGCGACCGCCGTCCGGGCCCTACCCCCCACGGGAGCAACAATGAACAAGCACCTCAAGAACCTGCTGGTTGCGGCAATGGCTTTGACGGGAATGGTCGGCTGCGGCGTGGACGCCGCGCTCGACTGCAACGCCATCTGCGACAAGTACGCTTCCTGCTACGACAGCGACTACGACACGTCCGCCTGTGAGAGCCGCTGCCGCGACAACGCGGCGGACGACGACGACTACGAGCGAAAGGCAGACGTCTGTGATGCCTGCCTCACGGACCGGGCCTGCACGTCCGCGACCTTCGCCTGCGGAACGGACTGCGCCTCCATCGTCCCCTGAGTCACGTCCCGGGCAATCCACTCGCCGAAGCGCTCCTGCCGCGGCGGCTGGACTGCAGGAACTTGATGCAGGACAGGATGGGCAGGAGCACCAGCAAGATCATCCGCTCCCCCGTCAGCCGCACATACCGTGGCAGTTGCGCGGGATTCTGCCGCGCCAGCGCCATGCACTGGAGCAGGTGGCCCTGACGGATAGGAATCCGGAACCTCGCGTTCTCCCATTCGTCATGCTTCCAGGCTCGGAAGCCTTCGAGCGCACGAACAACCTCCGCATGCGCCTGGCCATCCACAGTGCGGAGCAACGTGTCCGCCATCTCCAGGATGCCAGCCAGGCACCGCACCGGATCCGCGACGAGGGAGCCGCCCCGGGCCCGGTAATAATACAGGGCTTCGTTTGAGACGACCATCCTGGCGGAGGCGAGCAGGGCCCTGAGCAGGAAGTCGAAATCCTCCCCTGTCTTGAAGGCCGGATTGTAGCGAAGGCCATGCGCGTCCAGGAATGACTTGCGGAACATCGGCTTGAGGATGCCGTAGTCATCCCGCACCATCTTCACGGCCGACACCTCGAATGGCTTGTCAATCACTCCCAGCCGGCGTGCGTTCACCTGGAAGAAGGTCGCCAGGGCCTCCAGCTCGCCCTCCTTGACCATCTGGATGTCGTCACCGACGATGTCCGCCCCATGGGCCTCCGCGAGCGCCAGCAGGCGCTCCAGCCGGTTCTCCGCCCACCAGTCGTCGGAGTCGAGGACGGCGACCCATTCGCCTTGAGCGTGGCCAATCGCCACGTTCCTGCTCTGGGAAACGCCGGCGTTGCGCTCGTTCTTGAAGACACGGAGTCGTGGGTCCTGGTAGCGCTCGGCGACCTCCACGGTCCGGTCCGTCGAGCCATCGTCGACGATGAGGATCTCGATGTCCCGCCGGGTCTGCGCCAAGACCGAGTCGATGGCGGCGCCCAGATACGCCTCCACGTTGTACGCAGGGATGATGACAGAGACAGATGGCTTCATCGTACGAAGGCTCCTCTTCTTCCGACCCGCCCCTGCATAACACTCTGGTAGTCTGCGGGACCATGGCGAGAATCCTGTTTCTGCCTCTGCCGGAAGCCGGCCACATCCATGCGACCTTTGGCCTCGCGAAGCAGCTCGAAGCCCGGGGCCATGAGATCGGATACATGGCTCCGCCGGACGCGGAGCCGTTCCTGCACTCGCGGCCCTGGCCCTTCACGCCCATCCTCGAGGATGTGTTTCCCAAGGGCTACCAGGCGGAGGTGTTCTCGCGCATCGAGGATCGGACCCTCGCGCCCGCCGCGCGCAAGGAGGCCATCGACGGGTTCCTCCGCCGCCTCGAGCTGCGGATCACGGAGGTCCTCTTCAGCACCTCCTTCGAGTCGCGCCTGCGCGACAGCGGCGCGGACCTGCTGCTGGTGGACGCAAGCTACCCCCTGCCAATCCTCGCCGCGTTCAAGCTGGGCATCCCCGCCTTCCAGCTCTGCACCAACTTCGCCCTGAACCGCGACGCGGCGGTGCCTCCGCTGACCTCGCATCACATCCCCACGGGCAGCCTCGCCTCCGGGCTCCACATCGCCTTCGCCTGGCAGTGGCTGTACCTGCGCACGTTCATGGGCGTCCTGAAGAAGCTGCGTGCGCACGTCCGGGCGTTCTACGACCTGCATCCGGAGGCGCCGCCGGGCGACTTCCACACCCACTTGCAAGCCGGCCCCCACCTGCGGGTCCCCACCCTGGTGACGTGCGCGCCCGAGTTCGACTTCCGCCGAGCGTCCGGGGGCCTCCACTACCTGGGGCCTTGCGTCGATCGTGACCGCCAGGAGCCGCCACTCCCCGAGGGGCTCGCCTCGGGTGATGCGCCCCTCATCCTGTGTTCGCTGGGGAGCCATGGCAACCGGGTGCGTGGCCACCAGGCCTTCTTCAAATCCGTCATCGACGCCGTCGCCCGCAGACCCCGGTTGCGACTGCTCATGGCCGTGGGGAAGGAGGTGGACATCCAGGCCTTCGGCCCGCTGCCTGAAAATGTCACGGTGGTGGATTGGGTGCCGCAGCTCTCCGCGCTGAAGCGCGCGTCGCTGATGATCACCCACGGCGGGCTCAACAGCGTGAAGGAATGCATCAGCCTGGGCGTTCCGATGATTGTCTATCCGCTCGTGTTCGACCAGCCGGGCAACGCCGCGCGCGTCGTCCACCATGGCATTGGACTGCGCGGGGACATCCGTCAGGCCACGGCGGATCAGGTGGGCGCCCAGCTCGACGACGTGCTCGGCAATCCCTCCTACCGCGCCCGCATCCAGGCCCTGCGACAGGTCTTTCGCGATGCCGATGACGCAGGGCGAGGCGCGGAGACGGTGGAAGGGCTGCTCCAGGCCCACACTCGCGCTGCCCCCGCGAAAGCAAGACAGCCCGGTTGAAGTCACGGCGCCGCGCGTCCGCCGATCTCCGGAAAGCGCTCGTAGGTCCGCTTGAGCGTGTCCAGATGGGCGGGGTCATCCAGGTCGAGCGGCGCGTCGGTGAGCTGCACGACCCAGCCGCCCGTTGCCGTGCGCCGAGCCCGTGAAAGCAGCGCGGCGTCACGGGTCGGGTCCGGGAACCCGATAGTCTGCGCGGCAGCAGCAGACCAGTAGTTGAGCCACCCAAGATAATAGGGAATCTCGGGCGAGCGGATGTGCTCGAAGAGTTTGAGGGCTGGCAGGCCCCGGGGAGGGGAAGGAGGCCCTTCCAGCGTAGGAGCTATCTGCTCCGCGATGTCCCCCGAAGCGCCGTCCGGCGTCGCCTGCCCCCAGAACGCGCGTGCGCCCTCTGCCACTGCTTCAAGCACATCCACCGCTGCCGCGATAACCGCCGCGTCTAGCGGCAACTTCGCATGGACTTGGAGCTGGGGTCGGCCGCCAGGGCTCACATACGCGGATCGGTGGCGCCCGGAAATCATCACGGGGTAACGCTCATCGTTGTTACAGACCATCGGAAACTCGCCGCGCGTGGCCTCCTCAGTCAACCACGCATCGCGTTGCGGCAACGCGGCAAGCCGTCGCCTCTCGGTGACTCTCCACTCCAGGCGCAAGCCGAGGAGTGCCTTTTCCATCCCATGGACGGCAGCGAGTGTGCGGTTGTCGTCACCCACAAGCGCAGGCGCATAGACGTTGAGGATGAGGGGACCTCGAGTGGTCATCGTTTGCATTCCGTTACGACGATCTTGAAGGTGGGATCCTGCTTGAGCAGCGCGAGTCTGTGCGCGTTGGTGCTCACGCCGACAACGAACCCATATCCACAGGCCAGCGCAGCGTCGCGCTCTTTACCCAGTTGCACAATCTCACTCTCAATTTCCCGCTCCTGGATAAAGCCATTGTAGGTGTCAAAGCGATGGGTCTTGATCTCCCACAACACGCGCACGCCGACTTGCAGCGCATCGAACCGTATTCCGTTCACGAGTACGTCCATGCCGGGGTAGCGGTTCGGCGGGAACTTGTCGGCGCACTCGTTATGCGGCACATCCTCGCCCGCGTGGGGCACTGGAACAGGTTCGCAACTGGCGCGTCCCGTCCGGTCCACGGGCACAGGTGGCACCGGGGGCTGCCAGTCCTGCCCCGCTGGCTCGGGCTTCGCCTTGGGCTTGCGCTGCGCTTCAGCTTCCCGGGATGCCGCCTTCGTTCCTCGCGAGTTCCCTACCTCCTCGGGGTAGGAATGGCGGAGTTCATGTGCATCCAGCGCTTCTTTGATGGCGACGCCGACCACCACAATGCCAAGCACGATCACGGCGCCCACTGCAATCTCAGGAGCCGCCAACACGCAGAATCCGAGTCCCACGGCGGCGGCGTCAGCGGACGCGACCGCGCATCGCCCCGTGGTGTCGTGGAACTCGATCCGTTCACGGTCAAGGAGCCGATAGCACTTCTCCACCAGAGCGGGCCAAGGTTGGGACGCCTCATGAACGACGCACCGTCCCCCGTCAATCCATGGCAGCTTTGCTGCTCGCTGAAGGTTGGTAAGTCCCTGGCTCCGAGTTCCCCGCGCGCTGGGCGGCGGTGCGGGCGTAGCGCAGGCCGAGAGAACAAGCAGAAGGGCGATGCAAGCTCGGAGACGCATCAGGGTCACGTTCTTTCAAACAAGCACGAGGCTGGGAATCAAGGCTCGCCAGCAGCGCGAAGAAGCTCGGGTGAGCGTCACCTGGGGACTCTCACGGAGCGTCTTCTGCCAAGACGGCAGCCTGCGACATACGCGGAGGCTGCCGCCAACCGCCCGTAACGACTGACCGAAGAAGTGTACGAGCCGGGGATCGAACCCGAATCAGAGCGGTGGCAAAACCCCAAGCAGGACGCGCTGTTACCCGCCAACCCCCTGATTTTCTTCGAACTCATCATCCCATCTCGTCCCACGCTGTTCCCCGGTGTGCCCCCTCGAACCACGCTGGAGGGGCACACTGGGGGCACATGGAAGCCGGCCAGAAAGCCATCGGCAGCACTCCCTACGGGAACGTTACGTTGGTGAGCGTGATGCTACGAGGCCCGTCCTCTTCCCACAGCTTGAGCGAGAATGCCCCATGGGCAGCAGTCACCGAAGCCTCGGCCTCGACCACAATGCGCCCGAACTCTCCTGTCGAAATGGGGTGCTCCTGCCAGATGCGAAGCACCTTCAAGTCCACACCGGCCTTGCCTCGAAGCATTGCCCCTTCTCCAAACCAAGGCCGAGCCCCCGAGCGCACTGCTAGCTGGATTTCCACGGCCACCCCTTTCGTGGATCGGTAGCTTCTGACGAGGGTTGCCTCAAGCACGTTCCCAGTTGCTTGAGCTACGTCCTTGGTCACGACTCGTCCAGTCACACCATGCTCATCCAGCGCCCTGGTGGAGATGAGGCCTGCCAGCCCTGCCGGCGCATCATGTTCTGCCATCAGGCGTGCGCTCTCTTGCTGGCACCGCATCAGCGACTCACGAACCTCCCTGGCCTCTTGCTGGTACGTCTCAATCGTCCGCCTCCCTCGATAAACTTCGACAAGAGGCTCTGCCTTCGCGGAATGCGCCCGCAGAAGGAAGGAGGCACTCATCGGTGCGGCCCCATCCCGGAAACGCACGACCAGCCGAAACTGCTCGCCAGCCATCAGGCGCGGCGACGGCACCAAACGGAGAGTGGTCTGCCCCACATCCACGAGGGAGAAACGGTCCCGACCTTCGAGTTCAACGCCATCGCGCAGCAGGTCGGAATCGAAAAGGAGGGTTGTCGAAAGCCCAGCACTGATTACGATTTCGGACGCGGATTGAGTGTCGTCAGGCACCAACTCGATGCGGCGCACGCCCGACAGGGTGGCTGGGACCTCCGTTTGAGCGACTGCTGCTCCGCCCGCGAACAAGAGCCCGAGGAGAACGACGAAGGAAGAAGAAGGCACTCGGCGATGACTCCCAGATAAATCTGCTACTCGAACTCGCTCACTGCCTTCACGCGAGCTGTCGTGAAGATGCGGGCACTGGAGGTTGAGTCGTCTCCGGGCTCGCGAGCCATTCCTCGCTCGCCCTCCTCCGCAAAGACCTCGATGCACACAGGGAAACTGTCGCCCTTCGGTGTCGTCGCCCACGTTAGGCGCCCATAAACACGGTCCCTCACGATGAGCCGACCTGACAGCACTGTCTTGCTCGGCATGTCCCCCCAATTACCGACTAGGAGCAACTGAGTTGGTCCCTCCCACACCGAGATAACCTTGGGCCGGCTGTTGACGAAGAGAGCGTCGTTCTTATCCCCAATGTCGATATCCAACTTCTCCATGGCCTTGACGGATCCAACCGGGCACGGCTCGGGCGGCGGAGCTGGACGCACTTGAGGACCGGGACACGCCGTCAGTGCGGTGCAGACCGCCGCCGTGCTCACGGCGCGGGCCATGACGCTCATGCCCTTCTTCGTGGGCTTCGACGGGAGTTGAAGGGACGAGGTATCTGTCGGCGGCATCTTCACGGTGGCTGAAACCTCCTGGAGCGTCGCGGGGAGGGCGACGGCCGCAGCGATGGCCTCGGGCCCGGTGGGAGCTGCGGCCAAACCAGCTTGAGGCGACTTGCCAGAGGGCGCTACTTCCTGACGGGTGGGCACGGGACTCGAAGCGCGCGGCGTCCACCGCACCAGCACCGCGCCCATGGTGACCAGCACCACGGCCAGCGCCAGCACCGCCCAGGCGCGCGAATGACGGACCCCCCGCGGTGACACGCGCACGGTCGTCACTTGAGGCGGTGCAGCCGCCATCGCATCCGGCTCTACGTCGGCAGGCGGAGCCGGCCGCTTCTCCCGCGCCGCACGCTTTCCCCGGCGTGGCCGGTGCCGTGGCCGATTGCGCCACTTCTCGAAGCTGTTTCCGTCCCCTTCCGTCGTCGCGGAGCCTTCATCGAAGGCCTCGCACAGCGGCACATCCCACGTCGCGTCGGCGCCACGCAGCGCCTCCTCCAGCGACACGCAAACAGCCTGGGCACTCGCCGTCCGCGCCTCGGGCGTCTTCTCCAAAAGCCGCAGGCACACGTCGCTCAGCACCGAGGGCACGCGCTCATTCACCTCGTGGGGCGGCGTGGGCGTGCTGGAGAGGATGGCCTCCGTCAACGTGCTCAAGTCCGGGCCGTCGAAGGGGAAGCGTGCCGTCAGCAGTTGGTAGAAGACGAGGCCCAGCGCCCACAAGTCGTCCGCAGGGCCCGCCGTGAAGCGGGCATCCGGCACGTCGCGGTGACTGCGCAGGAAGCGCCACGCCTCCGGAGAGCGGTAGTCCGGCGTCCCTGGCGGCAGGATGTCCTGCGTCAGGGAGCGCGCGCCCTCGTAGTCACCGATGCCGAAGTCCACGAGTTTGGCCAGGCCGTCTGCGGTGCGCACCATGACGTTGGCCTCCTTCACGTCCCGGTGCACCACCCCGTCCGTGTGTGCAGCCGCGAGCGCTCGCGCCACGTCCAGCACCACGCGCGCCGCCTGCCGCGCGGTGGGATTCTCTTCCTGAGCCCACACGTCCAGTTGGCGCCCGGCGACGTACTCCATGGCAATGACGGCGAACTGAGGCTCCGCCACCGGCCAGTAGGCATGCCCCAGTATCCCCACCACGTTGGGGTGGTGCAGGCGGGTGAGGATGGAGACTTCGCGCTCCGCTCGCTCGCCCACCCGCTTCAGGTGCAGCAGCTTCAGCGCGCACGACTGGCCCTCGCACCGCGCGAGGTACACCGTGCCGAAGCCGCCCTGCCCCAGCTGCCGCTCCACGGTGTAGCCCAGCACCTGGAGCCCAGGCGCCCAGATGGCGGGCGGCCTCATGGCGTCCTTCTTTCGGGGTTGCCGGCCACTCGCATGCGACGTCCTCCCTACGGCGTGCGCACGCTACCAGAGGCGCGAGAAACCCGGGAATCCCTCCTCGTGAGCGAGACCTCTTGTGGACTCCCAGCATCTATTTATTTTCACCCAACCTCCAGCATTCACCCTTGGCTTGCCGTGCGCTACCCTCACGCCATGCCAGCCCCATCCCCGCTGCCCGCCGTTTCCCAACCTCTCGCCAGTACCATCGGAGACGCGGCGCGGGCCGCTCGCACCCGGCTGGGCCTCACCCAGGCCGAAGTCGCCCTGCGCGTGGGCCTCGCCTCCGCCGTCTACAGCCGCATGGAGCTAGGCCGAATCCTTCCCAGCGTCTCCACCCTCCAGCGGCTTTGCGCCGCGCTGGGCGCCTCTCCGGATGAGCTGATGGGCCACGGGCGCTCCGTCTCCGCCCGGAGCGACTTCCCCGCCCGGCACCAGCTCCTCCTTCGCGTGCGCCACCTCAAGGAGCCCCAGGTGCGCGCCCTCCTTCAGCTCCTCCCCGAGCCTCGGTAGCGCGGGCCGGGTGCGGACTTCTCGGTTACGCTCGGTGCCCTCCATGAACGAAGAACTGGGCATCACCATTGGCACCGCGGCACGCGCCGCCCGCGAGCACCTGGGACTGACGCAGGCCGAAGTCGCCGAGCGCATTGGACTGGTGCACGCCGTCTATAGCCGCCTGGAGCGCGGGAAGATGCTGCCCAGCGTCCCCTCCCTTTACCGACTCTGCGGAGAGCTGCGGGTGTCACCCGAGACGTTGATGGGCTTGGGACCGCCAGCCGGTGGACGCAAGGGCCAGCGTCCCCAGGAGGAAGAGGAGCCCAAGCTGCGCCGCCTCCTTCATCTCGCACGCAAGCTGGAGGAGGAGGACCTGGACGCCCTCCTCCACGTCGCCTCCGCCCTGGCGCGTTGAGGTGCTACTTCTTCACCAGCGCCTTCAGCTCGTGCTCGTCCAGGCCCTCTTGGAAGAAGCCGCCCTCGCCGAACTCCACCGTGTCACGAAGGACGCTGCCCTCGGCCAGCACCTGGGCCCACTCCGCAGCAGCCTCCTGGCGACCGTAGCCGGGGTGTCGCCTCGCGAGGGCCACGCGCATGACGTCGCGCATGGCTACCGCCGTGGCGAAGCGCTCCTCCGGCTTGGAGCGAAGGGCCGCGTGCAGCAACTGCTTCACGTCGGGCGAAAGCTTCCCTACCGCCGCTTCGACGTCCGTAGGGCTGAAGCTCGCGAGCAGCACCCGCATCTGCGTCAGCGGCAGGGAGGGAAGGAATTCCGAGTGGAGCGGGCTCATCCCCTCGGGTTGCCGGGGGACGTCCTGCACGTCGAAGGGGTGCTTGCCGGTGAAGAGTTCCACCAGCAGCACGCCCAGGCTGAAGACGTCGGAGCGCGGCGTGAGCGGCAGCCGCTCCAGGTATTCGGGCGAGGCATAGGCCACGTCGCCCCGGACGAGGCTCGCGGGCGACTCCTCCCGCCCCACCACCAGCGAGTAGGCCGCGCCGAAGTTCACCAGCTTCACCTCGCCATGCGTCCCCACGTACACGTGCCGAGGGTTGACGTCACGGTGGATGATGCCCAGCCCCTTGCCGTCTTCGTCCGTCAGCGTGTGGGCGTGGTGCAGCGCCTCGGCAATCTCCGCGCCGACATAGAGAGCGAAGGCCTCGGAGACAGGCTTGCCACGGGCCACGCCCGCGCTCACCAGCGTCTCCAATGAGGGGCCGTCCACGTACTCCATGACGACGTGCAGCGCGTCCTGGTGCACCTTGCGGTGGAACACCTGGGCGATGGCGGGATGGCGAAGCCGGAAGGCCAGTTGAATCTCCTCCCCCAGCCGCGTGCGGCGCATGAAGGTGGAGGGATTGGCCAGCCGCCGCACGAAGCAGAGCCCGGGAAGCGCGTTGCCCCGCTCCGAGAAGCGCCGGGCGAGCATCAGCAACTCCCCTGTCTGCATCAGCACCAGCTCGCGGATCGCCTCGAAGCGAACCCCGTCGATGGTGAAGAGGGAGCGGGGCCGCTCGGGCGTGGCCGGGAGGGCCGCCCTCCGGCGCGGCGACTCCCGGGTGCTCACCAGGTCATCGGTGGTGGACGTGGACATGACTCCTCGGGGGCAAGGGGGACGGCGCGACGGCGCCACCGCCACCCGAGGAGTCTGGACGCAACGGACCTTAAAAGTCTATACGCCCAGGACTTAAAAGGTCATCAGCGCAGCACTTGCGCCGCCGCGAAGCCCACCCCAACACCCAGCGCCACGGCCAGCAGCAAGGAGACAACAGGAACGGGACGAGGCTGCTGGCGTAGCACCTCGTTCTCGGCCTGTAGGCGGCGCAACTCGCGGGCCGTGAGGATGCAGCGCTCCGTGGACAGCCAGCAGCCCTCGGACACCGCCACCGTGCGCCCGTCCTGAAGCGTCATGGTGGCGCGGGCCACGTCCAGCACCTCGCCGTCAGCACGCGACGGCCCCGCCATCATCAGGGCCAGCGCCAGCACCAGGGGCCTCACCGCCCGTCGCCCGGACGCAGGGCGTCCAACGCGGCTACCGCCGCCGCCTTGCCGGCAATCTCCCCGGCCGCCGCCTCCCCGGCCTTCTGGGCGGCCTCCACCTGGGCGTCACCAAAGACGAGCATCTTCATGACGGTGAATCCACCGGCCGCCCCCAGGCCGATGGCGAGCGCCTTCAGCAGCAGCGCCACGGTGAAGCCCTCGCCCGCGATCAGCGCGTTGGCCACCGCGCCGGCCACGGAGACCAGCACCGCGAGCACAGCCCCTGCCCGTGCGGTGCGCAGCAGCGGCCACCACGCGCCCGCGAAGCGTCGCAGCACGTAGACGAGGCCGACGACGGCGAGCGACGCGACGAGGGCCCAGTTGCGGTCCGTCACCGCATCGAGGACGAGGCGGGCGAAGGACTCGACGTTGTCGGGGTCCGGCGAGGTGGCCCCCTGCGCGAAGACGATGGATGGGAAGGCGAGGCAAAGGGAGAGGACAGCGAGACGTCGCAGCATGGGCATGCCTTTCGTGGGTGACGCGCGGCGAAGCGCCGCACGGGAAGTCAGAAGCCGAGTCGGGCCAGCGAAGCTGCGAGGGCCGGATGCATGGCGCGCCACTCGGGCATCGAGCGCACCGTGTCGAGGAAGCGCCACACGGCGGCGAGCCGCTGCGCATCCGTGGCGCTGGCTGGCTCCGAGAGGAAGAGGCCGCGCACCGGCTCCAGTTGGCTGCCGCTCTCGAGGCCCGGCCACTGGCAGTGTGGCGCGTCGCCGAAGGAGCCGCCCCAGGCGAGGCCCGCACGCCGCGTCTCCTCGCCCAGAATGGCGTAGGCAGGCCCGTCCCAGCGCGGTTGCAGTCCGGGCCGCTCCACGTCGGCATCGCGGCAGAAGTCATTGGCCAGGCCGTAGTTGTGCGCCGAGAGGCCCTCGGGCGCCGCGCGTCCACCCTCTCCTCGCAGGTAGCGCGCGTGGAGCGCGCCCTGCTCCGCGAAGGTGGCGAAGCCGCGCGTGGTGACGTAGTCCGCGCCTCGCGTGCGGCAGCGGGCGATGACTTCGCCCATCACCGCCTGGAAAGGCGGGTAGAGGCGCTGCAAGTCGATGCGGGAGAAAAGCTCAGGGTTGGGAATCATCCCCCACTGAATGGGGGCGGGTTTTGACGGGTGGCGTGCGTGCTACTGCTCCATGCGGAAGCGCACCGTGTCGAAGCCCACCCAACCTGTCCCCGCGGGCACGCTGTAAACCTGGAGGGCGCCGTCCGGCAGCAGTTGCGCCATCCCCAGCCCGTGACTCGTCGGCACCGTGAAGATGCGAGCGCTACTCGGGCGAGAGCCGCTCGGGAAGCGATAGGCCGTCACGTAGCCCACCGTGCCGGGCCGAATGAGGCCCCGCATGGACAGCTCGTTGTCGCTGTTGCGGTAGTAGCCCAAGGGCCAGCCTGGGTCCCACGCCGTCCAACCGTTCTCCAGGTCGCTGATTTGCCCGGTGCGGATGGCCGTCCAGGGCTCCACGAGGCCGCCGATGCGCTCCAGTCGCACCGAATCTACGTACACCCACGGCGCCCCTTGCGTGATGTTGGCCAGCAGGCGCACCTGCACGTAGCGCGTGCCAGCAGGCGCGTTGTGAAAGCCCGTGAGGCGTTCCCAGCTATTCGCGGGCAGCACGCGCGTCGTGGTGGCCACACCCAACACGTTGAAGGCGTCGTCGTACCAGACGAGTTGGACGGACAGGGCCGTGCCCAACTGCGTCGCCTTCGTCAGGGCGTCCACGCTGTACCTATCGCCCGGCCGCGCAATCATCGCCTGCGAGTCGAGCCGTGTGCCGCTCGCCATCAGCCGAATGGCACGCGCGCCCGTGTACGCGTCAGCCGTCACCTGGGCATGCGCGCCCCAGAGTCCCGTGCCCATCTTCCACGCGTCCGGGGGCAGTTCCTCGAAGGAGTGCGCCTCGAAGTCCGGGTTGGGAGGCGACTCGCCGAAGGCCACACCGGGCTGCAGCGTGGCGGGCGTCAGGTAGCCCGTGGTGACGGACACCTCGGCGGAGGGCGCTCCCAGGTTGCCCTTCGCGTCGCGCCCCACCACGCGGCAGTAGTACGTGGCGCCAGGGCGCAATTCGGAGAGCGGGACGCGCGTCGTCTTCCCTCGCGACTGGAAGGTGTCCTGCGACGGCAGGAAGCCCGGCGTCCGCGAGGCGTGCACCTCGTACTCGTCCCACGCGGGGCCGGACACGGCGGGCGTCCACGTCACCACGAAGCCGTTGACGGTCGGCGTCGCCCTCACCTGCTGCGGCGCCGCGGGGCCGGTAAACGGGGCGCTGGGGGCGATGCCCGGCCGGCTGTCGCGCTCCAGCCACTCGCGCACCGATGTAGATGGCTGGCCGCGCAGTACCAGTTGCATGCGCGCCGTGCCATCCGTGGCGCACTGGTGCTCCAGTTCCTGCACCGCGAGCCGCTGCGGCGTGTCCAGGCGGACGCCGTCTGGTTGCACGAGCACCAGGTCCGCGAGTTCCAGGCCCGGGTGCGGATCCACCGTCATCGTCACGGTGAGGGATGACACGGAGAGGTCCGCGATGGCCGCATCCGCCAGCCGTTGTGCCTCCGCCGCCGTGTCGATGTTGCTGGAGGCTTCCTCGGTCACCTGCATCCAGCGTCGCCCCACTTGGGAGCGGGTCGTGGGATTGCTGGCCACCACCTTCTTGCGCTTCGGCTCGCCAGCGGCGTCCAGGTCGTACTTGTCGCTGTAGACGACCTCCACGTCCGTGCGGATGTCCGCGAGCTGCCGCGTCACGGCGTCGAGGGTGCCGTACTCGTCCGGGCCATAGCTCCAGTCCTCCTCCACCTGGAGCCTGTCCGGAGCCGAAAGGGTGAAGGCATAGCCGCCCACGGAGGGCTGCCAGCGCATGCGGCAGTCCCAGCCAATCCGCTGCGCCAGGGTGCGCGCGGCATCCAGTACCGGCTCCACCTGCTGCACGTACCGGCCGCGCTGGGACATGGGGTCCACGGGGGTCATCAGGCCGAAGGAAGCCATGCCGTTGTCGTTGAGCAGAGCCTGGATGATGGACTGCACGGCGACGCCCACCGTGTCGTTGCCATACTCGCGCTCGACCTCGATGGTCGTGTCCTGCAACAGGCCGCCCAGGTCGCGTCCCGCGATTCGCAGCTCCTCGGGCCCGGCGTCCACCTCGTCAATACGTCCCCGGAAGACCTCGAAGTAGTCCTCCGCCCTCGGCACGGCGGCCAGTGGCGCGAGCCCCAGCTCAATGCGGAAGTAGGCGCCCTCCACGAGCAGCGGCGCGAAGCTGCCGGCAGCGGAGGTGTTGACGAGGGAGTTCACCACGAGGGGCGAGAGCGAAAGGCGCTGGCCAGCGGATCCGCTGCGCAGGAGGGACACCTCGGCTTCCGCGACGGGCGCGTCCAGCTTCTCGTTGACGCGCACGCCCAGCACCCAGTCGAAGCCCAAGAGGACTTGCAGGTTGCACCACGCCCCTGCCGCGTCGCGAACCCAGACGCGCGGATGGGTGGAGTAGCCGGAAGGACTGCCCAAGAGGGCTGCCTGGAAGGACGTCAATGGACGCATGCGTCAGCGCTCCTGCAACTCGAAGTCGAACTCCTGCCCCAGGACGAGGACGCCGCCCTCCCACCACTGCACGGCGCGGCCTGCCCCAATCCGCCCCAGCACGGGCAGCGGCTCGTAGAGCGCGGCACCTGAAGCCCGGTGGTACGGGTACGGCGCGCCGAAGGACTCTCCAGCGGAGTGCCAGGGCGCCACCCACGCGGCGGGCACCACCCAGGGAAGCACCACCAGCTCATCCACCAGCAGTTCCTCCCCAGCGGGGTTGCGCAGCGTCACCGCGCCTTGGGGAAGGGTCGCCAGCCCCTCCGTGACGAGGAAGCCGTCCGCGTGGGGGCTCGTCCCTGGAATGCCGTTGGCACTCAGGCCGATGTCGGCGCGGTGAACGTAGTGCCGCCACCGCTCCTTGGTTCCCTCGCGCTTCCACCAGTAGGCCACCGTCCACTTCGCTCCGAGGCCCGTGGGGAACGTGACGCTCGCCCCGGAGTCCATGCGCATGCATCCGCCGAAGCGGCCCGCCGACTCCACCGCCCACACGTTGCCCGAGGTGGCGCTCGGCGAGAGGAAGGCGTGGCTGCGAAGCCCACCCTCGAAGCTCCACACCTGGCCCTCGCCCTTGAGGAGCCCGCGGTACGCGCGGGCTTCCTCCTGGGTGAGAGGGCCCGTGTTGCCCGCCAGGGTAAAGACTTCGCGCCGCTCGCTGCTGCGCAGCCACCCGGAGAAGGCGCGGCGGTGCTCCCCCAGCAACGTCGGCGTGTACGTGAGGCCTCGCTCCGCTGAGACGGGCAAGGGGATGCCAGAAAGGGCCAGGGCAGGAGTCATGTGAAGGTGGCCTCAGAAGGCGGAGAAGCGCGTCGCGAGACGCACGCGGCTGCCGACGGTGCGCACGCCCGCGCGCTGCTGGCGCAGCGACTCGTCCCGACGCGTCGCCTCGATGGCGGCGTCGATGTCGTAGCCGGTGATGTTGTAGGTGACGGGCGCGGCCATGGCGGAGACGTTGCCCGTCTCCGGCGCACGCACCCGGCCACTTCCGTCCAGGCCGGGCGGCAGCAACCTCGCCAGCCACCCCGGCACTTCGGGCGTCGCAGGCAGTTGGCCCTGAATGAGCTGCTGCAAGGCAGGAGGGAACATGCCCAGCAGCCATCCCGGCACAGCCCCCGTGGCGGGCGATTCCTCCGGCTCATCCGGCACCCCGGCATCGGGCTTCCCGGGCGTGGGCTTCGGCTTGGGCGGCACCGTGGGGCCGTCCTGCGTGTCCTCCGACTCGAAGCGACGCAGCGCCACCTTCCACGCGGAGGGCACGTTGGTAAGGGCCGCCGTGGCGCGCGCCACGGCCTCCGTGTGCTCGTCTACCTGGGCTGTCTCCTCGGCCCGCGCCTTCGCGGAGTCCCAGGTCGCGTCCTCCAGCACCTGAAGGGACTCGCCCATGCTGTCCGTGTCCACCTTCAGCTTGTTGAGCGAGCGCGCGAGGCTCTTCAGCCCGTCGAAGCCCGTCCATTCGACGAGGGAGGAGATGGCCCGGATGACGGTCTGCACCGCGCCGACGACGGCGTTCCACACCGAACCGATGGCCTTCGCAACGGTGAGGATGACGGCGCCCACGAACTTCAGGACGGTGAAGAGGCCCTTCATGACGGGCCCGCCCAGCATGCTGAGCGGCGCCATGATCAGCATGAAGACCTTGGCCACGATCTCGAAGAGGGGCGCCAGGCCCTTGACGATGTCGCCCAGCAGCATCAGCGGCGGCACCAGGGGCTCAATGGCCTCGCCGAGCATCTCGAAGACGGGCGTGAGGACGGACAGGAAGCCGTCGATGATGACCGTGACCGCGGCCAGCAGGGGCTGCAGCGGCTCCAGCAACGTGCCAAGCGAGTCGGCCACCATCTGGATGATGACGTTGACGGATTCGACAACGCCCCTGAAGCCCTCGGACTGCATGAGCAGCTCGCCCACCACGGCGATAATGGCGCCGTAGATGCCACCCGACTGCATGCCCTGGACGGCGGCGTTGATGAGGTCGCCCAGTTGGCCCAGGCCGCCGATGAACCGGTCCACCAGCGCCGAGCGCGCGGACTCCATCGCCTGCTCCGCCGCGGCGGCGAGGCCTTCCGCCTCAAGGCGCATCTCATGGAAGGCAGCGGCCCCAGCGGCTTCATCCGCGCGCACGCGGGCCAGGTACTCGCGGCGCGACTCCTCGTTGGCCTGGGCCTGGAGCTTCGTCATCGCGGCGAGTTCCGCCGCTGCCTGCTTCTGCGCGGCCTCCAGTGCAGCCTTGTCCGTGGGCTTGCGGATGTGCGCCTTGCCCTGAGCGCCGCCCCCGCCCATCAGCTTCGCCAGCAGGGCTTGAATCTGCGACGTGACGCCCTCCAGGTTGAGGGCCCGAGCGAGGTCCGCGCCGAGCTTCTTGGCGCCTGCCGCGCTGGTGCGCAGGCCGTAGGCGACGCTCTCCTCCAGTTCGCGCCCTGCCCCGGCCACCGCGTCTCCCACCGCTGTTGCCGTCTGCCGCGCGCCGTCCCAAAGCACCTGGGCGCCCTGCCCCAACGTGTCCAGCAGCTCTCGGCCCGTGAGGGTGGATACCTGCTGGAAGGTAGCCGCCAGTTCCGGGAAGCCCGCCTGACGCGCCACGGGCTCCAGGAGGCGGGAGACGCCACGCACGAGTGCCGCGACGCCGTCCAGGACGGACAGGGCCGCCTGCTTCACGAAGTCGCCCAGCGCCACGAAGGCACGAGAGAAGCCGTCCGCGATGCGGGCCGCCCACTTCGCCAACTGCTCGCCAATGCTCCGGAAGAAGTCAGCCAGGCCCGTGCTGCTGTCTTCCCAGGCGGCGTAGACGCTGCCAGCCAGCAGCACCAGGGCGGCCACGGCGGCGGCCACCGCCGCGAGCGGCACCAGCAAGCCTCCAGCGGACAGGGCCATGCGCCCCAGGCTGCCGGTGACGGACGGGGTACTCACCACCATGCCGCCCATGGAAGCCGTCACCTTGTCCACGGAGGCCGCGAGGGAGGCCAGGGCCACGGACTTGTTGAGAGCGCCCAGCACCTTCACCAGCAGCCCCGCGCCGCCCGCGACGGCCTCCACCATCCCAGCCATCTTGCCCAGCATCCCGATGGCGAGGCCCGCTCCAGCGACCCAGACCAGCATGTTGGAGGCAGCGGCCTTCACGTCAGGAGAGAGGGACTGGAAGCTCGCCACCACGCGCTCGACGCCGTCCGCGACGTGCTGCACCACCGGCAGGAAGGCGTCGCCGATGTCCGCCGCCAGCGTGTAGAGGAGCGCGGTTATCCGCTCCGTCTCCCGCGCCATGTCCGCGTTGGACGTGGCCGCCGCCGCGACGGCGCCGGCAATCCCCGCCGACACCGCCGCGCCAATCTCGCCCAGGCCCTTCGACTTCTCCTTCACCTGCTTGGCGGATTTCTCGACGGCCTCCACCACCTTGCCGAGGTTGGACAGGGCTTCGCCCACGGAGGCAGTCACCGCCACATACAAATCGCCTACGCGGAGTCCTCCGCCCATGACTCACCTCTTGGGACGCTTCTTGAAAACGGTTGTCGTTGTCTGCGGACCGGCAGGGACCGCGGGCCCGTGCGTCCGGGCGCTGCGCGTCTCTTCGGCCTCCAGCGCACAGAGGGCCAGGAGATGGACGACGTCCTCCCAATCCCAGCCGCGCACCGCCTCGGGCGACTGGCCCGTCAACTTCACCACCCCGTGCAACGCTCTCAGCTCGGGGTGGTCTCGGAGTTTCCCTTGGCTGTCTCCAGCGTCGGACCCGCGAAGGCCTGGGCAAGCGCGCCCTGGATCTCCTCCAGCCAGGGCTCATTCTTCACCTGGCCCACGTCGTCCTCCGTGAAGACGCGCGTGGCGGTGCCCGGGTGGTAGAGGCAGGCCACCGCGATGCGAGCGATCATCATCATCCCCGCGGGCTCATCCACAGGCTGCCGGTCCAGTCCCAGCTCGCGGGCCGCCTTCGCGGCGGAGAGGACGTCGAGTTTCTCGCCGAGCGTCGGGCGGCAGAGATCGTAGTCCGCGCCGTCAAGAGTGACGCGCTGATGGAGGGTACGGCGGGAACCCAGGGGCTTTCGGTGCATGGTAGGTGCGGTCATGGTGTGCCTCGGATGGGTGGGAATAGGGGCCGACTACACCGCGACGGGTGCGCCCTGGCCAGCGAGGGTGGCGGAGAAGGTGACGACGTCGGAGGCGCTGCGGCCCTCCTCGTAGGACGTCACCTTCACCGAGTAGCGGAAGCCCTGGGTGCCCACGGGTGCCGTCTCGTCCTCCACGAGGGTGAAGAAGACGGTGGCGTCGCTCTCGAAGGCGTCCCGCAGCACCTGCTGGGGCGCGCTGCCCTTGAAGATGTGGCCGGACAGGGGGACGGAGAAGGACTTCCAGGTGCCCTTCGAGCGCTTCCATCCGTCGCTGCCGAAGTAGTTGGCATCCACGGTGTCCTTGGCACGGTTGACGGGCGCCTCCAGGACCCCATCCAACGCGTCCGCCTCAATGGGCGCGGTGTCCGTGGCGCGGATGTAGAGCTTGTCGAAGAAGGCCTCTCGGGGTTCGGGCATCGGTGCGACTCCGGTCAGTGGGAGGGGAAGCGCTGCGCGAGGAAGTCCTTCAGGACAACGGCCACGCGTCGACGGGCGCCGCCCCGGGCGCGACGGAAGGACTTGCGGAGGAAGTGCGGGGGCGGGTTGAAGAGCTGCGCGCCCCAGTGCCAGCCCTCATGAATGGGGCCGGCTGACGGGTGTGCATAGCCCGCCGTCCACGTCGTGGAGAGGCGCTGGCTCAGTTTATGGAGGGGACCGCTCAAGAAGGCGCTGTCGCGCAGGCGGCCCTCTCCCACTGGCACCAGGAAGAGCGAGTAGTCCAGGGCAAGGCGGACGATGTCTCGGCAGGGCGTATCCAGCGCGCGCAGCACCTCAACGGGTGAGCGGCGCAGGCGCTCCAGCTTCACCGCATCGACTTTGACTCGGACAGGCATTCCCCATTTCAATGGGGGCAACATCCCTACGCGAAGACCTCCTCAAGCAAACATATTTGCACAGCAAACAATCTCCCTGACAGACAAGCAAAGGGCCCAAAATAAGCAAATCACTCCAACCTTGGATTGGCGCACTTCACATCAGGATGAGTCAATAATGCCCCCCTGGAGAAACCTACATTGGCACAGGTTCAAGCAGGGCAAGCCTGCGGCCTCATTGGCCGCGATGTGAACTTCTGCAAGTTGATCATCGCACAGCTTTTCGCGCAGAATCTATTCTTGGCGCAACAGGGGGAACCATGAAACCTACACTCATCACCATGTCCATGCTTGCACTCGCAACTCCTAACGTATCAAACGCACAAAGTGTCGCCCGCGCAGAGACTGAAAACGAAGACGCAGGCAAACTTCTCATAGCGGTCGCAGGAGGAGGTGGACTCACAGCGGATGCCGTTGACTTTGACGCCAAAAAAATCCATGGCCAAGTCGCTGTCGACATCCAATTTCCCAACCGACTCTCACTGGCATTAAGCTTTAACGCGACAAACAAAATCGGCGACACCGTTCAATCAGACAGTGCAGCTATTTTTGGCTCCCAAATCGTAAACCAAGACTTAGGGCCATATTCCTTCGGACTCAACTTCCAAGGCAACCGCCTGTACAGAAACACCTTCGGCTTCTACACTTACGGACAACTCAGCGCGGTTACATGGACGCTTGCGGACGAAAACATAGCATCACCTGAGGGCGTTCCTTCCTATTCCGCCACGCCCTATGCCTTCGGAGGAGGCTTGAACATTTGTGTCAAAGAGAATGTAGTAGGCAATTCATTCAACCTCGAACTCGGAGCGGGCATAGCCGGAAGAGGAGTCGGCGGAAACATTGCATTGAACGATCGGCTCAGCAATTTTATCGGCACAAACAAAAGCACTTATGTCTCACCAGAGTTCAGGGCGCTGCTCAATATAAATGCCATGCGCGCATCGGTCTCTGTGTTTTATTTTGGCTCCACACAAGAAGTGGATGGATTGTCAGAACTCAGATTCATCATATCTGTTGGCGCAGCGGGAGACATAATCAAATTCCAATAACATCCTCAAGCCAGACGGTGATGCGGCGCTGGGTCAACCATGCAGGTATGCAGTTGCTAAGCTAAATACCCATCGGTATCGCTCCGCGCCATCTACGCCAAGGTAATCTGGGGCGCTGCTTTCAGCACTCACCAGCACAGAGCGCACCAACGTTGCGCGGTGAAGAGCGACAAAGACTGCATGGGCAAGTCGCTGCCCGCCATCGAAGTCTTCGCGCGCCGAGCGGATCCGCACCTGACAGCTAGGCGAGAGGTACACCATCCGCCTCGGGCCAATGTAGGGCTGGGGCCCAGCGCCGCCCGTCACAATGAGCGCCACCGCCGTGTCGGGGACTTCGCTATCCACCTCGGGCATGGGCGCCGTGAAGAGATTCGCATTTGGAGCTGGGGGACGCACCAGCCCGAGTCCCGCCCCTTCCAGCACAGCCGCGAGTTCCGAAGCAATGTCCCGCATCAGAACCACACCTTCCGGAAGCGCACAGCGCCGGAGCCATCGACGCTCTCGTCCACCGCTACGGGACGCCGGGCACGATTGAAGTCCGCCACGTCCTCGCCCGGCAGCCAGACGCGGTGTTGCAACGTGAGAACCGCGTCCGTGTAAACGACGTGCGCGGCCAGATGCTCGTTGCCGTTGGCATCGCGGATGAGACGTCTGGACGGCTGCACGCGAGCGCGCGCCGTCACCTGGGGCCCGAGCGTCGGCTTGCCATAGGCGTCCCGGCCCGTCAGCACAGCATAGGTGATCGACTGCCGGAAGGTGTCCACGGGCGAGGCCATCAGCTCACCCGGTGAATGACGTAGGGGGCCAGCAGCGCCTGCGCGATGCCAGGGATGGGACTTTTCCCCTCGGCCTTCGCCGCGAAGTAGCTCACGGACCAATCGCCGATGGACTCGCTCGCCACCATCGAGTCGACGCCACGCGAGCGATACAGTTGCACCGCCGTGAGAATGGCTGCCTCCTGCACGTCCTCCGGCAGCGTCACCACGCGCGAGGCATCCAGGGCCCGCTGCCCCGGCACTGCGCGCCGAGCGCTGCCTGGGCGCTGACGATTCGCGAAAGTGCCGCGTTGCTCATGTCCCGTTGCTCCCATGGAGAGAGGACGTCGAACGACGTCCTCACCCACTTCAATGGGGGCAGTTCCCGGGAAACAAAACCGTCGCTTTAAGAATTAAAATCTAGCGTGCTTCACTTGGCTGGAACATTGGATGGCGCTGCCTTGCTGCGCGACCACCTAATCCTTCCGCAATTGCGGTTTGTAGCCGGGAAATATTTCGTTTTCTGCGTTGCGCAAGTGTAGTGACGGGGAGTCAATCTCGAGCGCTTGTTTTGATGAATTTGCAAATGCGCGAAGCATGTCGCCTTGCTTGCCTTGCGCCCATTTGCTGATAATCAGTTCGCCTAGTTTTTCTGCGCCGAATGTCCCGAGAAGATCCTCCAGTTCCTGCATGCTCACTGCTTCGGTAGGGCCGAGGCTGAGAGAGGCAAAGAGGCCAGAGTTAGTACCGAAATCGTTGAACACGGCGCCTTCAGGACACATGTTTTCGTCAAAGCAAACGATTGAGGCAAACCGCTTGACTGATGTCGAAGATAGCGTGCTCCATACGCCGCTCTTTATTGTATGAGCGCATTGCTGATACGCACGAAGCATTCTTCCCCATACGTTCACGGTGTCTGTGGGCGAAATGGTTGACTTGGCCGATGTCGGACCCAGTGATGTTTTTGACTCGATGATTAGTGCCAAGTCGCCTGCGATTATGAGGAAGTCGGCGTGTTTTTCTTGTTGGTCGCCAATGCTGTCAAGATTGACTACGCGCGACGAAGTAAGTGTTGTGGATAGAAATTCATGCAGATAGGAGGAAAGGCATGCGCCAAGATCCGACATCAGATTCTCGGAGGGGGTTGACTTTGGCAGTAGGCGTATCGCATCAATGCATGCTGACTGCATTCTCCAGACCAAGTGCGCAGGTGACGGGCACAGGTATCCAGTTCCTTTTCCTGACCAATTCCCAAGACTACTGTCGATTTGGATGAGGGGTCGGGCAACAAGTGGATGCGGTGCGTATTTCCGATATTGCTCGGGAAGCGCATTGACTTCTGACTGATGCCACTGCTCAAGGTCGTCACAGCGCTGTGCGAGCCTGCTGGCAACGAAATGGACTGCCTCTGCATCTAAGTTCAGAGTGTCGGCCACGTCCTTGGAAAGAACGAGTTCTTGGGGAATCATGAGCCCCAAGTGGTTGTACATGTTGCCAGAGGAGAGCAGGACCATGCCTGCTCGGACATAGTCTTTGGGGTCGATGTTGAGTGTTGCTTTCAATCTGTCAAAGATTTGGCCGTGATGCTGCTTGTTTAGGCGGCTTACAATTTCCCAGCTCCGGAAAATCCCAGTCGGACTTGCAGAGCGATAGTCCCACTGAGATCTAAGTGTTCTCAGTATAGTGAGTCTTGATGTGTATCCATGTAGGACGTCGACTGGTGGGACAAAATTCTTGAATGCTTCATGTGCTTGAAGGGCATTGAGGAATTCCGGCCCCTCGTGACTTTTGAAGAAGCTGTGATCCGTAAGTGGTTCGTGGATGCCAAGATACTCGTGGACGAGTTTTATGAATTCTGGCTCGCTGATTGGTCTTGGTGAAGAGGAACTCTTCCCGGAGGCTGCTTTGATTACAGCGATCCTGCTGGCGTAGGTGCGGCAAAGTTCATAATCGTTTTCTCTTCCGGGGGGCGCATTGGGCTTTCGCCAGATCTGCCAGAGGATAGAGGATGCTGCTTGTAAAATTGCTAGTTTGTCGTATTTTAATAGCTCGTCTGTGAACTGCGTATATGTAAGATTTCGGGATGCGGCGGATTCTTTCACTTCGATTCCAAGTATTTCTTGTGTTTTCATAGTTTCTCCATGGCTCACGGTCAGAATAACGCACGATCTCTAGCCGGTTAGAGTGGGTCCAGTTGGACCTGGCTGTCGAGTCGTTGCCCGGGGCTACCGGTGCCTAAGACTTCCTTTCATAACCGGCGAGGGAGTCTGCGCTGAAGTACGACGCAGCAACCGAGCTGTAGGAGCGCCAGGTGCAGGTCGGCTCGGCGCTCCTCCCGAATACGCAGGCGCTTGAGGTGGTGCAACCAGGACAGGCTGCGCTCCACCACCCAGCGGTGGCGTCCCAGTTTCTGGCTCGACTCGACTCCTTTGCGCGCGATGCGGGGCTTGATGCGCCGCTCGCATAGCCCGCGGCGGATGACGGCGTAGTCGTAGCCCTTGTCACCATGCACCTTCTTGGGTCGCCTGCGCGGCCGGCCGCGGCGCCCGGTGTGTACGGGAGGGATGGCATCGACGAGGGGTAGCGCGCGCTTCATGTCATGCACATTGGCGGCCGAGAGGAGCACGGCGAGTGGCAGCCCTTTTCGGTCTACGACGAGATGGTGCTTGGAGCCCTTCTTCCCTCTGTCGGTGGGATTCTTGCCCGTTTCGGGCCCCCCTTTTGAGCCCGGACACTGCCCGAGTCGAAGGAGGCACGGCTCCAGTCGATGCGGCCGCGCATGCCCAACTCGTTGAGCAGCTTCTGCTGCAGCTTGCGAAAGACACCCGCCTTCGCCCATTGGTTGAGCCTGCGCCAACAGGTGATGCCACTCACGCCGAAGACTTCCGCCGGCAGGTCTTCCCACGCGATGCCCGTCTTCAGCACGAAGAGGATGCCGCGCAGGGCTGCGCGGTCATCTGCGAACGGGCGGCCTCCTTTGCGGTGGCGACGGCGCTTCGGTAGCAGCGGCTCCATGCGCTGCCAGAGGGCCTCGGGCACGAGCTCACGCTTCATGCGTCCAAGGTGCGCATCTAGCCGAGCGACTGCATTCCCACCCCATCGCTGGTGGGGTTATGAAAGGAAGTCTTAATAGACTCCATGTGCGTTGAATGCTGGTGCGTGGTCGATTGCTTAGAGCCTATTTCGGTAGGGAAGAAGGTCGGCCACCTGCCGGGTTGAAGAGGCAGGAGGATGCGGCCATGGGGGAGTGAAGAAGGACGACGGCTGGCGGGTGCCGGATGGACTGTGGCGACGTATCGAGTCGCTGCTGCCAGCACGTCCAGAGCATCCGCTGGGGTGCGATAACCCGCGAGTGCCCAACCGACAGGCCCTGGATGGAATCCTCCTGGTGCTGCGCACAGGGATGCAGTGGGGTGCTTTGAGGGCCACGGGCCTGTGCCATCCGTCCTCGGCCTATCGATTCCTAGCAGGAGGGCCCGCCGTTTCTCCTATCCTTCATCTGTGAACATCGGTCTGAGCACCGCGATGGCAAAACACTCGAACCAAAGCAGTTCGCGCTCAAGTTGAATGTTCTCTCTGTCCGAACGGGTCCCCAAAGCAAGCCACTGAAGTCGCAAGTCTCCTGCCCGAAATTGTGCCATTAATTTTTCGGGTGGGACTTCCGTTGCTCTCGAAGCCTTGCCGAGCAAGGTATGCTTCTGTGAAGGCTGAAAATGCTGCTTTAGGCGCGCATGCAAGCTCCATTCCTCGCCTTTTCCAAAACCACCCTTACCAACATAAACGGAATCGATGTGGCTCTCGCGAACCTTGTAGAAGTGATATACGCCTGCAATATTTCTGAGATGGACTACGTCAGGAGGGGGCCAATCGGAATACTTTATCGAAGGGGCAGCGAGTAATTCATTCAGCTGCGCGCTGTAGGACGCGATGCGGGCTTCGTGGTCGGAGTGCATTTGGAGATACCTGGATTTTATTTGAGGAACAGAAAATTCATAGTGCGCAGCTCAATAGGCGCTAGTTTTTGCGGCCTGTCTCGGGCAGGAAAATCTGAGAACGTCTACCGAAATGGGCTCTTAGGATGAATTTTTGTCGGTCTTCCTGGGGACTGCCTCGTGAATAGTTGGCCCCTCGTATCTACTGTCGAACGGGCCATGCTCTCTTTCGCAGAAATCAAACCATTTTCTGCCTAAGTTGTTAATCGATTCGGATAATGAGTCTGGGGCTGTTTTGCTGTACATCGGTGACCATAGGAGATGCGCATGGTCGCTTTGAGGGATTGTCACGTAGTGGTTGGTTAGATAGACCATTGCATCGATGGACGAGTAGGAGCCATTGAGGATTCGTCCGAAAGTTTGGAGGACTGCTGTCGGTGAGAGATCGCGAAGGTTGTTGTTCACGCATAGAAAAACGCCGCGATGATCATGTAGCTTGAGTTGCTCCTTGGTTGTCCTGATCTGGCGATTTGCTTTCTTGGCGATACGAGCCAGTGGAGCCCGGAATAGTTCAATGAATCCGTTAACGAAGTCTCTCATGACGTCGGGATTCATCGACATTGGCGATGCGCCCCATTTGGCGAAAATGCGGTAGTTGAGGTCGTTGAGTTTTGATAAAAATTCGTCCGTATCGACAAAGTCTGTTTCCAAGATCTTGAGTTCAATGATTACTTTGTCTGCCGGTAGAAGGTAGTCGGCGTTTTCGAATTTTGCGTTCGTATGAAGCGTGCTGATTTTAATGCCCCCGATGCTTTCGATGAATCGATCCAAGTTCGGCTCGTTGGCATTGCCTCGTTCGCTGGCCCAGTCGGTGTCTTTCATGATGTGTTTGCTGTTTGGGGCTTGGGTATCGATCGTTGAGTGTGCTTGTGGAGGATGCCGCGATGGCATATTTCACGTTGACTTCTCGAAGCCAAGAGCCGTTTAGGGCTTCTGTGGTCAGGCTTACCTTGAGGAGAATTTCGGCGAATGCTTGGTGGGCTTGAATTCGAAGTCGTCCTGGTGGTCTGTTTAGTCTGTAATTCTTGATAAATCCTTAATCGTGGGCTTCGGCCCTTGATGGAAAGCTTGCACGCTCACGACGGTTGTGCGGCGCAGACAGCAAGTCCTCCGGCGTGCGGTACATGCGTGGGCGACGCCCGTCCACGCGACGCTGGTGCTTCTCGAATCCGAGGGCGACGAGGCAGGTGCCAATCTCCGTCGAGATGCGATGATCGACGTGCGCGGTGGGCATGCCGAGCGCGTCGGTTGCCACCTGGAGGATGGAGACTTCAGTGGGGCGCCGCTCCTTCGGCATGAGAAGGAGCCACTGGACGATGGCCTCCTCGCGTCCGTCACCAGCGCCCTCGGCACGGAGCGCTGCCTGGGCCTCTGCTCGGCGCGCCTCCTCGTCGGACAGCCACCAGGGCTCGCCCTGTTTGAAGCGCAGCACGGCCTCCGCCCAGAGCTGGTCCCGGTCCTGGCGTAGTCCCTCAATGTCGATGTGCGTGCAGCGCACCGGCCAGAAGCGGCGGTGTCCCGTGGGGTCCCGCAGGTAGGCATCGTCATTCGTCGTGCCGACGAAGATGCAGCGTCGCGCCGTCTTCACGTTGGCGCGCCCGTAGGGTGGCCGGTACGTGTCCTCGGTTCGGCTGATAAAGCCCTTGAGGGCCTGGTTCTCCGCGCGGCGCAGTGTGGAGAGTTCTGCCAGCTCTATGAACCAGAACTGGGACGCCAGCATGGCAGAGTCCTTGTTGTGGACGTCGATGGGGGCGTCGCTGAACCACGGCGCGGCCAGTTCCCGGAACGCAGTGGACTTTCGCAGTCCCTGGGGCCCTTCGAGAATGAGGACGGTGTCCACCTTGCAGCCCGGCTTGAGCGCCCGCGCCACGGCGCCAATGGCGAACTTCACGCCGATGGTGTGCAGGTGGGCCTCGTCGCCCTGAGCGCCGAAGTAGCGCGCCAGCATGCCGTCGAGGCGCGGTGTCCCGTCCCACTCCAAGGCGTTGAGGTAGTCAGCGACTGGGTCGTAACGGTTGCGCTTCGCCACCGCGAGAATCTGCGGCGCGACGAAGGACGCCTTCGGCTGGAGCCCGAGTCGCCCGTACTCGCTCTGCTGAATCCAGTTGGTGATTTCGACGTCCAGCGTCTCCGGGTCGATGCCAGGAGGCAGCGGGCCGCCTTCGAACTCCAGGCGCTTGTTCACCTCGTTGAAGCGCAGCACGCCGCGCCACTCCGGCGAGGACAGCAGCACGGTGAAGATGTTCGCCTCGCAGTTGCGGATGCGGCTTTCGCCCTTGCTACTGACGTCCACGACGAGGTTCCGGCCCCAGGCCTCCGGGTCTTCATCTCCTTCTTCCAAAGGCAGGGCGGGGCCTCTGGCCGCAGGAGGCCGCGTGCCGAGTGCACGCCAGATGGCCTCGTTCTCCGCGACTCGCTTCGCGTCCACGTCCACGCGACGAGCCCGGTGGCGCCGCAGTTTGATGCGGGCCTGCTCGTGCAGGTGCTCCGTGCCCTCGCCCCAGTCCGTGGCGGCGAAGCTGTCCCGGAACAGCTCCAGGACTGCCTCCTCGGGCGTCTCCCGAGGCAGGACGAAAGCGCAGCAGCTCATCAGCGCGTTGAGGGTTGTGTCCTGCATGCCACGCGCTGCCAGCGGCTCGCCCGCGAGGGTGCGGCGGATGAGCTCTCGGTGCTCCGGCTTGCGGACGCGGCGGAGGAGGGCGCGTAGGTCGAAGAGGTCTGCCGGGCTCTCCAGCAACGGCGCCGCAGGCTGCATCGGCATGGCTGGCCTGGTCCTGGTTCGTGCCGCGGCAAGTAGCGCGTCCACTTCCACGGGCTTGCCTTCGGTGACGTCGGCGCCCGCCTGGAATTCCCCCGAGTGATTGGGCAGCAGGTAGAGGCGCGAGAGGTTGCGCGTGGTGGGGTCCGCCGGCATGGCCAGCAGCCGCTCCGCTTCCTCGCGTACCGTTGGCCACTCCGCGCTGAGAATGGGACGGCTCACCTGCAGGACGATGCGCAAACTGGTGTGACCCGGCCGATGCCCGTGGGTGGTGTGAGCGATGGTCGCGTAGCCCTCCAGTCGCTTCGCTGCTTCCTCCAACTGCGCGTCCTGCACCGCGTCCACGTCGAATACGAGGGCTGTGACGGCTCGCACCTCGCTGTCCAGGCAGCGGGTGCCGATGTCCACGGGTGCCCAGCAGCGCTGCCTTCGCTTCGCCTGGCACCCGTGGCCCACGCAGGGCGCACAGGGCGACACGGTGTGCATGGTGAGTAGCTGCTTCAGCTCCTCCCAGGTGACTTCCTGGTGCTTGGGCTTCGCGTCGGTGACGTCGTCGAAGTAGGCGATCAGCATGTGGACGCCTCGCGACGGAAACCGGGTGTGACGGGTGAGGCTGTGACGGCGGCGGGAGTTCTCACGCTGATTCAATGGGGGTGGGTTTTCGTAGCTGGTCATCTCGCCGTAACCGTCCGGCCAATGACGTGCTGCGGGCCATTGCCGGGACAGCAGGGCGCGGCGGACGCTTCTGCGTATGTCGAGGCAGGTGGAGAAGCCGGAGTGGGCGCGCGTCGCGGAAGCAT
>SECN01000025.1 GCA_004173515.1 Myxococcaceae bacterium | reverse complement strand
GTCCTGGATGGCCGGGGGGGTCTTCGCGCCGCCTCCCGCCGCGAAGACCCCCCCGGCCATCCAGGACGGTTTCGACACCGCCCCGGTGAAGGGGCCCGCGGACGGTTCGCGGACGCCGAGCATCGCCGTCGTGGCGCGGCAGGTGGAGGCCGCCACGAAGCGCGGGGTCGCCGAAGGCGCGGAGCAGTTGCGCAAGAGCCTCGCGGGCTTCGGCGAGGAGCCCGGGAAGCAGGCGGCGCTCATCGAGGCGTCGCTGCCCTCCATCCAGGAGCTGGGCCGGGTGACGTCGCTGGAGGACGGCCGTCCCGACGCGGACATCGTCAAGGGCACCCTCGCCAGCCTCACCCGGGCCTCCGAGGGCCTCACCGACTACAGCCGCGGCCGCCTGGCGACCACCTTCGCGTCGAAGATTCCAGACATCAACCTCCACACGAAGAAGGACAACGGCCTGTCGCGCGCCGTGAAGGACGCCATCAAGGACGGCCACGGCGCCACCTTCGGCGTGGCCCTGTCGGACGCGCTGAAGAAGGCGGGAAGGCCCAAGGCGTCGCAGAACGTGGGGCAGGCCACCACCGAGGGCATCCGCGACGCGCGCGAGGACTTCGAGAAGGCGTCGAAGAAGACCGACTCCCTGAACGAGGAGCTGGCGCGGCTGACCACCGGCTTCGGCGCGTCGCTGGACATGAAGCAGGTGGAGGCCGGCGCGGAGGCCTTCCGGGCGCGGCACCCGGAGTACGCGGAGCTGGAGGACAGAAGCCGCAAGCTGTCCGCCGCGCTGGAGGGCGTGGGCAACGCGCAGGGCCGCTCGGACCTGCACGAGGACCTGGGCGAGGAGTCCAACAAGGCCTACGAGCAGCTCCAGAAGCTGGGCGACACCCCCGCGGGCCAGGAGGCCCTTGGCGACGCCCTGGAGAAGGAAGGCGCGGGCGGCAAGTCCTTCCTCACCAAGGCGGGCGAGGGCGTGCGCTACGCCCGGGATGCGAAGACGCTGGCGGAGAGCGCCGCGACCGTGGTGGCCAAGTCCGCGGGCGTGCGGCTGTTGTCCCTGGCGAAGACGGATCCAGCCCGCGCCTCCAGGGTCTTCGATGGGCTGCGCAAGACGCACGCCCTGTTCGGCGTCTCCGGGGCCGACGCCGCCATCCTCAGCGACAACCTCAAGAACATCGCCGCGGGTGCCCCCAACGGCATCGCCACCTTCCAGAAGAGCCTGAAGGACACCAGCACGCTCGTCCCAGGCCTCGCGCCGGACAAGCTCCCGGGCCAGGCCCTCCGCGGGTTGGGGGTCGCGCTCTCCGGCTTCAGCGTGGTGGCGGGCGCCATCGACGACAAGGGCAGGCAGCAGGCGGCGACCGCCCTGCAGACCGCGAGCGGAGCCCTGCAACTGGGCGTGGACGGCACGAAGCTGGCGGCGGAGGTGCTGAACAAGACCGCCACCGCGGGCACGACCGCCGCGAAGGTGGGTGCCGGGCTGGGGAAGATCAGCTCCGTGGGCGGCAGGCTCGCGGGTCCCGTGTCCGTGGTGGCCGACTTCGTCCAGGCGGGCCTGAGCTTCGCGCAGGGCGACACGGGCAAGGGCATCACCAGCACGCTGTCCGCCGTGGGCGGCGCCGCGCTGACCGCCGCCACCGCCATCCAGGCCGTCCCCGTCGCGGGCCAGATCGTCGGCGCCCTGCTGGTGGCCGGCGGCGTCGTGGGCGGCTTCATCGTGGACCTGGTCAAGGGCAAGGGCGAGGAGCACGCCGACGAGCGCGATGCGCAGGCCTTCCTCAAGGCCGCGGGCACCCCGGAGGCCGCCGCGAAGAAGCTGGACGACCTCACGTCGGACCGGACCAACGTGGGCCCCTTCATCGAACAGGTGGCGAAGACGCTGGACGTCACGCCCGCCGCGCTGCTCCAGCACCTGACGAAGCAGGACGGTGAGCACCTGGATGCGTTCATCCACGTGGCCCACCGCGTGGACCGCGACAAGGACACCGGCATCTTCAAGGAGACCGCCGACACCGACGGCCTGTGGGTGGGCGACGACGGCAAGCTCAACAAGCGGGGCCGTGCCTACAGCGTCCAGGTGTTGGACCCCAGCGGCGCCATCTCCCCCAAGTACCCCGACAGCCTGAAGGCCGCCGCCGCGTGGATCCGCGAGACCGGCCTGGCGCCCGCGGCCACCGCCTGACGGGGCGGCGGCTCCTGAATCCACAACACGCCCTGCTCGACGTGCCGCCCTCGCGTGCGTCCGAGGGGCATTTCATGGAACCGGACGGCGGAGCTTCAATTGGAACCCGTCGCACTCCGTCCGCAACGGACGGCACGCGCCCCCAGCGGATGGGGATGCCGCGCCACCACAATCCTCTACAAGGTTTGAAACAAGGGCATGTCACCGTGGCGTGAAAGGCTCGACTCCCGAGCAGGCGATGTGAGAACCCACCGCCTGTCTTCAACACAAGGAGTCCGAAGTGCTTCGACTGGCATCACGTTGGGTCACGACATGCGCGGTGGGTTTCACGTGGGCCATGGCGGGCTGCGCGCCCCCGGAGCCCGCGCCTCCAGAGACGCAGAGCCCCTCCGAGGCCGCACAGCCGCTGCTGACGGGGGAGCGCGCCCTCTTCGGCGCGGCCGCGCTGCCGGCCGTGGCTGCCGCGAACGACAGCGCCGCGGTGGAGCTGGGCGTGCGCTTCCGCAGCGATGCGGCCGGGCGCATCATGGGCGTGCGCTTCTACAAGGGCGCGGGCAACACCGGCACGCACACCGGCAGCCTGTGGTCCGCGTCCGGTTCGCTGCTGGGCAGCGTGACGTTCCAGGGGGAGACGGCCTCCGGCTGGCAGGAGGCGCGCTTCGCCACGCCGGTCACCATCGCCGCGGACACGAACTACGTCGTCTCGTACCACGCGCCCGCCGGGCACTACGCGGTGACGGACAACGGCTTCGCGACCGCGCTGGATGCGCCGCCCCTGCACGCGGCGGCGGACGCGACAGGCGCCGGCAATGGCCTGTACCGCTATGGGGCCAGCGGCTTTCCGACGGACAGCTTCCACGCCAGCAACTACTGGGTGGACGTGGCCTTCCAGCCCAACGACACCACGCCCCCGCGCGCGCCCACCAACGTCGTGGCCGCGCCCAACTCGCCCACCGCCATCGACCTGACGTGGTACGCCTCCGTGGACGGCAGCGGCGAGACGCAGGGCAACGCTCGCGCGCACCTGGTGTACCGGGGCAGCCAGCTCATCGCGGAGCTGCCCGGCACCACCACGCGCTACCGCGACACCGGCCTGACGCCCTCCACCGCGTATGCGTATTCCGTGCGCGGCCGTGACGCCGCCGGCAACGTGGGCCCGGCCTCCGCGACCGCCACCGCCACCACGCTCGCCAACACCGCGTGCAACCCGTGCAGCCTGTGGAGCAGCGCGACGGGCAATCCGCAGTTCGAGAACGCGGACGCCACCCCCGCCGAGGTGGGCGTGAAGTTCCGCGCGGACGTCGCGGGCACGGTGACCAAGGTGCGCTACTACAAGGGCAGCACCGACAACGGGCCGCACGTGGGCCACCTGTGGAGCGCCACCGGAGCGCTGCTCGCCACCACCGCGCAGACGCCCGCGGAGAGCGGCTTCGGCTGGCGCGAGCTGACGTTCGCCACGCCGGTGAGCCTCACGGCCAACACGACCTACGTGGTGTCGTACTTCGCCACCGGGGGCCGCTACGCCATCACGCCGTACTACTTCAACACCGCGGGCGTGGACGTGCCGCCCCTGCACGCGCCGTCCACCGTCGCGGCCAGCGGCAACGGCGTGCGCAACCTCAACGGCAGCGCCTTCCCCACGGAGGCGTGGCTCAACACCAACTTCTGGGTGGACGTCACCTTCGTCCCCGCGACGTCGGTGCCGCAGAGCCCGGTGGACCTGTCCGTCAGCCAGTCCTTCCCCGCGGGCACGGGCGCCAATGGCGACATGATGTTCTACGACGTCACCGTGACGAACAGCGGCACGCAGACGGCCACCGACGTCGTGCTCGATGTCCCCATCCCCACCGGCCTCAACTACTTCTTCTACAGCGCGACCCCGTCCGGCCCTGGCAGCGGCTGCTCGTTCTTCAGCGACCTGCAGTGCACGTTCCCCAGCCTGGCCCCGGGCGCGAGCGTCACCATCCCGGTGACGGCCTTCCCGCTGGCCACCGGCACCTTCCAGAGCGTGGCCACCGTGTCCGCCGCGCAGACGGACGCCGTGCCGGGCAACAACACCAGCACCCTGCCCATCCCCGTGGGCCCGTCCACCAACCTCATCACCTTCGACACCTTCCCCGGCCAGGATGAGGTCATCAGCGGCCTGCACGGTCCGCTGCACTTCATCCAGAGCGACTGGTACATCGCCTCGCCCTGGGGCGGGTTCACCACGAAGAGCGTCTCCTTCAACGGCGGCGGCCTCACCCAGGGGCGGCTGTCGGTGAACGGCCAGCGCCGCGTCATCGGCATGGACGCCTTCACCTGGGACACGGGCGCGACGCTCACGCTCGCCTGCCTCGACCTGCCGACCCGCACCTTCCCCCTGACGGCGGGACAGGTGACCCACGTGGTGACGAACTGGCAGCAGCCCTGCACCGTCTTCACCGTCTCCACGTCGAATGGCTGGGACACCAACCTGGACAACCTGGAGCTGTCACCGCGCCCCTGAGCGTGACGACACGGACGGCGGGTATGCTGCGACGATGCCCGCCGTCTCCCCCTTCTTGAGCGCCGCGACGTCCCTGTTCACCACGATGTGGTTGCTGGCCGCCGCGCCCGTCGACATGGAGCCCCAGGACGGGCCCTCCCTCACGCTCCACCATGAGGGCCGCGCCTGGGTGAAGAAGGGACAGCTCCAGGGCATGACGGGCGGCGCTCACACCGGGCGGTGGATCCATCCCCAGCTCCAACTGGATTCGAACTGTCCCGACCGCATCGAGAAGGTGGAGCTGAGCGGTCCCGGCCCCGGCCTTCCTCGGACGCTGACGCTCGCGCCCGAGGACGCGAACGCCTGGAAGCAGTTCGACTTCGACCTGCCGCTCTGGTCGCTCCAGGACGCCGCGAAGGCGTGCGCGGCGGGGCGCAAGGAGCTGACGGCCTCCCTTCGCGCGCGGCTGTCCTGCGAGGGCGCCCCCGTCCTCCAGAAGACCCTCCCCGTGAAGCTGGCGCTGACGTGCAACCAGCCGCCTCCGGAGGACGTCACGGAAAAGCTCGACCTGCTGGCCGTGCGGGGCGAGGAGGAATTCCTGGTCGGAGCGAAGGCGGTGGTGACGGTGGAGGTGATGCGGCTGGACACGGCGGTGCCCCAGGTCGAGTCGGCGACGGTGGTGGAGGTGGACGAGAAGGGGCGGGAGCTGCGCCGCGTCGTCACGCTGCCCGTGCCCGAGGGCACGGAGGAGCTGAAGACGGAGGTGACGCTCGACACGTCGGAGGCACGCACCGTGCGGCTGGCCGCCGAGCTGAAGTTCCCCGACGGCGGCACCCGGCGCACCCTGGCGCGAGAGGTGCCCATCATCACCCCGGAGCTGGTGGCGAAACGGCGGAGGGAGGAGGAAGCGGGCAGCGAACGGCTGCATGCCTTCACCGCCCGGTTCGACAAGGACTGGAAGTCTCCCTGCGCCAACGTCCCCGCCACGGTGGCGTGGCTCCGGAAGCAGCCCGAAATCGAGTCCGCCTCCGGGGACACGGGCGGCCACCACTTCAGCTATCAGGTGAAGGGATCCATCCTGATCCTCTTCGACTGCCATCCACGGTAGCGCGGAAGACGCCGTTGGCTCCGCCCGGAGTGCGGGAACGGTGGGACGGCGGGTATGCTGGCGAAATGCCCGCTGTCTGCCTTCTGCTGAGCGCCGCGACGTCGCTGTTCACCACGACGTGGCTGCTGGCCGCCGCGCCGTTCACCGTCACCGTGGAGCCCGTCGGCCTGTCCGTCCGCGCCAATGGCGACGAGGTGGTGGTCACCCAGGTCGTGCCCGGAAGTCCGGCGGCCCGCGAGGGCGTGAAGCCCCAGATGCGCATCCAGCGCATCGCCGGTCCGATGCGTCCCTTCATGGGCCCCTTGCTGAAGCTGGGCGCGGAGGACCTCCAGGCCGCGCTCACGCCCACGTGGGACGAGCCGCTCGTCCTCTCCGTGGAGCCCCAGGGCAAGCAGCCGGAGCGGACCTTCACGCTCAAGCGCACGGACCGGGCGCCCCGGATGGAGTTTCCCGTCGTGCCCCTGCCCGATGAGCAGCTCAGCCGACTGACCGCGATGCAGATGCAGCGCTACCAGGTGCGGCTGGCGCAGGTCATGAACGGAGAGCCCACGTTCCCGGAAGCACCGTCGCTCGAACTCCAGCAGGAGGAGCCGACAGCCGCCTGGGTGACGCAGAGCAAGCTGCGGGTGATGGATGGGGGCGGCTTCACGGGGCGGTGGGTCCATCCCCGGTTCGTCCTGAAGTCGGCCTGTCCCCTGGGCAAGGGGAAGCTGGAGGTGCGCGGCCCCGGCGCCGGCCGTCCCCTCACGCTCCCGGTCGAGCATGGCTCGCGGCACCCCTCGCAGGACTCCCGGGTGGACCTGCCGCTCTGGTCGCTCCAGGACGTCACGAAGGCGTGCGCGGCGGGCCTCAAGGAGCTCACGGCCCCGGTGGCCGCGACGCTGTCCTGTCAGGAGGACCCCGTGCTCAAGAAGTCCCTGCCCGTGAAGCTGGCGCTGACGTGTGAGCAGCCGCTGCCTCGCTCGGGCGAACTCGAGCTGCTGGTGAACCGGGGCACCCGGACCTATCGGGTGGGCGCGCAGGGCGTGGTGAAGCTGGAGGTGCTGCTGTCCACGCTCTTCCCCCAGGCCACCTCCTTCACGATGGTGCAGGTGGATGAGCAGGGGCAGGTGAGCCGCCGCTTCGACACGCGGCCGGTGCCCGCGGACGCGCGCGGGATGTCCTCGGAGGTGACGCTCGACACGACGTTCGTGCACACCGTGCATCTCGCCGCCGAGCTGAAGTTCGCGGACGGCAGCACCCGGCTCACCCTCCCGGAGGAGGTGGTCATCACCACCCCGGAGCGCCAGGAGCAGCAGGCCCGGGCCAAGGCCAAGGACTACGGGGACCTGATGGGCATCTCCCAACGGCTCACCCGGGAGCTCAAGAGCGCCTGCGCGGATGTCCCGAAGACGGTGGCCTGGCTCCAGGCGCAACCCGAAGTGGAGTCCGCGTCGAGCCACGGAGAAGGACACTCCATCTTCTACCGGATGAAGGACTCCGGCGAGTCGCTCTCCATCTTGTGCCACCGCCGGTGAGCCACGGCGGGCCCCACGCGAAGGACGTGAGGCCCGCGTGGGGTCAGGAGTCCACGGGCTCGGAGTAGGAGATGCGGCCCTCCAGCGCCTCCGCCACCTCGGAGGCATCGCCGCCGTCATCCGCGTGGCCCCAGGCCACCAGCCGCCCGTTCTTCAGCGCGACCAGCGAGCGGAAGCCCCGGTAGACGGCCTTGACGCCGCCCTGGAGTTCGCCAGCGACCGCGGAGCTGTCACCTCCCGTCTCCGGCACGCCCCACGTCACCACCGAGCCATCCCGCTTGAGCGCGGCCAGGCTCACGCCGGGGCCGTTCATGTAGACGGTCCACACGTCCTGCTGGAGCTGCTCCCGCACGTCCCGGCTGTCGCCTCCGCTGACCACGTTGCCCCACGTCACCAACTGCCCTCCGCCCTTGAAGCCGACGTAGGCCTCCAGGAAGTGCATCACGTCCTTCACGCCGCCCGACAGCGCCTGCTGGACGTCCGGGTCGTCCAGGTTGTGGGGCCCCTGGCCCTCCGCGCCCTGGTACTCACCCCAGTTCACCACCGAGCCGTCCTCCTTCAGCGCCGCGAAGGCCCACGTGGAGGGGAACACGTCCACCACGCCGCCGCGCAGGTCGTCCGCGACGCTGGAGCTGTCGCCGCCCTTCACCCCGCCCCACGTCACCACCGAGCCGTCCTCCTTCAGCGCCGCGAAGGCCATCGCGGTGGAGTACACGGCCACCACGCCGGAGCGCAGCGCATCCCCGACGCTGGAGCTGTCGCCCCCGAACCCGTCGTTGCCCCACGCCACCACCGAACCGTCCTCCTTCAGCACCGCGAAGGCATACAGGCTGAAGTGCAGGGACCTGACGCCGCTGGAGAGCAGGGCCTCCTGCTCTGGCGTGAGCACGCCGCCCGAGTACGCCTCGCCCCACACCACGACGGAGCCATCGTCCTTCCGGGCCGCAATCGCGGCACCATTGTGCGCGATCGCCACGACGCCCGCCCGCAGCCGCTCCCGCACGGAGGAGCTGTCCCCGCCCGGCTTGGGGTCGCCCCAGGTGACGACCCCGCCGCCCAGCTTGAAGGCCAGGAAGAACGTCTCGAGGTTCACCACCTGCACCACGCCGTCCTGGAGGTCTTCCTTCACACGCTCGCTGTCGCCGCCATGCAGCGCGTTTCCCCACGTCACCACCGAACCGTCTTCCATCAGCGCGGCGAAGGCGTCTTCGTTGTCCGTCACGTCCCGCACCTTCTTGCATTCGCCGGAGCGCCGCGACGACAGCTCCGGAGGCAGCACGCCCCCTGTCTCCAGCGCCCCCCAGGCGACGATGGAGCCGTCATGCTTGAGGGCCACGAAGGCGTCCGAAGTCGCGCGCAGGGTGCGAACCCCCGACAGGTCCTCGGGGACGTTGCGCGCGGGATTGTCCGGGTGTCCCCAGGCCACCACCGTGCCGTCATCGCGCAGGGCCGCCATCACGCGATGGGGCTGCTCCGTGGTCAGGTGCGTGGCGAAGACGTTGCGGCCCCGCACCCGCAGCCGGGCAAGGACGCGGTCGCCGAACGTCGCGGCGACCACCAGCGGTTCGTCCGGCCAGAGGTCCACGAGCGAGGGCCCCAGCCCCAGCGTGTTCCCGCGCGAGTCCGACCACCGGACGGTGGCGGAGTCCCCACCCTCCGACAGGAAGGCCTGGAGCACCGCGCCCCGGCTGCCCAGCACGTCCAGCGCGGGCGCCTCGTCGCGGGACGCCGGTGCCGGGGCGGGCGCTTCTCCCAGGATGAGCGTCAGTTCGCCCCCGGCCAGGGCCACCGCGTCACCGGCGGGAAGGAGCAGCTTCAACCGCGACTCCAGCCGCGACGCGGAGACCTCCGGCCCGGTGAGCAGCCACATCGCGTCCGGGAGTTCGTGGAGCGTGCCCTCCGTTTCAAGCAACGCCAGCAGCCGTGCCCGGTGGTGGAGCGGGTCCTTCAGGTGCAGCTTGATCAGCACGTAGCGCATGCGCATCCCCCGACGGCATCCGCGCCAATGCGGAGCCCTACATGTCTGGGAATGCTTCCGGCCCGACGAACCCCGGGCCCAGGGTCGCAGCAGGCCGCGCCCCGGGGACAGGCGCCCCTGCGGGACGAGGGGGTCGGGCTACGAAGGGAGCGGCCGGGTGCAGGCCTCGGCGCGCGCCAGCAACAGCGCCTGTTCGCGCGCGTTGCGCGTGAGCGACGCCGCGCGTTCGAACTCCGCCCGGGCCTCCTTCAGACGCCCCAGCTTCTGGAGCAGGTCGCCGCGCACGCTCGGCAGCAGGTGGTAGTGCTTGAGCGACGGTTCGGCCGTGAGCTGGTCCACGAGTTCGAGGCCCGCGGCGGGACCGAACGCCATCCCGAGCGCGACCGCGCGGTTCAACTCCACCACGGGCGACGGCACGAGCCGCGCGAGCACGGCATACAGCCCCGCGATGCGGGTCCAGTCCGTCGCGTCCGCCGTGCGCGCCCGCGCGTGGCAGGCGGCGATGGCGGCCTGCACCGCGTACGGGCCCTGCTCACCGCCCAGCTTCTGCGCGCGCTCCAGCGCCGTGAGGCCCCGGCGGATGAGGAGCTGATCCCACAGCCCGCGGTTCTGCTCCAGGAGCAGCACGGGTTCGCCCGAAGGCCCCACCCGCGCACGCGCCCGCGACGCTTGGATCTCCATCAGCGCCACCAGCCCGTGCACCTCCGGTTCCTTCGGCACCAGCTCCGCGAGGATGCGGCCCAGGCGGAGCGCGTCCGCGCACAGCTCCGGGCGCATCCAGTCATCCCCGGCGGTCGCCGAATAGCCCTCGTTGAAGACCAGGTAGATGACCTCCAGCACGGAGGCCAGCCGCGCGGCCAGCTCCTCCCCCCGAGGCACCTCGAAGGGGACGCGCTTCTCCGCCAGGGTCCGCTTGGCGCGCACGATGCGCTGGGCCACCGTCGGCTCCGGGACGAGGAACGCGCGGGCGATCTCCTCCGTCGTCAGGCCGCCCAACAGCCGCAGCGTGAGCGCCACGCGCGCCTCCGGGGACAGCACCGGATGGCAGGACGTGAAGACGAGCCGCAAGAGGTCGTCCCCCACGTCGTCGTCGAGCGCCGCGTCCAGGTCGGGCACCTCCGCCTCCTCCAGCCCGTGTCCCAGCTCCTCGTGCTTGCGCGCCAGCAGCTTGTGCCGGCGCATCTCGTCGATGGCGCGACGCTTCGCGGTGGCCATGAGCCAGGCGCCGGGGTTGTCCGGCACGCCCGACACCGGCCACTTCTCCAGCGCGGCCACGAGCGCGTCCTGCGCCAGTTCCTCCGCCTGCCCCACGTCGCGCACCATGCGCGCCAGGCCCGCGATGAGCCGGGCGGACTCGATTCTCCAGACCGCGTGGACCGCGGCCTGTGCATTGGAAGCCGTCACGCGGCGGACTCAATCACCTCTGCCCTCCAGTGCAAGCCCTGGAGGGCCCCATCGTTCGCCTCCGGGGACACTGGAGGACACGGACCACGGGAAGGATTGTTGCCTTTCACCGCAGTCATCCCTTCAGGAGTCCACCATGTCCCAGTCCCCTTCGAAGTCCCCTCGCACCATGGGCCTCCGCCGCGCCGCGCCGCTGGCCGGCCTTGCCGCCTTCTCCTTGCTGGTGGCGCCTGTCGCCCAGGCCGCTCCCGCGCAGGAAGCGCCGGCCCGGGCCTCCCTGGCGCTCCCCCAGATCGTGGAGTGCGTCGGATCGAGCACCATCACCTACAACCCCGGGCTGAAGACCACGCCCCAGAGCGTCACGAGCCAGAACAACTCCACCTACTCGCTGTGCCGCAACATCCTCGGGCCGACCGTGCAACTGGGAGCGGGCAGTGGATCTGGGAACGTGACGCTCCCGAACGCCTCCTGCAGTGGCGCGCTCAATCCGGGCAGCAACCTGGTGGAGACCTTCGACTTCAGTGACAACACCCACTCCACGGTGCAGTTCACGGAAGTCACCTTGCAGCCCGGGCAAGCCAACACCGTGGCCACCCGGTTCGGCACGGTGGTCTCGGGGCGGTTCAATGGCGCCATCGCGGTGAAGGTCACCACCTACGTCAACACGCAGGTCACCCAAGGCTGCGGCTCCCCGAGCGGGCTGACGTCGATTTCGGGTCCGACGACCCTCACCTTCATCAAGCTGAACTGAGGCCTCCCGCCTGGCCCTCCGCCGGCTTCAACACACGACGGCAGCAGGCCATGTCTTCCAAGCCCACGGCCCCGGAACCCTGACAGCGGATCCCGGGGCCGCCCTGCTTCACCTCACGCCCGCGCTTCGGACACGGACGCCTGGAGCGCTTCGGGCACCGGCTCGTACGCCCCCAGGCGCAGACTGGCCTGGGCGCGTCCCTGCGTGCGGCCACGCAACGACGTCACGTAGCCGAAGAGGCGCGCCATGGGCACCCGCGCGGTCACACTGCGCGCCGGCCCCTTCGCCTCCATGCCCAACACCCTGCCCCGCCGCGACGACAGGTCGCCCAGCACGTCGCCCAGGAACGCCTCCGGCGTGGTGACCTCCACCTCCATCACCGGCTCCAGCCCCAACAGCCCCGCGCGCCTCGCCGCCTCCTGGAGCGCCAGCGAGCCCGCGATGGCGAACGCCTGCGGGGTGGAGTCCTTCACGTGCGTGTCTCCATCCACCAGCCGCACCTCCACGTCCACCAACGGCACGCCGTCGCGCAGGCCTCGCGCCATGGCGCCCGCCACGCCCTTTTCAATCGCCGGAATCAGCTCCCGGGGAATGGTGCCGCCCTTCGTGTCGTCCACGAACACGAGCCCCGCCCCTCGCGGCGCCGGCCCCACGTCCAGCACCACGCGCGCGTACTGTCCGGGCCCGCCGGACTGGCGGACGTGACGGTACTCCTGGCGCACCGCGCGCCGGAGCGTGTCGCGGTAGGCCACCTCGGGCTGTCCCACGCGCGCCTCCACGCCGAACTCCGTCTTCAGCCGTTCCACGATGACCTCCAGGTGAAGCTCACCCATGCCGGACAGCAGCACCTGGCCGCTCTCCGGATCCACACCCACGCGCAGCGACGGATCCTCCGCCGCCAGCCTCTGCAGTCCCTCCTCCAACTTCGGCAGCTCCCCGGGTGAGCGCGCCTCCACGGCGAGTTGCACCACGGGCTCCATCACCCCCAACGCCTCCAGCACCACCGGCGCGTCCGGGTCGCACAGCGTGTCGCCCGTGCGCACGCCCTTGAGGCCGAGCGCCGCGCACAGGTCGCCCGCATGCACCTGGGCCACCTCCTCGCGGCGGTTGGCGTGCATGAACATCAGGCGGCCCACCCGCTCCTTGCGCCCGGTGGCGGGGTTGAGCAGCACGGTGCCGGCCCTCAACGTGCCGGAGTACACGCGCAGGAACACGATGCCGCCCACGGACTTGTCGCTCATCAGCTTGAACGCCAGCGCCACGGGGGGACCCGCGTCCGATGCGGGACGGGACACCTTCTCTTCGGTGCCCGGCACACAGCCCTCCACGGAAGCGAGGTCCGACGGGGCGGGCAGGTAGTTGACGACAGCGTCCAGCAGCATCTGCACGCCCTTCTTCTTGAAGGCCGACCCGCACAGCACCGGCACCAGGGTCCGCGCGAGGGTGCCCGAGCGCAGCGCGCGCTCCAGGTCCTCCGCGGTGATGTCCTCCAACCGCCCTTCCACGAACTTCTCCAGCACCGCCGCGTCCACGTCCGCGCACGCCTCGAGGAGGCGCAGGCGCAAGGGCCACACCTCTTCCAGCAGCGCCCCCGACACGGGAGCGTCGTCACTGAACTGGCCTTCCTCACCGTCGAAGCGGACGGTCCGCATGCGCACCAGGTCCACGAGCCCGTGGAAGTCCGCGCCGTCGCCCAGGGGCCACTGCACGGCCACGGCGTTCGCGCCCAGCTTCTCCTCCAGCGACTTCACGCTCATGGCGAAGTCCGCGCCCACCTTGTCCATCTTGTTGATGAACGCGATGCGCGGCACGCCGTAGCGGTCCGCCTGCCGCCACACCGCCTCCGACTGGGGCTCCACGCCCTGGCTCGCGTCGAACACCGCCACCGCGCCGTCGAGCACGCGCAGCGACCGCTTCCGTGGAGCCGGAGTGCACCTCGCCCATGGCGTGGATGCGGCCGGTGAAGAAGAGGACGCGCTCGGTGAGCGTCGTCTTGCCCGCGTCGATGTGGGCCATGATGCCGATGTTGCGATAGCGCTCGATGCGAGTGGTGCGGGACATGGACGTCTCCTGAGCCCGTCGGGCAGCGAGGCCCGCGGGTTGGGTTTTGGAAGCGCTGGTGCAATGGGAGGAATGAGGCGACGCGGGCCTTCAGGCGCACGCACGCGCGACACTCCGGAGGGGCACGCAAGGCCCGCTCAGGAACGCGTGAGGACACACGAAGGCACCGCGGGAGTCATCGGGCGGAGACGGGACTCACGGCACACGGGAACCAGCCACCCCGCGCACCGGAATACACCGGTCCGCCTGCTCAAATATCGAGCAGAACCTCGTGACGGGAGGCGAGGCGCACGTCCGCCGCCGGCGCGAAGGCGCTCGGGGTCGGCAGGGCATGTGAGAAGACAGGCCTCATGGTCATTCATCAGTAACCGTCCAACCCGACCTTGTCAATCCTGTCACCACTCAGGAAAACCTGTTTTCCTTGGCGGCCTCAACCCTTGAATCCCAAAGGATGGGTATGCCCAGGCTCCACAAGACCTTGCTGAAGGCTTCCATGACGCTCATCGGTTTGAACGGGTGCGGCGGCGATCCGCTGGACGCGGTGACGGGCGGTGACGCGGACGTGACGCGGGCCCGGGCTTCGGCGCTCCAGTTCGCCGTGGTGTGCGCGCCGGGGGCCCCGGACGCGGACGGCGACGGCATCTGCGACGCGGCGGAGGCCGACTACGGCACCAACCCCAACAGCTCCGACACGGACGGCGACCGGCTCAGCGACTCCGCGGAGCTGTTCGGCTCTGGCGGCGTGAACCTGCCCGCGCTGGGCGCGAACCCGCGCCGCAAGGACGTCTTCATCGAGGCGGACTACTACGCGAACCGCAAGCCCACGCAGGGCGCGCTGGACCGGGTGGTCGCCGCCTTCGCCAACGCGCCGGTGCCCAACCCGGACGGCTCCACGGGCATCACGCTGCACCTGGCCCTGGACCAGCAGATCGCCACGGCGGACGCGGACGCGGACCTGAACCCCGTGTGGACGGACTTCGACCGCATCAAGGCGAAGTACTTCGCCGCCAGCCGCGCGCCCTTCTTCCACTACATGTTGTTCGCCAACACCTACAGCGGGGGCACCTCCAGCGGCATCTCGCGCGGCATCCCGGCGCACGACTTCGTGGTGACGCTGGGCGGCTGGCCCACCCCGGGCGGCACGGAGCCGCAGCAGGCCGGCACCCTCATGCATGAGCTGGGGCACAACATCGGCCTGCGCCATGGCGGGACGGATGACAGCAACTACAAGCCCAACTACCTGAGCATCATGAACTACGAGTACCAGGTGTATGGCTTTCGCATCGGCGGCGTGAACAACGTGTTTGACTATTCACGCGTGCGCGTCGCCTCCTTCAGCGAAGCGGCCGTCAATGAGGTCTCCGCCTTCGCCCCCGTCGCGCCCACCACCGAAGCGGACCTCGCCCTGCTCGGCGGACTTCGCTTCAACGGCGTCCAGGTCAACGGCACCGCCAGCGCCAACCTCGACCTCAACGCCAACGGCAGCATCCAGACCGCCGCCTACGCCCGGGACTTCAACCGCAGCGGGACCGCCACCAACGTGTTCCCCGCGTCCCAGCACGACTGGCTCGCCCTGCGCTACGACGGCGGCGGGCAGATTGGCGACGCCGCGCTGGGCACCTCCCGGACGCTGGACCGCGAGCAGGCGTTCCTCGTCGTCCCGGAGAAGGTGGAATCCTGCCTCACCTCGGAGCAGTTCCTCGCCCGGTAGTCATCAGCCTCCCTGCCTGGAAACCGCATTTCGCCGCCGGGCCCTGCGTCAAGGGGGACCCGGCGGTTTCCCCTGTACGGCAATCATTGCCTGATTCGGTCAAATCGGCTCAACCCTTCAAAAAAAGAAGAGCCTTTAAATCCCGCTGATCGCAAGAAGAAGGGCGATTGGCGCGAAGCCAATCCTTTGCGAACAAAAGGATTTCCATGTCCAAGCTTCATCAGACGCTGCTGACCGCTTCCGTCGCGCTCCTGGGATTGAACGGGTGCGGGGGCGCCGAGCTGCCAGAAACGGAGCTGACCAGCACCCAGCAGGGGTTGGCGATCCCCCTGCCCATCCCCGCCTGCGCGGGTGCGCTGGACACGGATGGCGACGGCATCTGCGACCTGGTGGAGACGCTGCTCGGCACCAGCCCCACCAACCCCGACACGGACGGGGACCGGCTCAACGACTACGCGGAGTCGTTCGGCTTCGGCGGCGGCCTGGACCTGACGGCCCTCGGCGCGAACGCGCGCAGGAAGGACATCTTCATCGAGGCGGACTACTACGCGGGCCTCAGGCCCACGCAGGCCATGCTGAACCGGGTGATCTCCGCCTTCGCCAAGGCGCCAGTGACGAACCCGGACGGCTCCACGGGCATCACGCTGCACATGGTGGTGGACCAGCAGATCGCCGCGGCGGACGCGGACGCGGACCTGAACCCGGTGTGGACGGACTTCGACGTCATCAAGGCGAAGTACTTCGCCGCCAACCGCGCACCCTATTTCCACTACATGCTGTTCGCGAACCGGTACGCTGGCGGCAACTCCAGCGGCATCTCGCGCGGCATTCCCGCGCATGACTTCGTGGTGACGCTGGGCTTCATTGGCGGTGGCACGGAATTGCAGCAGGCCGGCACCCTCATGCACGAGATGGGGCACAACATCGGCTTGCGCCACGGCGGCAACGATGACGCCAACTACAAGCCCAACTACCTGAGCATCATGAACTACGAGTACCAGTTCTATGGCTTCGGCATTGGCGGCCTGAACAACGTGCTCGACTACTCGCGCGTGCAGGTGGCGTCCTTCAGCGAAGCGGCCGTCAACGAGGTCTCCGGGTTCGCGCCCGTCGCCCCGACGACCGAGGCGGACCTCGCGAAGATCAGCGGGCTTCGCTTCAACGACGTCCAGGTCACGGGCAACGCGAGCACCAACATCGACTTCAACAACAATGGTGCCATCCAGGCCACGAGCTATGCCCTGGACTTCAACCGCAGCGGGAGCGCCGGCAACGTGTTCCCCGCGTCGCAGAACGACTGGACGGCGCTGGCGTATGACGGCGGCGGGCAGATTGGCTTCGCCGCGCCGGGCTTCACCCAGGACCTGGGCCGCGCGGAGCTGTTCCTCGTCGCCCCCGAGAAGATGGAGCCCTGCCTCACCGTGGACGCGCGCGACGCCCGGTAGTCCCCGCCGTCCCCGCTGAACCGTCGCCTTCCGCCGCCGGGTCCTCCTTCACACGAGGTCCCGGCGGTCGTGTCTCCGGCCCGGCTCCGGAGACTCAATACCGCCGTCTGCGCTTGCCGGGCCCTCGCTTCTTCCCGTGCGCGGGCCCCGACTCCTCCGGCCAGACCCGCCGTCCAGGCGTGGGCCGCACCCGGCCCGCTTCGGCCACTTCGTCCGGCATCCACGGCCGGTCCAGCATCTCTTGAAGCTCCGGCAGCGACTCCGCGCGGACCATCCCGCGCCGCCCCCGCGCCACGCAGAAGCGGGCAGGACGGTCGAGCACCGGCAGCTCCTCCGCCACCAGCGTGCGCGCGAGCTTCTCCGGCAAGTGCAGCCACACCGCGCCCCGCGGCGCCCCTTCCGCGTCCGTCTCCACGTCGTACTCCAACGGGACGTCCTGCTCGCGCACGGACACCGTGTCCGGCAACGCCAGGAGCGCCTCCCGCGTTTCCGGGGAGGCGAACCGGTCCAGGTTGAAGAACAGCATGCGGTCGCGGAAGTCCTCCATGGAATCCACGCCGTCCAACTGGGCTTCGTAGTGCGCGGTGAGCTCCGGCAGCCCCAGCCTCGGCGTCAGCCCCCCCGAGCGGCGCCACATCTCGCGGGCCTGGGCGATGGCGACGCGGTGGCTGTCCACCGCCGGGTGGGACGCCTCCCCCCGGGCCAGGGCCTCCGCGAGCGCATGACGGGCCGCCACCGTCAGCTCCGGCCCCCACGAGCGCAGCACCTGCTCCTCGTGCGCCAGCTCGAAGCCGAAGTAGTCCAGTTGCTGTTCGAACACGAGCGCGCGGGCGCGCGGGTCATACACGGGCGTGGCCGCGTGGCGCTGGGCGTACCTGCGCACGAGCGACAGGGGGAGCTGGGTGCCGTCGATGCCCGCCTGTGAATTGCCATTGCGGTCCGCGAAGTAGCGCAGCACGCCCGCCACCGCGCCCTGGTCGCCGCACACGCTCGACTTGGACACCCGCGCGGAGTCGCCCCAGGCCGTGCGCTCGTCGATGACCAGGTCGAAGGGCATGTAGCGCGCGAGCAGGTCGCAGAAGCGCTGGTGGATGCGCGCGTTCGCGAAGGGCATCTGTCCGGGCAGCTTCAGGCCCACGCTGCGGTACACGCTGGACAGCGCGAGCGCCGCGTCCTCCACCGCCTTCACCAGCACGCCGCGCGAGTCCGCCCAGGCCAGCAGCCGCTCCGGGTCGAAGACGTGGCGCGGCAGCCCGTGCGCCTCCCCCATCGCCCCCGCCGCGCGGAAGGCCTCCGCGTACAGGTTGTAGGCGGTCAGGTGATCGCTGCCGACGACGAGCACCCCCTCCAGGTTGCGCTCCTCGCGCGTCATGCGGTGCAGCGAATCAATGCTGCTGCACACCGCCAGGAAGGGGATCAGGTCCTCGTCCGCGTTGACGATGAGCTCCGCCCACGGACGGTCCACCGGCAGCGCCTCCACCGCGCGCCCGTAGTCCGTCAGCCGCCCTTGCGCGTCCACGATGTGGCGCGCCTGCAACCGCGTCAGCGCGCGGCGGTAGGCCACCCGGTCCAGCTCCACCGGCAGGTCCAGCTCATCCGCCCACACGCCCAGCGCGGCGGCGGTGAGCGCCACCCGCTCCGGCTCGCCCGCCAGTTGGAACTCCGGCTCGGTGGGCCTGAGCGACGCGAAGTGGACGGGCCGGTCGCTGAGGATGAAGACGCGTCCGCCCTCCACGCGCCCGTGCACGCGCCCCGCCATCTGCAACAGCTCGTTGTTGCCCAGGTGCACGCGCACCAGCACGTTGCGCCCGCCCTCCACCCGGGTCGTGAAGCGCACGTCCTCGATGACCACGGTGTCCAGCCCCGGCACGTTGAGCGCGCTCTGACCGGCCGCCGTCATCGCGAGCAGGAAGGGCCGGGGCGTGGTGCCTTCCAGGAAGGGGCGGATGGCGCGCAACGGTTCCCCGCCGTGGTAGTGCGCGGCGTGCAGGTCCGGGTAGCGGGCGCGCACGCTGGACGCGGTCTCCTCCACCGCCGCGCGCGTGGCCAGGAAGACGCCCACGCCGCGCGACTGCTTGCGCACGTCCCGGAAGAACGCCTCATCCAGGAACGCGCGCGACTGCCGGTGCTCCACGATGACCCGGGCCGCCTTCGCGGGATCGAACGTCGTCACCCGCAGCACGTCCGCGCTGCCCAGGTAGGACGCGTAGAAGGCCGGATCCACGGTGGCGGACAACCACACGAAGCGGCAGCCCACGCGCTTGCCCAGGGCCAGGCACAGCTCCAGCTCCGCGGACGTCTGGTGGATTTCGTCGACGATGAGCGTGTCGTCGCGCCGGATGGCGCCGTCCTGGAACCACCGGCGTGCGATGCCGGTGGTGACGATGAGCACGTCACACAAGGACGTCTCCGCGGTGGCCTCGCGCTCGCGGTTGACCACGGCCACCGTCAGCGGCCGTCGGTCCAATATCTCCTCCGCGATGGTGCGGATGGCGACCGTCTTGCCCGTCCCGGTCCCCGCCACGATGCCGAACCCCTGCCCGCCCCGGGCCAGCTCGCGCAGCCGCTCCCCGTGGTGCTCCTCCAGGTAGGTCTTCATCCGAAGGCCCATCGCCAGCTCGATGGTCTCGCAGGCGGCGCGCGTGGGCGCGATGACCACCACCCGCCCGCGCGAGGACGACACGGAAGGGGACGACGTTCGGGGCGGCAGGTAGCGGTCGGTGGGCGTTCTCACGAACCCCCGTGATACGCACTGCCGGCCCCCGGGGATAGCCCTGTCTGCAGGAAGCAGGCCCGAAGCCCCGTGACAAATCGTCAGGCCCGGTGAGGAATATTTAATCCGGCCCTCGTAAAGGTCCCGGCTGGCAAGAAGCCCAGCCCCTGACTCCTTCGAGGGGGACTCCCCATGTCCATGTCTTACAAGAATCTTCTGACGGCCTCCATGGCCCTCATCGGTCTGAACGGTTGTGTCTACGGCTACGTCTATGACGCAGGCTCGGGCAGCGCCATCCAGGGCGCGACCGTGACGGTGCTGTCCGGTGTCTGCTCCGGCAACGGCTGCGGCACCAGCCCCACCTACCGGCAGACGGAATCGTCCGGGCTCTACGTCTTCGACGCCTACGGCAACCACAACGGCGACACGCAGATCCAGTTGCTCACCGTGGCGTCCGGCCAGGAAGCGCTCCGGCTCTACTACACCCGCCCGGGCTACCGCTCCGTGAGCGTCTACCACAAGCCCAAGTACGAGGAGGTGACGCAGGACGGCGCCACCTATCAGATCTCCGGCGTCCAGCCCGTCTACCTGTGCCTGACGACCGCCATCGACTCGGACGGGGACGGCGTGTGTGACGAGGCGGAGGCCCGCTACGGCACCAATCCCTACCTCACCGACACGGACGGGGACCGCATCAGCGATAACGCGGAGCTGTTCGGCTACAACGGCGTCGACCTGCGCTACTACGGCGCGGACCCGAAGAAGAAGGACGTCTTCGTGGAGATGGATTACTACCCCGGCCTCAAGCCCACGCAGAACGCGTTGGATCGCGTGACGGCCGCCTTCGCCGCCGCGCCGGTGACGAACCCGAATGGCACCACCGGCGTCGCGCTGCACCTGGTGGCGGATCAGCAGATCGCCGCGGCCGACGTGGACACGGACCTGAACCCGGTGTGGACGGACTTCGACGTCATCAAGGCGAAGTACTTCAACGCCCGTCGCGCCCCGTTCTTCCACTACCTGCTGGTGGCGGACCACTACAACGCGGGCGGCTCCAGCGGCATCTCGCGCGGCATCCCGGCGCATGACTTCATCGTGACGCTGGGCAACTGGGGCACCCCGGGCGGCACGGAGCAGCAGCAGGCCGGCACCCTCATGCACGAGCTGGGGCACAACATCGGCCTGCGCCACGGCGGCAACGACGACACGAACTACAAGGCCAACTACCTGAGCCTGATGAGCTACCACTACCAGCTGGGCGGTCTGCGCGTGGACGGCACGGACGGCGTGCTCGACTACTCCCGCGTGCGCGTCGCCGGGACGTATGAGTCGTCCGTCAACGAGGTCTACGCCTTCGCCCCCGTGAGCCCGACCACCGAGGCGGATCTGGCCCACTACGGCGTGCGCATCAGCAACGTGTTCGTCGCCGGCAACGCGAGCGCCAACCTCGACTTCAACAACAACGGCGCCATCGCGAACGCGTACATCGCCCGGGACCTCAACTTCGATGGCGACACCTTGGACTACATCCCCGCGGCGCAGAACGACTGGACGTCGCTGGTGTTCGACGGCGCGGGTTCCATCGGCGACGGCTGGCTGGGCAGCACCCAGGGCCTGAGCCGCTCGGAGGCCTTCTTCGTCGTCCCGGAGAAGACCGAGTCCTGCATCACCGAGTCCCAGACGCGCGGCGGCCGGTAGTCCTCGCCTGCTTCGATGAACGCAGCACCCGCCGCCGGGTCCCTCTCGAACAGGGGCCCGGCGGTCCTGCTTCTTCCGGCCTCCCTACCCTCCAGGCCATACCGTCGCGCGCCGCCCATCATGTAAACTTACAAAATGCCGAAAATCGCCCTCGTGGGATACGGACGGTTTGGACGTGCGCTGGGAGCGCTGCTGGAGGCGGCGGACCTGGGCTACCGGGCAATGGACCCGGGGGCCGCGCTGCCGGACGCGATTCGTGCGCATTCGGTGCCGGAGCTGCTGGAGGGGGCGGAGCTGGTGGTGGTGGCGGTGCCGGTTCCGCAGGTGCGGGAGGTGCTGCTGGCGCTCAAGCCCCACCTGCGACCGGAGCACCTGGTGCTGGACGTGGGCAGCGTGAAGGTGAAGCCGGTGGAGACGCTGACGGAGGTGCTGGGCCGTCAGGTGCCGTGGGTGGGCACGCATCCGCTCTTCGGTCCCCTGAGCCTCGCGATGGCGGAGCGCCCCATGCGCGTCGTGCTCTGCCCCAACCCGCTGCACCCGGACGCGGCCCCGCGCGCACGGCGCTTCTATGAGGCGCTGGGTTGTGAGGTCATCGAACAGACGCCGGAGGGACACGACCGGGTGATGGCGCAAACCCATGCGCTCACGTTCTTCGTGGCCAAGGGGATGGTGGATTCGGGGGCGGCGGTGGACGTGCCCTTCGCGCCGGCCAGCTTCAAGGCGCTCTCGCGCACCATCGAGACGGTCCGCTCGGACGCGGGCCACCTCTTCACCGCCATCCAGCAGGAGAACCGCTTCGCGACGGAGGCGCGCGAGCGTCTGCTCGAAGCGCTCCAGGCCATCCACCGCGACCTGGCGGCCCTGCCCGCCGTGGCCAGCGCGCGGGAGGTCGCGGGCATGGCCCTGCCCGGGCTCGCGTCAGGACCGCCGGAGCCCCGGGAGACGCGCGAACACATCGATCAGCTCGACCGCGAGTTGGTGGAGTTGCTGGCCCGCCGCAGCGAGCTGGCCCGGCGCCAGAGCCGGGCCCATGCGCCGGAGGAGCCGGGCGACACGGAGGCGCTGCTCGCCACGCGCCGGGCCTGGGCCACGGAGCTGGGATTGGAGCCGGACGGGGTGGAGGCCGTCTTCCGGGCCGTGCTCGAAGCGCCGGGCGTCGGATAGCCTGTGCGTCGCCATGACACGGCGGCATTTGAGCCTTCCCAGAGTCGAGCGCGCGGAACAGGCCCGGCGCCGGTCGGAGCACACGCGCCATGCCCGTGAAACCCAGCACCAGCAGCGCGAAGCCGCGGACATGAAGCGCTGGTTGGAACAGGAGTCCCGGCAGGGGCAGGAGTACGCGCTGGTCTGCGGACTTGTCCTGTCGTGGACGCGGACTCCGGACGGCTCTCTGACCGGGCTCATGGGCATGCTCATGGGGGGACGACCTGCACAGGCGGCTGACGCACTCACTGAGCGAGTTGGCCCAGGACCATGGCTTTACGCTCCGAACTCCGAGACGGCGCTCCCTGCTCAGCTCGAAGCGCGCACGGCGTCGACGTCCCTCACCCCAATGGATGGTCGAGCGAACCCACCCCCTGGCTCAACCGCTTCCGACGCCTGCGGGTGCGGTGGGAGAAGCGAGAGGACACCTACGACGCGATGCCGCACTTCGCGCTCGGCATCATCACCTGGTTCCATTCGCTCCTACCGAAACAGGCTCTACAACGGCCAGGTCACCCCGGGCCGGTTTTTTATTCCGCCGGCTGCGGCTGCTTCGCGTCGAGCGCGGCCTTCGCCTTGTCGTAGAACTCGCAATCCATCGTGTACTGACCGCTGTCTGAGCCGACCATATACACATGATTTGAGAAGGCACCGTTGGCGTTCGCCTTTCTCACGACGCCCTGTGCCTGCCAAAAGCAATCGGTCTGAAAGAGGTAGCGATCATCTTTTTGCATGAAGATGACGGCATCGTGGTTGCTGTACATCGAGGAGGTCGTGCCGAGCTCGTACACGTCGGCATCGGTCCTCGACGCCACCGGGGCGCCATACGTGGGCTCCGCGAACCAGTAATGGAGCTCGCCGCGTCGATCGTTCGCGACGATCTCGTCGACGGTGTAGTCGATCATCGGTGGCGGAGCTTTCTCCTTGGCGAGGTTCATGCGGAACAAGGGGTAACACCCGACGTTCGCCACCGCTAAAGCGGACATCATGAAAGCACGAGGGAGGGTTTTCATGTGCATGAGACTAGCGTCTCGAAAGCGGCGGGACCAAGCCAAAAACCCGCGCGCGTCTCGTCGGCCCGTTCATGGGCGGCGGAAGTCGGGCCCTTCGAGGCTCACGCCGAGCTTGTGCAGCAGGGTCTGGACGCGCTCCACGCTTGAATCGATTCCCGTCCGAAGGCCCCTGCCGAGTCGAAGCCGCCGTCAGACGCGGCGCGTCGACTGGGGGATGCCTTCAGGCCCGTGCGCGAGCTGACCCAGGAGTATGGCTTCACGATCAGGGCGCCGAAACGCCGCTCCCAGCTCAGGATCCAAGGGAGAGCTACCGACCCTTGAAGGCATACACCCAAGGTCGTCGGTGAGCCCTCCCGCCGCTCAGATGTATTCGTCGAGCCAGTCGAACATCCGGTGATTGGCCACGGCCTGTGCGGCTTCCTGGCAGTGCAGGAGCCCGGTGTCCTCCTGGGTGAAGAGCATGTAGTCCTTCGGGCAATTCAACGCGTCGAAGAGCAGCCGCGCCTGTCCCTGTGAGAACGCCTCCGCGGTGCCGTCCATCACCAGCGTGCGGCAGCGGATGCGGTGGACCACGGGCTCGTTGTTGAACTCCCGCAGCTTGAAGAGCAGGTCCGAGGGGGAACTCGCGCCGTGCTTGTTCATCGAGTCCTTCATGTACCAGCGGAACAGGAACACCTGCGCCATGAGCTGGGCCATGCCCGCATCGAAGGCCCGCGGGTTGCTGTCCAGCAGCGGCATCAGCTCCGGGAAGTACATGTTGAACTGCTCGAAGGAGGACTCGCCCCAGTTGAGGACGCCGGGGTTGGGGATGAGCAGCTTGATGCGCCGCTCGAACGCGGCGGCACGCGGCACGAGCGCACCGCCCATGCTCCACCCCAGCAACGCAATCCGCCGCGAGTCCACGCCCGCGATGCACAGGGCGAAGTCCACCACCGGCCGGATGACCTGCTCCCAGTCGGGCCGGAAGGGCAGCCCCTGCTCACGGATGGCCATGCCCTGTCCGGGCGCATGCACGATGAGGCAGTGGTAGCCCCGCGCCAGCGCCGCATCAATCACATACTTGGACTCCTCCGGCCACGCGTCGCGGCCCTGCTGGAAGATGAGCAGGGGCGCGAGGCTCCGGGAGTTCGGCGCGCGGAAGAAATAGCCGGGCAGCGTCGTGCGCTCATAGGGGATGCGCACTGGCACGCCCGGAATCTTGAGCAGCGTCAGGGCCTTGTCGTACGCGGCCACCGCCTTGCGCCCGGTGGCGAGCACGCTCGGGTCGCCCGGTTCGGGGTGGTGGATGAGCGCGGCCCGGTAGTAGTTGGCGGCGCGCAGGTAGGCATTGCCGGCGCTGATGGCATGGCGGCGGAACAGGCTCGCATCGCCCATGGCGCGGATGCGGTCGGCGGTGCGAACCCACTCGTTGGGCCAGCTCCAGTCGTCTCCCGGGACGATGCGGCGCGCGGTGTCCAGCACCTCGCCGATGTCCGCCTGCGCGCTGTAGGTCGCGGCCAGGAAGTGGAGCAACTGACTGTCCATGATGGGGTCGGCCATCATTCCCAGCTCATACCAGGGGCGCGGCTCCTCCCCGGGCGAAGCGGACGCGGAGAGAGCCGGCGGACGTGCCGCGAGCGCCGGAGTGCCGCGCAGCAGCGCGAGTCCTCCCGTCAGCCCCAGGCTGGCTTGGATGAGCGAGCGACGGTCCAGTGAACTGCCCATGTTCTGCGACCTCCAGCAATCGGGTGCTGGCGGGTGGAACACCCCGGGCATCGCCTCCTGTCACCGTCCCTGCGCATTTCGTCAGGGCCGGGTGGCCAGGAGCGCGAAGACGCGGTGGGGAATCACCAGGGGCTCCTCCGGGAAGCGCTCCGCGAGCAGCTTCGCGTGCGCGAGCTCGAAGCGCGCGGCTTCATCGGCGGGAAGCGCCGCCCCCACCTTCGCGCTGGCACGCACGCGGCCCCTCCAGGCTTCGTGGGAGTAGTGGACGGCGGTGTCGAAGGAGAAGGACTCCAACCCCGTGAAGCCCGCCGTGGCGACGTCCTGGAACCACCGGGGATAGATGCCGACGTCATGGCCGAAGCCGACGTAGGGCGCGACCTGCGAGGGATTGAAGGTGTCGATGAGGGCGTGGACGACCTCGACCGCGTTGCCCGGCAGGGGCAACCAGTCGAAATGCGCGATGACCAGCCGTCCCCCCGGAGCAAGCACCCGCCAGGCCTCCCGGGCCGCGGCGGCGCGGTCGAACCAATGCCAGCACGTACCGGCGGTGACGAGCTCGAAGGCACCTGAAGCAAGGCCGGTCACCTCCGCCGGGGCCACCCGGAAGTCGATGGACAGCCCTTCCGAGGTGGCGAGCCGCCGGGCGGACTCCAGCATGGAAGCGGAGACATCCAGCGCGGTGACCTTTCCCCCGCGCTTCGCCAGACCTCGGGCCAGGGTGCCCGTCCCCGTGCCCAGGTCCAGGACGCGAAACCCGGGGCGGATGGCCCCCTCCCGTCCGAGTCGCTCGAAGAAGGCGTCGGGAAAGCCGGCGCGGTGCCGGGCGTAGTCTTCCGACGTACGGCCAAAGTCCACCTGCATGAATGTTCCTCCTGGGTTGGGTTCCGGGCCCTCCGGTGAAGGGACACACATCGACAGCGAATCGGCTCGCGTCGACACTGTCCCTCCTGGAGCTGGAGGGAGCATGGATAGACGTCGGGGTGGACGCTCTCAATCTCGATTCGACCATCGACCTGAGCCGGAGGAGGAGCTGCTGTCGGCGCGGGACGCGGCGGCGCTGCTCCGCGTGAAGCGCGCGACGCTGTACACCTACGTGAGCCGGGGGCTGGTGCGGTGCGTGCCGGTGCCGGGAACGAAGGAGAACCGCTATGCGCGCACGGATGTGGAGCGACTGAAGACCCGCCACGACGCGCGAGCAGGACACGCGGCGGTGGCGGCAGGAGCGCTGCTGTGGGGCGAGCCGGTCATCGACTCCGCCGTGTCGCGGGTGGAGCCGCAAGGGCTGGCGTACCGGGGACGCCACTCGGCGGTGGTGCTGGCCCGGGAAGGGCGCTCCTTCGAGGACGTCGCGGAGCTGCTGTGGTCGGGCACGCTGCCGGAAACCCCTGGAACGAAGTGGCGCGCACCCCGGGGCCCCTTCCCTCCTTCGATGCTGTCGAAGCTCCTGCCGAAGGCGACACCGCCCGCGAAGGTGCTGGCGACCCTGGTCTGCCTGGTGGCGACCCGGGACGCGGTGCGCTTCGCGGCGCCCCCGGAGCAGGAATTGGAGCGGGCCCGGGGCCTGCTGCGACACCTGGCGGCGTGGGTGTGCGTGGCGCGGGCTCCGGAGCGCGTGACGCAGGCCCTGCGACAGAAGACCGTGGCGGCGTCCCTGGCGGTGGCGTGGGACGTGGCCTCGCCCCGGGCGCAGGCGGTGTTGGACCAGGCGCTGGTGCTCTGCGCGGATCACGAACTGAACGTGTCGACATTCGCCGCGCGGGTGACCGCCTCGTCCGGCTCGGGCCTGTACGCCTGCGTGGGCGCGGGGATGGCGGCGCTCTCCGGAGCGCAGCATGGCGGTGCCTGCGACCGGGTGGAGGCGTTGCTCGAGGAGGTCGGTTCGCCGGAGCAGGCCCGGGACGTGGTGTCCGAGCGCCTGCGCACCGGAGCGCTGGTGCCGGGCTTCGGGCACCGCCTGTATCCCGCGGGAGACCCTCGGACGCCCTGTCTCATCCAGGCCGCGAGGGACCTGAAGCCAGACGCGCCAGGGGTCCGCGTGGCGTCCGCCGTGCTGGAGGCGATGCGCAGGGCTGGACACCCCGCGCCGTCGATGGAGGTCGGACTGGTGATGGTGGCGAAGGCCCTGGGACTGCCGACAGGCGCGGCCTCCGCGGTGTTCGCGGTGGGGCGCTCCGCGGGCTGGGTGGCGCACATCCTGGAGCAGCGCGAACAGGGACACCTGCTGCGGCCAAGGGCCCGCTACGTGGGCCCTCCGACCTCCTGACCCGACAGGCGGACAGGCACGCGCAGGGACTCAGGGGTCGCTGGGTGGGAGTGCTGCGTGGAGCGTTTCCGGGGCACGGGATTCATGGAGGGATTCTCGCGGTTGATGGGAACCATTGACGCCCCTCACGCAAAGGACCCCCTGCATGATGAAGAAGACCGCCCTGGTGACGTGCCTCCTGGGACTGCTGCTGGGGGCCCTCCCCGCCAGTGCCGCTGAATCCAAGGATGTGTTTGGCCAGGAGGTCCCCATCGGACAGGGCCGGCCCACGCTGGTGCTGTACACCAACCGGGGCACCCGGGAAGAGCTCCGTGAGCACGCCTACCAGTTCATCTATGACATGCGCGCGAAGAAGCCCATCGTCGTCGTCCACGTGGACCTGCGCGATGTGCCGGGCCTCTTCAAGGGCATGGCCCGCAAGGAGATCAAGAAGGGTCACGACGAGTCGCTCGACGAGATGCGCGAGCTGTTCCGCAAGAAGGGTGAGGCCCCTCCCCCGGAGCTGGAGTCGTCGCTCTACATGGTCGCGGACGCCAAGGGTGAACCCCACCAGACCATGGGCCTGAAGAAGGGCTTCGGTCAGGTCTTCGCCCAGGTGCTGAGCACCACCGGGCAGGAGCTCGCCCGGGGTCCTTTCTCAGAGAGCGTGCGGAAGCTCGGCCAGGTCATGGCCTCCCGCTAGCACCCCGCGCCGCTTGCTCGGGGTTCCCGGTTATGGTGGTGTTTCCAGGGCGACGACTGCTTGAGCAGTCGCCTGCGCATCCAAACACCCCTCCCCCGAGAAGACCCCATGAATCGTTTCAAGACGGTTGGCTTCGCCATGGTTGCCTTTGCTTTGAGTGCGTGTGGTCCCGCACCGGAAGGCGCGGAGCCGACCGCGACCGGCGGTGACATCGCGCAGGTCGAGTCCGCGGTGACGAAGGCGATTCCCGGCACGACGTGCGTCGTCGAAGCGACGACCCCCTACGCGTACGATGACGGCCGCATCAGCGCCCAGGCGTCTGTCTGGGATTGCAGCCAGGACTATCCCATCATCTACGTGTGCTCCGTCGTGGAGAAGAAGTCGGTGAGCAGCACGGGCGCCGTCACCTGGACGGCGGTCGCGGGAAGCCGCAGCTGCTACCCCGAGACGAACACCGACTTCGGCGGCCAGACGGCGAATCCCACGCCCTACGCGGCGGGTGTCTACCGCCAGCGCGCGCAGGCGGCCATCAAGCTCAACGCCACCACCTGGACGCCGGCGCAGCCGTCAAGCTGCACCACGCTCGGAAGCAACATCCCGTGCAAGTTCACGGAGGTCGTGTCCGGCAACGTCACGCTGTAATGGACCCCGGCCCGGCTGGCGCGAACGTGACGGCAGCCGGGCTGGAAAAAGCCCGCGAGGACGCAGCCACATCCCCCCGCGCCATGGCATTGGCGCACGGTGTTGACCGTGATGCGGCCACTCCTTCATCCTTCGCGAAGCGGATGTCAGGCTTCAGCTTCGCGAAGGAGCCCGCTTGAGGGAAGGCCGCATCGCGATTACAGGCGTGGGCATGGCATCGTCGCTCGGCCATGCCGTCCAGGCCTGCGCTGCCGCACGGGCGGGCCTGACACGCATCACGGACCTGGAGCAGACGGAAGTCGACGAAGAGACCCTGCGGACCGAAGCCCTGAAGGGGCATCCCGCGAACTGGGTGGCTGGCGGCTTCGAAGGTCCCGGCAGGCTGCTACGCCTTGGTGAGGCAGCGCTTCAAGACCTTCTCTTCCACGCGAAACTCAAGCCAGAGGAGTTCGCGAGGACCGCGCTGCTGCTTCAACTGCCAGATGACTTTCACCGGCAGGCCCTCCTTCGGCGTGGGGCCACGGCCACCCCCACCTCTGATTTCGCCCCGGAAGACCTCCCGGCCGAGGCCCTGCTTCAGACCACGTGGAAGTCGTTCCCCGAGCGATTGATGGCCCTGGCCCGGCTTGAGGCCCGGCCTCGAATCCTTGAGCACTTTCGTGGCGGACCCGCATCCTTCGCGCACCTCCTCCTGCGGGCCCGGAATCTGCTCGACTCGCGAGCAGTGGACCGGTGCATCGTGGGTGGAATCGATTCGCTCCTCGATGAAGGCCCGCTCCTCGCGGCCCGCGAGCTGCGGCTCACACGGACGCCCAATACACCCGTCGGATTCCTGCCTGGCGAGGCCGCAGGCTTCGTTCTACTTGAGTCGAGCCGCGCGGCGAATGGCCGTGGCGCCCGCATCCAGGCACTGATGGGACCTGTTGGCGTGGCGGAAGAGTCCTTCGACCGATTCTCCGGCACTCCCTCCACCGGAGCGGCGCTTTTCGCCGCGACCACGGCCTGCCTCGAATCCTGGAGCGAACAGGAACGGGCCATCGGGTCCGCAGTCGTCAATCTGAACGGCGACCCCTTCCGGGCGATGGACTATGGGAGCGCCCTGGTTCGGATGATGTCGTCCCGCCTCCCCACGAACTTCCGACTCGTCCTCCCCGTGGACAGCTTTGGTGAATTGGGCGCCGCTACCGGGCCTGTCTCGGCCTGCATGTCCGTCAGGAGCCTCGTCCGTGGCTATTCGAGGACACCCCATGTCCTTGTCCTGTTGTTGGACGAGCGCAAACAACGCTCCGCCCTGCTGCTTCACCATCCGGGATCGGCCCCATGAGCATCCCCGGACAACACTGAGGAGACGCGATGAGCCAGGATGACGAACATATCGACGCGCTCAAGAACAAGAAGGACGCCCACCGGGGTGGCGAGATGAACGGCTGCATCTGGCGCGTGTGTGGACTCAAGGGCCACAAGTATCCCGAGAATGGCCGCAGCTACATCCAGGCCAACCACCGCAAGATCTACGAACTCGACTTCACACATGGCGCCGACCACACCCGCGTGACCAACGTCATGCGAGTCTACGGCAGCTATTCAGCGCACCGGAATCCCATCACCCGCGTCAATCGCTGGTGGTTCGGGCAAGGGAGCAATTTCCAGAATGGCCACTGGCCCTGGAGCAACCAACTCCACCACATCCTTCCCATCCAATCCCTCCAGGAAGGGCTCGAGAAGAACCCCACGGCCATTGAACTGTTGCTTCGCGCTGGGTACAACATCAACCGGGGCGTCAACATCATCATCCTCCCCACGCACGAGCGTGACGGCTTTGTCATGCGGCTGCCGTGCCACTGCGGAGCACACACCTCATACAATGCGCATGTTTCGCAGATCATCAACAAGGTATCGCGTCGGATATTGAAGGCAGCCGCGCCTGAGGGGACGCACCCCACCCAGGAGGAGATGCGCGGCATCAAGGATGATCTGGAGACGTGGTCCGCGCGGGAATTCCTGGTGATTATCGCTTGGGGAAGGAAGTATCCAGGCGCGAAGCTCAACGACAAGGAAGCAACACTTTTCGCCGCCCCGCCGCGGTGCTGACTCCATGAGGAGATGAGATGTCCCAGAGTTCCTATTCCATTCTACGTACCCTCCAGGATCCATCCTTCTGTGGAATCCTGAACCTGCCCGACGAACTCTACCCGCTCTCCTGGAAGTTGGCGGAGGGCCGCTCCGTGGCCAAGAACTATCCCGTCGACGTGCACATGAAGATGGCGGACCGCTACCCGGGCATCCTCGTACCAGATTTCATCCAGAACCTCGTCGCATGCACGCTGGTGTCTGAAGCCGCCAGGGCCGTGCTGGAACAACATGCCCGGGCCGACATCGAGTTCCTTCCCTTCACACTGCACAACCACAAGGGACGCATCGCTAGGGACCGGTGCTTCATCGCCAACGTCCTGGGTGTCGTCGACTGCGTCGACCCTGCCAACACCACGGCAACCCCCTCGAAGATGGAGAAGGGCACCTACCTCTTCCTCAACAAGTTGGGACTGGACATGAAGAAGGTCCCGGAGACCGCTCGCATCATGCGCCTCAAACAGCTCCCGTCCGTCATGATCGTCCACGAGGCACTTCGGGCCGAGCTTCAGGCTGCGGGCATGACCGGCCTGGGGTTCATCGAAATGGGTGAAGCGTGTGACATCCGCGAGTAGCGCTACCATGTCCGCACTCTCATACCTCCTCATCAATTCAAGGCACCGCATCCAGGATGCGCTGGCCAGCATCGAAGCCACCGACACCGAAGAGGCCTCTGGCTTCGCGTACGTCAAGCTGGCCCATGCCTATCGAACCCTGGCCATGTGCCAGTTGTTGCTTCAGGCGGATGCACAAGCGTTCTGCGTCAACCTCCGTCGCTCCGCGCAGACCGCGCATCAATTCTTCACCCAACTCCGGCTTGGGCGCGGCTTCAATCCCGTGCACTCGTGCGCCAGCAGGGCCTTCTCCTTCACCGACGCCCTGGTCGCGGGGGATCTTCCGACAGCCCGGGAACTGGGGCGACTGCTCCCCACGCACCATGATCCACGAATCGAGTATGAGGATGACTTCCTCCTGCCTCACTGCATGGGATTGATGCTCCTCGCGCCTCCAGAGCGGGAAGCCATGCTTGTCGCGGCCCTGGCACGGTGGAGGGCTGTCCTGGAAGGAGGAGCGGACCCCTATCTCGATGCCATCCATGCGCTCCTGGGGAGAGATGGAACTGCATTCGACGACGCCCTGGAACGCCTCATCCACGCGCGCGGACAACAGTTCGCCCAGGGCAGGCGGGACATGAGCATCGACGAAGAGACGCAGCTCACCGAAGGGCGCCTCTTCATGAAGGGGCTGGCACTCCTCCGCCTCGCCGAAGTGCTCGGTCTGGAGACCCAGCAGGGCTACGCCATGATGCCTTCGCTGGCGCGCCTTCCTCTCGCCTCCCTGCCGTTGGTCCCCCATGCGTGGAAGAATCCCGAGTTGGCCTGAGCCACGTCATGGGAGGACATGCCCGCTCGCGAGCGCACGCCAGCAGCCGGGCTGGAAAAAGCCCGCGAGGACGCAGCCCCAGCATGACTTCACGCGGATGAGGGACTGAACGCCCACTTCGCGTGCGGTAGCTTCGCAGGTCATGCGATCCCCCCTCGTTGCATCCCTGTTGTTCGCGCTGCTGGGCCCCCCGGCCTGGTCAGCGGTGCCTGGCGGCTTCACCGAAACGAACTACGCCTCCACGGCCCTGACGCCCGCCACTGGCATGGCGTGGGCACCGGATGGTTCCGGCCGGCTGTTCGTCACCCTCAAGAACGGCGCCATCCGGACGGTGGCCATGAAGGACGGCGTCCTGGAGACGCAGGCAGGCAGCCTGGTCACCCGGCTGTTCGCCACGGAGCCCGCCGTCCACACCAACAGCGAGTGTGGCCTCATCGGCATCGCGTTCGACCCGAACTACGTGGTCAACCGCTACGTCTACTTCTTCGTCACCGTCTCCGCCTCCGAGCAGCGCATCGTCCGCTACACGGATGCCAATGGCACCGGCACCGCGCGCACGGAGGTCGTCCGCAACCTGCCCACCACGGGCAACAACCATGACGGCGGCGGCATCGGCTTCGGTCCGGACGGCAAGCTCTACTGGGCCATTGGCGACCTGGGCAACGGCACGGGCGTTGACGCGGACCTCACGTCGATGGCGTCCAAGGTGAGCCGCGCCAACCTGGATGGCACGCCCGCCAATGACAACCCGTTCAACGACGGCGTGGGCCCCAACAACGAATACATCTGGGCGCGCGGCTTCCGCAATCCCTTCACCCTCACCTTCCAGCCCAGCACGGGCCAGTTGTGGGTCAACACGGTGGGCACGGGCTACGAGCAGATCTTCGTCGCGACCCGGGGCAGCCACGCCGGCTACAACGACTTCGAGAACAACCAGCCCGCCGGCAACAACTACCTCACGCCTGTCATCAAGTACCGCACCAACGGGACGGACTCGCGCAGCCTGATCGCCACGGGAGGCGCCGTGCGCACCGGGGGCGTCACCACCTTCACCACCACCGGAGCCCATGGCTTCCGCAAGGGTGAGCGCATCACCTTCGAAGGCGTGGGCGACGCGAGCTTCAACGGCGACTTCTACGTCGCCAGCGCGGCCGCCGCGCCCACGACCACCACCTTCACCGTGGCCCAGCCGGGGCTGCCCGACGCGAGCAGTGGCGGAGGCACCGCGCAGACGCAGGCCCTGGGCGGCTCCATCACCGGCGGCACCTTCTATGACGCCACCCTCTTCCCGCCGGAGTACCGCGGCAACTTCTTCTTCGGTGACTTCAACTCCGGACAGGTGACCCGCGCCACGCTGGCGGGAGACAACTCGGTGGCGACGGTGGATGCGTGGGGTTCGAGCTTCAACTCCAACGTGGACATGGCCGTGGGACCGGACGGAGCGCTCTACGCGCTCGGGTACACCAATGGCGTCGTGCGCCGGATTGCTCCGACGACGACCGCGCAGAAGCTGGTCGTGTCCCCGCTCAACCTGCGCCTCGTGGAGGGTGGACGCGCGGTCTTCACCGTGCGGCTTGCCCAGGCGCCTGGCGCGCCCGTATCGGTGCAGGTGACGCGAGCCATGGGCGGCTCCGAGGACCTGAGCGTCGCGAGCGGCGCCACCCTCACCTTCTCCCCGACGGACTGGAACATCCCCCAGGTCGTCACGCTCGCGGCGGCGGAGGACGCGGACGCGGTCGCGGACACGGCCACCTTCGTGGTGTCGACGGCGGGCCTGACGGATGAGTCCGTGGTGGCCACCACCATCGACAACAATTCGCCCCGGCTGGTGCTGTCCACCACGCGGGCGCTCATCCCCGAGGGCGGCACCACGACGTTCGGCGTGTCGCTCTCCGTGCGGCCCTCGTCGAACGTCACCGTCACCGTGGCGCGCACCCAGGGCGACGAGGACATCACCGTGGACACCGGCGCCTCGCTGAGCTTCACGACGTCGGACTGGAACACGCCCAAGAACGTCACCCTGCGGGCCGCGGCGGACGCGGACAACCAGGACGGCGTCGCCACCATCACCCTCGCCATCCCGGGCCTGGATGCGCGCGCCCTGGAGGCGGTGGAACAGGATGACGAACCGCTGCCCCCCTCCATCACCTCCACGCCCGGCCTGTCCGCCGTGGTGGGCATGACGTACCAGTACGACGTGGAGGCCGTGGGCCGTCCGACGCCAACCTACGCGCTGGTGGGCACGGTGCCTCCGGGCATGGCCCAGGACCCGGCCACCGGCCTCATCACCTGGACGCCGTCCTCGGCGGGCAGCTTCGACGTGACGGTGCGCGCGAGCAATGGCGTGGCGCCGGACGCGGACCAGAGCTTCACCCTCACGGCGAAGGTGGACGAAGCGCCGCGCGCCATCCTCACGCGGCCCACCGAGGGCGAGCGTGTATCCGGCACCATGGCGGAGTTCTTTGGAGACTGCGTGGACGACGTGGGCTGCACGCGCGCCGAGTTCTACGTGGACGGCACGGAACTCTACACGGAGATCCGGTCCGACAATCACTTCCACTTCGGCGGCGAACACAACCGCTGGGACACCACCGGGCTGTCGCCGGGCGCGCACACCGTGCGGTTCGTCGTCGTGGACACCGCCGGAATGCAGGCCGAGCAGCAGGTGACGGTGTGCGTCGGGGACGGGGCGTGTGAAACAGCGCAGCCCGATGCAGGCACGCAGGACGCCGGGACCGGTCAGCCTCCGCCCGTGGAGGATGAATCCGGCTGCGGCTGCGGCGCGGCCCCGGTGGCGCCCCTGGCATGGCTGGCGCTCGCCGCGCTGGCGTTCCGAAGGAAGCAGGCGCGGACGAAGTAGCACCGTGCGGGCCTGAGCCCGGATGGACCTGAAGCCCGGTGGCCCGTCATGGGTCCGCCGGGCTTCTTGTCTTTCAGCGCGTCCGGGGACGCGCGAATCACCTCAGCCGTTGTTGCAACACACGCTGTAGCGGGCCCGGAACGGCGGGCCCGGCACGGTGGCATCGATGAGGCACGGGGGCCGCGTGCTGGCTTTGATGCCCCCGTTGAAGGCGCAGAACATGACCGCCTGCTGCCTGCCCAATGCACAGGCGTCGGCCTCGGAGACGTCGGACTCGACGGCGAAGGTCCGGCAGAGCGCCTTGGGCGTCACGCCCTCCAGGGGGCTCGACAGGCCCTCCTGGGAGTCCACCTCCGCGCCCACGTCGGAACCGCCGCACCCCACGAGCAACGCACCTGCGAGAAAGAGCCCTGCGAAACCTTGACGCATCATGACCGTGTCCTTGGGGAGGTCCCCGGCTGGAGCTGCGTTTCCTGCTTATTCCAATCTACAGGAAGCAGGTTCGACTCACAGCACCGGCCCTGGGTTCAGACGGGTACGTACAACCTGCTGGGAACACCCTCGTAATCGATGATCCGGTCGAGCCTCATCCCGAGCCGCGTCGCGACGCGGATGGAGGCCGTGTTCTCCGGGTGGATGACGGCCACGACCGGGGTCTCCGGCAGGTGCTCGCGGGCCAGCTCCAGGGAGGCGCGGGCCAGCTCCGTCGCGTACCCGGAGCCCCACGCCTTGGGAGCGAAGCGGTAGGCGAGGTTCAACACCTGCTGTCCTTCGAGCACCTTGTGGCGCAAGCCACCGAAGCCCACGAGGACCCCGGGGTCGTCGCGCCGCTCCACCACCCAGTACCCGATGCCCCGGTTCGACCAGTCACCCAGCCACACGTCCAACTGTTTCCGGGCGGCGTCCAGCGAGCGCATGGGCCCGGAGACGCTGTAGCGGTTCGTCTCCGGATCCCCATGGAGGACGAACACCGCCTCCACGTCGCTGTCACGAACGGCGCGCAGCAGCAGCCGCTCGGTGGTCATGGATTCAAAACCCTGGCTCATGCCCGACAGCCTGCATGCAGTGCCACCCCACACGCCACCGGGATCATCCGGAGGCCGGCCTGCCGCCGCGAGCACTCACGGCGGCAGGAGGCCTCACCTTGGGACCTGACGGCGTCAGTCAGCCACGCACTCGAACTCCGTGTCGCCACAGGGTGCTCGAGCGCGCTGCCCGTAGCAGGGCCGTCATCGTGGGGTGACACCCGGTGCTCCTGTCCCGCCAGGAAGGGGGGTGGTAATCCTTCCGGCTCATGAAACACGCCGCTCGGGCATCCAGCGGCGCAGAGCCCTTCGGAGGCAGGATCGTGAATGCGCAGGAGAACCCGGGATGGCGACAGTTGCCCCCGGAAGTACAGCAACAGATCAGCCAGGACAGCGAGCACTTCCGCAAGTGTCTCGACTACCTGCGGGAGCACTCGGCGGGCGAATCCGAGGGCTTCTACGGCCCCGACAGCATGACCTGGGTCATCTACCGCGAGCCGGTGATCCTCCTGGGCGGACTGCGCGCCATCCTGTTGCAGATCGCCCATCCGGCCGTGGCCGTCGGCGTCTCCCAGAACAGCAACTTCCGGGGGGACCTGCTCGGCCGTGCACGACGCACCTACACGGCGATGTACCAGCTCGTCTTCGGGGGCCTGCCTGAAGCGATGGGTGCCGCGAAGCGGGTCCACAGCCTCCACAGCCGCGTCCACGGCTCGATTCCGGCCGGGACCGGCCCACGGGGCGAGGGCCGCTACCGCGCGAACGATCCGCTCTTGCAGCGATGGGTGCTCGCCACCCTCATCGACGGCGCCATGGTGGTCTTCGAGACCTTCGTGCGGCCCCTCGGCATCGAGGAGAAGCGCCGTTTCTATGAGGAGTCGCGGATCGCCGCGGCGCAGTTCGGGCTCCTGCCGGAGCAGATGCCGCCCACGCTCGAGGCCTTCTACACCTGGTATCACGAGCAGTTGGCGGGAGAGACGCTGCGCGTGGAAGACACCGCGCGCGAGCTGGCGGGCCTGCTCTTCAATTCACCGTTCACCCGGGGACAGCTCGATGAGCTGCTCACCGCCGGCCTGCTGCCACAGCGCTGGCGCGAGGCGTACGGGCTGGCCTGGGGACCGGGACAGCAGCGCGCGTGGAAGCTCCTGAAGGGCACGATGCGCCGGACCATCAACCTCACCCCGCCCACGCTCCGCTGCGTCACGGCCTGGCATCAGGCGCAGATGCGGCTGGCCCTGGCTCGGGGACAGCGGCCGACGGTCATGGCCCGGGTGCTGAACAGACTCGACTCCTACGTCGACGTGCCGTTCAGCATCCGGCCGGTCGCGAGGAAGGCCCCCGCGACCGACAGGGATTGAGACAGGCGTCGAGGCTACGGCTCCGCGGGCACGCGGGGGCGTGAGAAGTCGTTGAACTTCGACGGGAAGTGGCTCAGGTCGGTGTCGCTGTCCTGGGCCACCGGGTTGTGGCAGCCGAAGCAGCCGGCCTTGTTCGCGTTGGACAGGCCCGGCGCGTTCGGGTCATAGGCCGTCGAGCCAATCTGGAGGTACGTCTCCAGCGCGCTGTTGGCCAGGTTCGGGAAGCCCACCGCCGTCTTCTCCGGCAGGCCCGGCTTGGGCGACTGGAAGAGGGAGATCCAGAAGTCCTGGTCGGGCGCCTGCGTCCCCTTCGTCCACAGCGTGCCGATGAGCTGGTAGTTCCGCCAGAGGCCCGTGAGCTTCGGACGCAGCGTGGCGTTGAGGCACGCAACGTTGCCACCGCTGTTCGCGTTGGGGTCCTGCGTGGAGGAGTCCACCACCGCGCAGTTGGCGGCGCTCGCGCCTCCGGCGGGCAGCGCGTCGGTGCGGCAGACATTGACCTGCTGGTAGTCCGAGCCGACATGCGGGTCCAGGTTGCACTGGGGATTCGCCGCCGTGACACCGCACGTCTTCGTCTCCATCACGCTTGCGGGTACCTTCGAGGGGTCGAAGAGCGACCACTGCGTCCCGAGTGGAGACAGGGGCGCGATGGGCGTGCTGGAGCCCGCCGCGCAGTCCGGCGTGTTGCCCAGGTGCTCGAACGAGGCCCAGACCCACTCGCCATGCGTCGGCGTCTTCTGGGCGATGTGCAGCGCGATGAGGCCCAGGCCCGAACCCGCGCAATACATCTGCGACGCGGGGCAGTCATCCGCCGGGAACTGCCGCCAGGCCGTCTTCACCTCCATGGAGCCCAGCGACGTGGCCGTGCCATTGCCCCATGGCAGCCAGAGCTGCTCCGTGTTGCCGCAGGCCGTGAAGGGCTGGCTCGGGTCCGTGGGCTGGCAGAACGCGTAGTAGTCCGCCTGCGTGTATTGGTTCTGGCCGACGACGAAGTCATACATCGGCGCGTTGAAGCGGATGTCATACAGCACGGTGTTGCCGGTGACGTCGATGAGCTCGTCCTGGCCCCCACCGGCCTGTTTGTTGTCCAGGTGGCCCACCTGGAGCGTCGTGACGCCACCCGGGAAGGGGCCGGGCGCGGATGCGCCATCCGGCTGGAGCATGTTGTACCAGGGCGCGTAGGAGAGGAACCGGGGCTTGCTGGGGAACACCGGGTCGTTGGGGTCCTGCACCGTCTGGGTCAGGAACAGGAACTGGTTCCACGCGAACGTGTGGAAGTCACAGAATGACTGCTCCGGGAGCGGGACCTCGCCCAGGGGCTGCGGGTTCGCCACGTCGATCCGCGTGCCATCACTGAAGGTGCCGGAGCAGAGCGTCTGCGGATTCGACGGAGCCGGATCCACCGGCGGCTCATCCTTGCAACCCGAAGTCGTACCTCCCAGGACCAGCAGCATCAGGGAGGACTTCGCGAGACGACGGACGGCGGGACGGGGCGACAGGGGGCGCATGGTGTTCTCCGGAGCGCGGGGACTGTCCGGTGCCCTACGCAAGGCGGATGCCACGAAGCCCTCCCCCCTTGCGGGCATACCGGACCGCCAGCGAACACCGTGGCGCCGCGTCGCGCCGGCAAGCATCTGCGTTGCGAGAGGACGCAGTCTGGCTCTCGGGCCGTCAGGAGCTGCAGGAGAGCGCGGAGCAGCCGGGCCTGGACCGCGCCCAGTCAGGCCGCCGGGCCGCGTAGGCTTCGCGGCCCGGCTGTTCGTCGAACGGGCGTCGCATCACGTCGAGCAACTGGCGCACCTTCGAGTCGTCGCCCGCGTGGGCCGCGTCGATGGCCTCCTGGGCCAGGTAGTTGCGCAGGACGTACTTCGGATTCACCGCGTCCATCCGGCGCGCGAGTTCGGAGGGTTCCGCGTCCTCGCGCCGCGTTCGCCGCCACCACGACGTGAGCCATTGGAGGCCCCGTTCGAGGTGGGGCTCGGGCACGGGCTTGTAGAAGGCGTCGCGCAGCACGTCCGGAAACACCTCCGGCACCGTGGGAGACATCACCACGCGGGACAGGCCCCGGAAGAAGAGGGTCATGTCCGTCTCCTGCTCGCCCAGCCAGGCCAGACACGCGTTCACCCGTTCGACGTCCGCTTCATCCTCCAGCGAGGACAGGCCCAGCTTCGCCGCGTAGCGCGCGAGCATCTCCGCGTTCAGCGCGCGCTGGTATTCGAGCATGCCCGCGTGGAGCAGGGATTCATCCCCATCGAAGAGGGGCATCAGCGCGACGCCCAGCCGCTCCACGTTCCACATCCCGATGGCGGGCTGGTTGCCAAAGCGGTAGCGGGCGTGTTCGGCGTCGGTGGTGTTGGGCGTCCAGCCCGGGTCGAAGTCATCCACCCAGCCATAGGGGCCGTAGTCGATGGTGAGCCCGAGGATGGACATGTTGTCGGTGTTCATCACGCCGTGCACGAACCCCACCGCCTGCCATTGCGCCATGAGCTTCGCGGTGCGCCGCGCCACCTCCTGGAAGAAGGCCGCGTAGGTGTCCTTCGACGGCGCGCCCAGCTCCGGGAAGAACTGCGTCACGGTGTAGTCCGTCAACTGCTTGAGCAGCGCCAGGTCCCCTCGGCTCGTGCACAGCTCGAAGTTGCCGAAGCGCAGGAAGCTGGGGGCGACGCGGCAGACGATGGCGCCGGGCTCCGCCTCCGGGTGCCCGTCATAGAACATGTCCCGGACGACCGCGTCTCCGGTCGCGACCAGCGACAGGGCACGGGTCGTGGGCACGCCCAGGTGGTGCATGGCCTCGCTGCACAGGAACTCACGGATGGAGGAGCGCAGCACGGCGCGCCCATCCGCCCGGCGCGAGTACGGCGTCCGGCCCGCCCCCTTGAGCTGCAATTCGAAGAAGCCGCCATCGGGGGCACGCAGCTCGCCCAGGGAGATGGCCCGGCCATCCCCCAACTGTCCCGCCCAGTGGCCGAACTGGTGGCCCCCATAGTTGGCCGCGTACGGCACCATGCCCGGTTCCAGCGCGTTGCCCGCCAGCACCCGCACCCAGGACTCGGAGCGCAGGGCGTCCTCCTCCAGGCCCAGCAGCCGTGCGACCTCCGGGGAGTAAGCGACCAGGCGGGGCGCGGAGACGGGCGTGGGCTGGACCCGGGACCAGAGCGCCCCCTGCACCTGGCGCGGTCGCGTGTCCGTGAGCGGATCTCCCGGGGTGGAGTCAACGAAGCGGGAGGTGAACTGGGGCATGGCGGCTGGGTCCTCGGCCCGACGGAGTGCTGGCGGTGGTGGCTGATGCGGGATGCGGCATGTCTTCACGCCGTGTCCCCCAACATGCCAGTCCTTCGCACTCCAGGGCACTCTGGGCGTCCCGGGCCCGGGCCCCCGGGTCACGCCTCCGCGCGAATCACCGCCTGGCGATGTTGAGCTGGATGTTTCCGCACTCGCCCTCGCAGCCCTCGACGATGATCAGCAACTGCACGCCCTTGATGAGGCCCGTGAGCGTGATGCCGGACGTGTAGAGGCCTCCGCTGTCGTCATGAATCGAGGTCAAGGCGCTGCGCGTCCGCCGATCTCTGGAAAGCGCTCGTAGGCCCGCTTGAGGATTTCCAGATGGGCGGGCTCGTCCAGGTCGAGCGGCGCGTCGGTGAGTTGCACGACCCAGCCGCCTGATGCCGTGCGCCGTGCCCTTGAGAGCAACTCGGCGTCACGGGCCGGGTCCGGGAACCCAATGACGTGTGCGGCAGCGGCAGACCAGTAGTTCAGCCATCCGAGGCGATGTGGGATCTCAGGCGAGCGGAGCTTCTCTGGCAGCTTGAGTGCTGGCAGCCCCCGGGGCGGAACCCCGGGTTTGTGGACCGGATCGCGTGTTTGCCGTGCGATTTCGACACCTGCACCCGATGGCGTCGCATGCCCCCAGAACGCGCGGGCCCCCTCTGCCACGCCTCCAAGCACATCCGCGGCTGCCGCGATGACGACCTCGTCCAGTGGCATCTCTGCATGGACGTCGAGCAACGGCTGCCCGCCCGGCGCCTGGCGCGCGGGTGTTTGCAACCCATAAATCATCACGGGAAAGCTCTCGTCACCGTTGCACACGAGAGGGAATCCCCCCTCCTTGGACCCTTCGGCGAGCCATCTATCGCGCTGGGACAATGCAATGGGGTGCCCGCCTTCGGAAACCTCCCAATCGAGGCGCAAGCCAGGGAAGGCCCGCTCCATCCCATGGACGACAGCGAGAGTGCGACCGTCCCTCGCAAGCAGCGCTGGCGCGTAGACGATGATGCCAAGGATGCTTTGCGCTGTCATCGCTTGCACTCCGTGACGACGATCTCCAGTTCGGGCGCCTCACGCTCCAGTGCTTCTCTGTGCGCTTCAGTGCTCACCCCAACGACGAAGCGATATCCACATGAGAGCGCGATGTTTCGCTCTTCCCGCATCTTGGCTGCCTGTCCTTTGACTACCTTTCCTCGGAGAAAGGCATTGTACGTGTCAAATTGGTCGGTCTTGATCTCCCACAGCACGCGCACGCCGACTTGCAGCGCATCGAAGCGCACGCCGCCAACGAGCACATCCTTGCCGGGGTAGCGGTTCGGCGGAAACGTGTCGGCGCACTCATCATGCGGGGCATCTCCGCCCGCGTGAGGCACCGGAACGGGCTCGCAACTGCCGCGGCCCGTCCGGTCCACGGGCACAGGTGGCACCGGAGGTTGCCAGTCCTGTCCCGCTGGCTCGGGCTTCAGCTTGGGCTTGCGTTGCGCTTCAGCGTCCCGGGAGGACACCTTCGTTCCTCGTGAGGTCCCGGCTTCCTCGGGGTAGGCGTGGCGGAGCTCATACGCATCCAGTTCCTCCTTGATGGCGACGGCGACCACCACCACCCCAATGACGATCACGGCTCCCACGACGATCTCAGGAGCCACCAGCATGCAGAACCCGACGCCCATGGCACCCACGCCAACGGCGGCGACCGCGCATCGTCCCTCGGTGTCGTGGAACTCGAGCCGGTCATGGTCGAGGGCTGGATAGCAGCGCTCCATCAGGACGGGCCAGGACTGGGAAGCCTCGCGGACAACGCACCGCCCATCGTCCCTCCAGGGCAGTGCCGCCGCTCGCTGGAGGTGGGTGATTCTCCGGCTCCGGGCTGCCGGCCCTCCAGGAGTCGGTGCGGGCGTAGCGCATGCCGTGATGAAAAGAATCAGCGCGGCGCAGGCACTGCGTTGCATGGCTTCGTCCTTCAGGGCACGAGGGTCTTGAAATAGACCACGGTGGAGCGAAGGACGCCGCCCGTGTCCTTCGCGTAGCCCGGAATCTCCCCCACCCGCTGCCACTGGTGGTGCTGGTACACGGACTCCGCCTTGGAGCCCGCCTCCGAGTCCAACACCAGCAGGGTGCGGCCCGCGCCACGGGCGAACCGCTCCACCTCGCGCAGCAGTCGCGAGGAGACGCCCTGGCCCCGGGCGCTCGGATGCACCATCAGCTTCATCAGGTCCGCTCGGTGCAAGCCGTTCTGACGCAGGCTCGGCGCGAGCTGCACGGAGCCGATGATGCGCCCCTCCTGCTCCGCGACCCAGAGCACCAGCCCCGGCCCCAGGGACGCGAGCACACCCCGCCAGTACTCCTCCGCCACCTCCGGCGCGAGCGGCGCCAGGAAGCCGATGGACGCACCTGCGTTCACCGTCGTGAGGATGAGCTCGATGAGGGCCTGCCGCTCCTCGGGGGTCGCCTGTTCCAGTCTCCGAACGGAAATCATGTTCCGCATCCTACCGCCGCGGGCCTCACGCGCGCTGGAACGAACCGGTCCGCACCGCACCTTCGCGGACGTAGCGGTTGATCAGCACGCCGGTGGCCGTGGTCTTCGACTCCTCGAGCCGGAACGCCGACGCCTGCGCGTGATCATCGAACAGGCGTTTGCCGCGACCGAGCAGCACCGGGTACACCAGCAGGCGCAGCTCGTCGACCAGCCCCGTGGCCAGCAACTGGCGCACCAGGTCGCTGCTGCCCTGCGTGAGCAGGTCGGGGCCATCACCGCGCTTGAGCTCACGCACCGCGCCAGCGATGTCCGGCCCCAGGGCACGGCTGTTCCGCCACCCGAGCGTTTCGGGATGATGGGTGGCGACGTGCTTGGTGGCGCCGTTGAGCAGGTCGGCGAGGCCCTGGTTCCACGACCCCTTCTGCACGCGGGGCCAGTACGAGGCGAAGATGTCGTAGGTGCGGCGGCCGAGCAGCAGCTCGAACGGGCGCGAGAACGCCCCTCCCATCACTTCGCCAGAGCCGTCGGCGTAGGGGACGACCCAGCCACCGTGGGCGAAGCCGCCGCTGGGGTCCTCCTCCGGACCGCCGGGCGCCTGCACGACGCCGTCGAGGCTGATGAACGCGGCAACACTGAGCTTTCTCATTTCGGAGTTCCTTTGTGGGTCGGCCTTTCCTCTTCGACGAACGGCGGCCCGGAGGATCGACAACGGCTCCGCGAAGGGTCGAAAGCACGCCGGTACTCACTTCGCGGGCGGCTTCGGTGGCGCTCCGGGCCGCGCGCCGGTGAAGCGCGTCACCTCCTCCATCAGCAGGCGGCGACCCCGATCCGGGCGCTCCAGGTGGACGAAGTGCGTCGCGCCCGGAAGCACGACCGCCTTCACGAAGGCCGCGTGGTCCAGGTGCTCCTGGAGGCGGGTGACGTCCTCGGGCCGGCTCCAGAAGTCGTTCTCCGAACGGAGGATGAGGACGCGGCCGGAGATGGAGCCCGCGTCCCAGAGCTGCCGACCGATGGCGAGCAGGAAGCTGTCCTCCAGCGCCCCGGACGGCGCGCGGAAGGCGAACGGCGTCCGCGAGGGCGCCAGGGGATCGCTCGCGAGCGCCTCGCGCTGGAAGGACTCGGCCACCTGGGGGTCGCGCGCCTTGTCCTTGTCCTCCGGAAGGTTCCGGTCCCAGACGGCGAGCACCGACGCCCCCGTGTTCCACCGGTAGGCGCCCAGCCCTTCCGCGTTGAAGCGCCCCGGCCGCTTCGGATCCTCGAAGTCCGTGCCCCGTCCGAGCATCTTGTGCTCGGCGCTCCCCGCGTACAGCGCGTTGAGCAGGATGAGGTGGCTGACCTCCTCCGGATGGAGGCTGGCGTACATCCCCGCCCAGTGCCCCCCGGTGGCCCAGCCCAGCAGCGCGACGCGGCGCTGCCCGGTGCGCGCCTGCACCCACGCCACCACCGCCTGCACATCCCGGACGGCCTCGTCCGAGCGCACGAGCGGACGGCCCACCGCGGGCAGTCCCATGGCCTGCGGCCGCGTCGAGCCGCCATAGCCCCGCACGTCCATCACGTAGACGGAGTGCCCCGCGCGCGCGAGGTCGCCCGCCAGCGAGCCTCCTTCCACGGGCAGGTCGAAGGACGCACGCCCCGGAACGCGCGCGCCATGCAGGAGGATGAGCGGCGGCAGTCCCGCCACCTGCATCCCGTTGTCCTTCACCTCGCGAACGGACACCTCAATGCCCGGATCCGACGGGACGAGGAACTCCGCTCGCTCCACCTCCGCCTGCGCGCGGCCCGCGAGCAACATCCCCAGCAACCACAAGGTCTGTACAGCAGGCATGGCACCGCGGTGGATCGTCACATCGGCCTCCTCTGGGAAACGCGCGGTGGATCCTGCCAGAAGCCGTGCCGTCAGGCGCTGTCCGCACGCCTGCCTCCCCCACGAGTCCCGGCAGGGCGTGGACGTCCCCAGCCCGTCTCGTCGTGCAAACGTTGCACGAGGATGCAGATCCTGCACCGTCCCGGCCCCCGGGGCCGTGCAAGGTTTGCACACCGTGCCCGCCTCCCTGGAGGCCGTCCCCCGGACCCGGGGCTGGCACTCCCGTTGCTTTGTCGCCTGCCGTCTCCAACGCGGCAAAGACAAGGACGGAACTTGAACATGGGTCCCATCACGAAGCAGTCCGTGCAGAAGCTGTTCCTCGCGGTTCCCTTCGCCCTCCTCGCGGCGGGCTGTGGCGCCGAAATGGAAGGCCAGGGCCTGCCGGAGGACGCGCAGCCGGAGGCCGCCGTCGCGGCCGACGCCCCCGAATCGCTCGCCCAGGTGGAGCAGGGCGTCGCGCTGGGCGGCTCGTACTGGTGGGGCACCAGCAACAATGGCAACACCACCTACACCATCGGGACGACCACGAACCAGACGTGCTTCCTCACGGGCGTCCAGGGCAACCTGAAGCCGACCGTCGCGGGCAACTGGAGCAGCGCCGGCACGTACATGTCCGGCGGCAACTGGTTTGTCTTCGTCAATCACACCAACAGCAAGGCGCTGGGCACGGGCGTCCAGTGCCTGGCCACCTCCGCCGGCCGCACCGCGGAGGTCACCTGGCGTCAGGGGAACGCGGCGAAGCTGCTGGGCGCGGTCACCTCCACCCGGCGCTGCTTCCTGACGCGGCTGGAGGCGTCCACGGGCGCGTTCACCACCGGCGATGACGAGGTGAAGGTGTGGAATGACGGCCTCAACTGGTACCTGGGCGGAGACCTGGCGGGAACGGGTGGCGCGCGCGCCATGTGTGTCGACGTGCCCACCGGCCAGGGCGGCTGGCTGTGGGGCGCCGGCTACGGCGGCGGCTTCACGGAGAACCTGGCCTACAACCCCGGCGGCGTGGCGTGCCTGCTGACGGGCCTGGGCGGTCCCATGACGACCAGCAGCTTCACCGACGGCGTGTCCATCGACTACAACAGCGGCACCCGCTACTGGGAGATGACGGTCGTCAACGGCAAGCGCGGCTACGCCAACTGCGTCAAGTAGCCCCCGCCTGAATCCCAGACACGGATGCCGGGCCCTTGGAGGGGGAGGCCCGGCATCCGGAAGTCCACGGGCCGCCAAACCGTTGCTTCTCCTCGCAGCCGCTTCGGTGACACCATCGCGCGTCGGGCGGGCCGCCCGACCCTGGAGGACCGAGGCACATGCAAGACGTCGACATCAAGACCGCGGACGGAGTGCTGGACGCGAAGCTGTTCCAACCCGAAGGCCCCGGCCCATGGCCCGCGGTCATCTTCATCACGGATGCGATGGGCGTCCGGCCCGCCACGCAGAGCATGGCCCAGCGCATCGCGGATGCGGGCCACGTCGTCCTGCTGCCCAACGTCTTCTACCGGGACGCTCACGCCTCGAAGCTGGAGCTCAAGGGCTCGTTCCAGGATCCGGAGTTCCTCAAGCGCATCTACGCGCTCATCGGGAGCCTGACGCCCGAGCGGCAGAAGGCGGACGCTGGCGCGCAGCTCGACTTCCTCGCCCGGCACCCGTCGGTGCAGCCGGGGTCCAAGGTCGGGGTGACGGGCTACTGCTTCGGCGGGGGCGTCGCTGTGCGCATGGCCGCGAACTTCCCGGATCGCATCGGCGCCGTGGCCTCGTCCCACGGCGGACGGCTGGCGACGGACTCGCCCGACAGCCCCCACCGGCTGGTGGGCCAGGTGAAGGCGGAGCTGTACTTCGGCCACGCGGACAACGACAACTCGATGCCCGCCGAAGCCATCCAGACGCTGGAAGCGGCCCTGAAGGCAGCCGGCGTCAAGTACGTGTCCGAGCTCTACCCGGGCGCGCACCACGGCTACGCGGTGGACGACTCACCCGTGTACCAGGCGCAAGCCGCGCAGACGCACTGGCGCAGGATCCTGGAGCTGTTCGGTCGCACGTTGCGCGCCTGACGCTTCGTCCCACCTGACGGTCGGGGTCTCGCCGCCGTCCGGTTTTCCATAACGCACACGGGACACCGGCCGCGGCGACATGCGTCGCGGCTGGAAGCCGGGCATGGTGCCCTCCGCGGGTGGGGTGGGCACGTTCGTGGCGGCGCGACACCGCCAGGAGGCCGCGGCAATGCAAGGACCTGGAGCGCGAGCGGAGGCAGCCCGCATCACCGGGCCATGGCGGTGGATCGACGCCCTGGCCTTCCACGGCTACGCCTGGTTCCTCATCCTGGCGGGCGGGGTCCTGGGGTTGCTCGTCCCCCGCTGGGGCCCGCTTCCCTTCGAGGTCTTCGCGCGCGGCGTCTTCGACGCGGGCCTGCCGGATCAGACGCTGGCCAGCGCCCTGAACCAATACCGATACATGAAGAGCATGGAGTTTGGGTTCGGGGTCTTCTGCGTGTGCTTCCGCGACCTCATCTACACCGACCGCCGGTTCAACCGCTTCTACCTGGGCATCCTCTTGCTGGGGACGGTGGAGCGGGCGCTGTCGGTGGTGCTGGATGGGATGCCACGTCCCTTCTATGTCCGGGCCATCTTCATCGAGCTTGGCATCGCCCTCATCGTCTTCATCTCCACCCGGCGCACGCTGCGGGCCGCTTCGAAGCTGGCGGGTTGACGTCTGGATTTGACCAGGAGTACGACCGGGAGATGACCTCTTCGTCCGTCCATCCGGCGCAGCTCATCGTCGACCTGGGTTTTGGTTTCATCCTCTCCGGCGCGCTGGCCGCCGCGGCGGAGCTGGGGGTCGCGGACCGCCTGGAGCAGGGGCCGAAGAGCGTGGCGCGGCTCGCGGAGGAGGTGGGCGCGGATGCGGCGTCGCTGTACCGGATGCTCCGGCTGCTCGCGAGCGCGGGCGTGTTCGCCGAGGACGCCGAAGGAAACTTCGGGCTTACCCCCGCCGCCGACTGCCTGCGCACCGATGCCCCCGGTTCCCTGCGCAGCGCGGTGTTGATGCTCACGCAGGACATCTTCTGGAAGCCGACCGGGGCGCTCACGCAGACGGTGCGGACGGGGAAGAACGCCTTCGAGGACATCTTCGGCAAGCCCTTCTTCGACCACCTGGCGAGCAACGCCGTGGCGGGCGCCACCTTCCACCGGGGCATGTCCAGCCTGTCGGACCTGGAGAACGGCCCCATCGCGCGCAGCTATGACTTCAGCGCCTGCAAGCAGGTGGTGGACGTGGGCGGGGGCCACGGAGGGTTCCTCATCGAAGCGCTCCGGGCCTCGCCGTCGCTCCGGGGCGTGCTCTTCGACCACCGTCACGTCCTGGACGGGGCGCGCATCGCGGAGGCCGGGCTCTCCGAGCGCTGCGAGCTGGTGGAGGGGGACTTCTTCCAGGCGGTGCCTTCGGGCGCGGACGCGTACGTCCTCAAGCGCATCCTCCACGACTGGAGCGACGCGGTGTGCGTGGACATCCTGCGGCACTGCCGCGCCGCGATGGCCGAGGGCGGCCGGGTGCTGGTGGTGGACACCGTCATTCCTCCTGGGAACGCGCCGCACGGGGGCAAGGTGCTCGACGTGATGATGATGGCGTCGCTGCCCGGCCGCGAGCGCACGGAGGAGGACTTCCGCCAGCTCTTCGCCCAGGCGGGCCTGCGGCTCTCGCGCGTCATCCCCACGCCGGCCGCGCTCAGCATCACGGAGGCGGTCGCCGCGTAGGAGACACCCCGACAGCGCCCTGCGCCCCGCCGCCTCCACGCGTCCCGCGCGGAGTGCTGGCCCTGCCCTCGCCGCTTCCAGCCTCCTGCTTCCCGCGCGGAGTGCTGGCCCTGGGAGCGGCTCCTGGCGCATCCTCCCGCGCGCATGACTCCGCCGACCGCGCCGCCGTCCTCCCCTGCCCCTCCCCGTCAGCTCCAGGGCGGGGCGCCGTGAGGCGGGGGCTCGCGGTGTGCGTGGCGCTCGGGTGCTGGGCGCTGTCCCTGTGGCTCGCGCTGACGTGGGTGCGGCCCGGCACCGCCTGGGGAGCGGAGTTCTCTTCCGACAGCGCCATCCCGCTGCTGATGGCCCGCGCGCCCCACGTCGACCTCTTCGCCGCCTACTACTGGGGGCAGGATCGCTTCGGCGCCTGGCCGTTCCTGCTCGCGCGGTACTTCGGCGGCAGGGACTGGTCCGCCGAGGGGCTCCAGGCGTTGCTCATCGTGGTGACGTGGACGGCGGCGTTCCCGCTGGCGAGGCTGGCGCGCACGGGCGTGGTGGCGGTGGGCCTGTGCCTGTGCGTGCCGCTCCTGGTGGGGCTGCCGCGGGAGGTGCGCGCGCACCTGCTGGACATCTCCCAGCCCTACGGCTGGCAGTTCGCGGTGATGGCGTGGTCGTGGCTGGGAATGCGCGGAGTGCTGGAGGCGCGCACGTCGCGGGGCGCGTGGGGCTGGGGCCTGGCCGCGACGGCGTTCTGCGGGCTGGCCTTCTGGATCTCCGTCTCCAGCCTGCCCTCGCTGGTGGCGCTGCTGGGC
>SECN01000769.1 GCA_004173515.1 Myxococcaceae bacterium | reverse complement strand
ACGAAGCGCATCGCGGACGCGGTGGGCATGAAGCTGGAGGACTACGTCGAGCTGGTGCTCGAGTACGCCCAGGACAAGGACAAGGAGCCCATGCTCAACGTCGTGTCCGACGAGGAGCTCAAGGCCAACGGCTTCCCCGTGCACACGGTGGAAGAGGTCGGCGAGTTCCTGGTCGCCGGCGCCAAGGGAGAACTGCCCGGCCAGGGCAACCCCTTCGCGAAGTCGGAGTTCGAGGCCTCCAAGGGTGACGCGTCCGGCAAGCCCAGCCTGAACCCCACGGGCGAGGCCGCCAAGGCCCCCCATGACGAGGCGAAGCGCCAGGAGCTGCTGGAGCAGATGAAGAAGGGTGGCGGCGGACCGCGGGGCTGAAGCCGTCAGCCCGCATCGGCCGTGAAATTCGATCGGAAATTCAGGAGGAAACCTTTTCCTCCTCCCTCCGAGAATCCTTTTGTAGCTTCACTTCGGCACACACTCTCCAAACCAGACTTAAGCAGGGGGTATTACCATGGGCGGCATCGGCAAGATTGTCAGCAGCGTTGCGAAGACGGTTAGCAAGGTTGCCGGCGGCGTCGCGAACATCGCGGGCAAGGCCCTCTCCTTCGTGCAGAACCCGATGGGCGCCATCACGGGCGGTCTGAAGGGTCTGGCGGGCGGTCTGCTGGACAAGCTCCCGTTCGGCCTGGGCAAGCTGGCGAAGCCGTTCGTCGACAAGTTCATCGACTCCGGCGCGTCCCTGCTCGCCAAGGGCCCCCTGGCCGGTCTGTCCCAGCTGACCAAGTTCGCCCCGACCGTGAAGTCCATCGCGGACATCGCGACGACGGTGAAGGACGGCGCGGACAAGGTCGGCGCGCTGGCCTCCCAGCCCGCGCAGCAGAACGTGCAGAACCTGTTCGCTCACGCCCAGGCTGCGCTGATCAACTAAGTTTCACGCTGAAGTTGGCGTGATGCTCAGGTCCGAAGGCCGGTACTCACCGCGAGGTGGGGGCCGGCCTTTCGGCTTTGCGGGCCACGCTCCGGGCTGTGCCCCGCGAGTTCGGGGCGCCACCCAGAACCCTGGGTCCTGGGTTACCCGGCGCCTGTCCAGGGCCTGGGCCTCGTTCCCAACCTGTCCGACAGTCGGACAGGTTTCGGCCTCCTCGGGGCCGCGCGGCGACCTCCGGACGCGTGAGGGCCCCGCGGAGACGGCGTCCTCGGACAATCACAAAATGAGAGGGATTGGGGGGTGGGCGCGACCTGGGGGGACACCCCGGGTGTGGGGTGGATCAGCCTTCGTCGCGGGCGAGGCGGTTCGCGTCGGTTTCCAGGCGCTCGGTGGCTTCGGGATCCGCGCTGTCGTAGTAGCCGCGGATCTCTCCGGCGCGATCCACGAGGACGAAGTGCGTGCCGTGGAAGATGGAGAGCAGGTCGTCCTCGGCGGAGCCGGGTTCGCGGCCCATGCTGATCTTGAAGCCCTGGACGATGGTGTTCTTCAACTGGCCGTAGTCGCCGGTGAGGAAGTTCCAGCGGGTGAAGTCGGCGCGGTACTTCTGGCCGTACTCGGACAGCTTCTCCGGGGTGTCGTAGGCGGGGTCCACGGAGAAGGACACCAACTGGAGCCCGGGCCCGAGCGTGGCGGTGTTCGCCTGGAGGCGCGCCATCTTCTGGGTGAAGACGGGGCACACGGTGGGGCAGCGGGTGAAGATGAAGTTGGCGACGAAGGGGCGGCCGTGGAGTTGCTTCAGGCCGAAGGGCTGCCCGTCCTGCCGCGTGAAGGTGAAGTCCGGCAGGGCGCCCAGCTTCGGCGGTGGGGCGGCGCGGCCTCCGGCCAGCTCCCGGGCCGTCACCACGACGATCCCGAGCGACGCCACGACGACGCCCGCCCAGAGCATGGAGCGCCGGAAGCTCCGGGGACGGGGGACGGGGAGGGAGGAGGGCGATTCAGCGGACATGGACCGCACGTAACGGCATCACCGGGGGA
>SECN01000288.1 GCA_004173515.1 Myxococcaceae bacterium | reverse complement strand
TCCGGGAGCGCGGTGGAATAGGCGGCCGGGTGTTCCGTCAGGGAGAACATCATGAATCGTATCCTCGGCATCGCATCGGTGGGGTTGGCTTCGGTGGCGCTCGGCGTGGCCCTGTGGGGTCCCGGTCGGTCGGAGGCTCCGGCGACGACGGACTCCGCGCCCCGCGTGCAGGACACGTCCGCGGACGTCCGGGCGCTCCAGACACGCGTGAAGGTGCTGGAGGAGACGGTGCAATTGCTGTCGCGCCGGATGATGGCCTTCGAGCAGCAGCCCGGCACCACGACGGCCGGAGCCGGCCCTGCGCCCGCGGGCCTGGAGGCCGAGGTGGCGAAGCTGCGCGAGGAGCTGCGCGGCGTGATGGTGGGCGAGGCGCTGAGCACCGAGAGCGGCAAGCAGTCGCTGAAGGAGATCCTGCGCACGGTGCAGGACGAGCAGCGCACCGAGCAGCGCCAGCAGTGGCAGCAGCAGATCGACCAGATGCGGACGCAGGCGGACGCCGAACGCAGCGAGCGCCTCAAGACGTTCATCTCCGACGCCCGGCTCAGCTACAGCCAGGAGCAGGAGCTGACGAAGCAGCTCAACGCCGAGGACGCGAAGCGCCAGGCGCTGATGGCGTCGGGCGGCAATGGTCAGCCCCGGCAGAACGTCCGTCAGCAGATGCGCGAGCTGCGCACGCAGACCGACCAGGAGATGCAGAAGGTGCTCAGCGCGGATCAGCTGACCAAGTACCAGGAGATGCGCCGTGAGGACTCGGCCCCGCGTGGCGGGGGGCCCCGGGGCGGCGCCGGTGGCGGTTCCGGCTGGGAAGCGCGCGGCGGCGCCACGCAGTAGCGGCTACCGGTACGGCTCCTTCCGGGCCCGCAGCGGCCGGAAGGAGGTCGCACCGTCGGCGGTGGTCTCCAGGTGCTGGACGTCCTGGAGGTCGAAGGCGTCCGCCAGGGCCACCGACGGCGTGAAGAGCAGCACGGGGACTCGCAGGGACGCCGCGCGAGCGGATTCGACCCGGTCCCAGAACGCGTTCGCGGGCAGGTCCACGTCGGGCTCCTCCAGGACGAGGAAGGAGTCTTCGTCCAGGTCGAAGGACTCGGCGGGCTGGACGCGGAAGCCTCGCAGCATCCTGGCCATCATCGTCATGCCCCACTGGACGACGCCCCCCACCATCCGGCCTTCCTCCTCGTCGACGGTGCCACGGGTTTTGGGCTCCTTCGCCGGGGGCAGGTCCGCGTAGGTGGGGAGCACGGCCTCCTCGGAGGGACGCGGCTTCTGCCCGTGCGTGATGAGCTCCATGGACACACCCGCCAGCAGGTCCAGGTGCTCCTCCACCAGGCGCCACACGCCGTCGGGGAAGCACTGGAGTTCGACGCGGTAGGTGTTCCAGTCCACGGCCAGGGACAGCTTCACGGGGCTGCGCAGGCCGTCCGTGACGCCGGGCTGGGACAGGTGCTGCTGGAGCCTCCCGTGCGCCAGTTCGCGCAGCAGCGTGAAGAAGGCGATGAGGTCGCGGGTGGCGGTGCCCTGTGGATCCACCAGGACTTCCAGCGGCTCGGGATGCAGCACCACGCCGCGCAGGGAGCGGAAACCGTCGGCTTCGATCCGCGTGAACCGGGTGCGCATGGCGGCAAGCCTATGCCAGGGCGCGGAAACACGAACGCCGCGAAGCTCACGGTGGAGCTTCGCGGCGCGTGTGCCACTTCGGAACTTCGCGGCGACTACTTCCCGCCGAAGATGCCCTTGAGCTTCTTCTTCGCTTCTTCCGCCGCGCGCTGCTTCGCCTTCTCCTGCTCGGCGCGGGCCTGGTCCTCCAGCTTCTTCTTCTCCTCGTTGGCGCGCGCCTCCAGCTCCTGGCGCTTCGCCTCGGCTTCGGCCTTGGCCTTGTCCTGACCGCCCGTGATGATGTCCTGCACGGCCTTGCCCTTCTCACCCAGCAGGCTGCCCGCGAGCGACGCACCCGCCAGCTTCGCGATGGTCGTCGCCGCCGGCTTCACGTCGATGCCCGTCACCTCCGGGCTCCACGCCTTGCCCGTCAGCTTCAGCCCCACCGGGATGGCTTCCGTCGTCGTCACCTTGCCCGCCGTCAACGTCTTGATGGTCGCGGGCGTCAGCGACACGCCGCCCGTCAGGTCCAGCGTGCCGTCCAGCTTGATGCCGCCATCGAAGCTCATCGCCGCTTCGGGCCGCGTCCAGGTGATGGGCTTGCTCAGCTGCGCCACGCCGTTCTTGATGGTCACGCTGAAGGGCAGGTCTGCCCCCAGCGACGTCACGTCGCCGCTCTTGAGCGACTTGGACGCGAACGGCAGCGCCTTGGCCAGCGGCCCCGTCACCGCCGACACCAGGTCCTTGCCCAGGAACTTGCCCTCCAGCAGGTTGCCGCTGATGCCGCCCAGCAGCGTCTGCTGGAGCTTCTCCGCCGTGTAGCCCACGCCCTGCACGTCCACGTTGCCGTTGAACTTGCCCGTCATCACCTGCTTCGGCGTGCGCTCCGACAGGGCCTGCGCCATCTCGATGCCCTGCACCTGCACCTTCGCGGTGAAGGGCCGCGCCTCCGGCACCGGGCCCAGGCGGATGGTCGTCCCGTCCGCCACCACCTTGCCGCCGTAGATGCCCGTCGAGAACTTCTCCACCGTGATGAGGTCGTCCACCATCTTCACCACGCCCGTCACCTGGCTCAGGTCCATCTTCGTGTAGCGCAGCGACGCGATGGCGAACTGGATGTCGCCCCGGTAGCCGTTGAAGCGCGTGGCCTCCACCGGCGGCTCGGGCGGGAGCTTGCCGCCCGTGCGCGCGAGGACCTCCTCCTCGCTCATCAACAACGTGTCCGCATCCAGCCGGGCGCTCTTCACCGCCGCCTTGAACGTCGTCGTCGCCTTCTTGCCCGTGCCGGCCAGCGCCACCGTCGCGGTGCCCGTCACCGTGTCCTCCAGCGCGCCCAGGGTCATGCTGGTGACGTTCACCGTCATCCCGCTGCCCGTCTTCGCCGGCGCGTACGTGCCCGCCGCCGCCACGTCCAGCCGCTGTCCCGGAGCCTTGTTCACGAGCAGGCCCGGCCGCATGTCCACGCCGTCCAGGTCCGCCTTCGCATCGAAGCGCAGCGCGCCGCCGCTGGCCGCCGCGCCCGTCAGCTTCGCGTTGAGCGTCATCGCGCCGCCGGCTTCCTTCGACAACTGATCCGGCACCCGCAGCCGCACCGGCGTCAGGTTCACCGCGATGTTGATGGCCTGCTCGGCCTGCGTGCCGCTGCCGCGCACGTCCAGCCCGATGGGGCCGGAGATCATGCCCTTGAGCTGCTTCTTCAGGGGCGGGTAGTACTCGGCGAGCACGGCGGGATCCAGGTTGCGCCCCACCAGCTCGAAGCCCTCCACGGACGGCTTGTCCGTGAGCAGCCCCTTCACCTTGCCCTTGCCCGTGATGGCCGCGGGGCCCAGGTCCAGGTTGAGCTTGTCCAGCGCCAGGTCACCGGTCTCCATGTCGCCCGTCACGTCCGTGTCGAGCACCACGTCCAGCGCCTTGCCGCCCTCCGAGCCCGCGAACTTCATCCCCAGCGCCTTGATGACGCCCACGAGCTTCGTGGGGCCCTTGCCGCCGGGCACCGCGCCGCCCAGGTCCGCCTTCCAGTCCGCGTCCAGCGTGCCCGCCTGGAGCCCCACGTCGGGCGGCAGGAACGGCCCCAGCGGGGACAGGTCGATGTGCTCCGCCTTCAGCGTCACCTGCTCCGGCGTGGGCACCAGCGTCGCCGGCAGCGGCGCCGCCTGGAGCGTCATCTTGAGGTTCTGCTTCTCCGCGAGCACCGCCGCCGCCAGGTCCACCTTCAGCGGCTTGCCCACGCGCAGGTCCTTCACCTCGATGTCCAGGTCGCGCACGGCCAGCTCCCGCGCCTGCTGACCGCCCGCGCGGTCCACGAAGCGGATGGTGCCGTCGGTGAGCGCCGCGCGCTCCACGTGCACGCCCGACAGGTCCGTGGGCTGCGTCTCCTCCTCCGGCGTCTCCTCCTTGGGCTGCTGCGCGGCCCACTTCTCCTGGAGGCGCTGCACGTTGGTGGTGCCATCCGCCAGACGGAGGACGTTCACCGTGAGGCCGGACACCTCCACGTTCTGCACCTGGATGTCCTTGCCCTTGGACGTCAGCAGCGGCATCGCCGCCACGCTCACGTCCACGGCCTTCAGCTCCGCGAGCGGCAGGTCTTCACCTTCCGCGGGGCCCACGACGACGTTTTCAATCTGCGCGCCGACATGGGGAAAGAGCTTCGTGGAGATGTCGCCAATCTCGATGGGGCGCCCGAGCTTCTGCGAATACGTGGCCGCCTGGTCCCGCGCCGTCTTCAACAGGATGGCGTCCAGACGCCACAGCACCACCGCCACGATGGCGACCAGGAGGACGAGGATGCCTCCCAGCACATAGGGCCAACGCTTCTTCTTCACAGCCGCCACGGTTCCTCCTCCGTCGGGAGAGCGGTCGAACGCTTAGCGCAGCGCCGCGTGGGCCGCACCTCCCATGGCTAACCGGGAGGACCGCCCGCGGCGGGAAACTTCCACTTTCCAGCGGGACGGAGGGGGTTCCATGAAAAGTCACGCCCGCGCCTCGGGCTCCGGCCAGCCCGCCCGCCCCTGCATCTAGGCACGATGGGGCCCATCCGGAAGGGGGCCGCGCCGCCCGGACGGACGCTCGCCGCTACAGGTCGATGATGTCCGGCTCCGTCCCCGAGGGCGGAGCATCCGGGCCTCCCTCCAGGGTGAAGCCCCAGGGCGCGTACACGGACCCTCCGGTGTACGCGTCCACGTAGAGCACCACCGGCGCGTCCAGACCTTCGTATGTCACCTCGAAGATGGACAGCCGACCGCGCTCGTTGGCCCGTCCGTCCACCTGGGTGAACTCACAGCAGTCCCCCATCCGGCGCCAGGCCACCGGCTCTCCCTTGGGCCCGCGCAACAGGCCGAAATACGCCGTCACGCCCTTGTCGCCCCAGCCCACCCGCACCGGGTTCTCCGGCCGGGTGCCGTAGGTCATCGGGTCCGGCCGCTGGGGCATCAACGGTTGCGTGCGGCGCATCACGTCCTCGAAGGACGTGCCCGGTGAGGCGCAGGCCGTCAGGGCCAGCACGGCCACGCAGGCGATTCGGAACAGGGACATCGGGACCTCCAGCAGGGAAGCTCGGCAGCGGCCTCCCAAGCTGGCATCCGCCCCTTTCGTGGCGCACCCCTGCTCCCACGTGCCGTCGCGAGGGCCGTCCGCTGCACGACGCACCCCCGGGGCCAGCGCACACGCGCAAGGTCCCCGAGGGAAGGACGGCCAGGCTCAACTGAGCGACTTCAGCTCCAGCCCCAGCTCCCGGCGATAGCGCTCGAAGCACTTCGCCCCCGCGGACAGTCGCAACAGCGCCCCTTCCGCCAGGGGCCTCGCGCACGCGGGGTTCGCCGCCACCAGCGGACGCAGCACCTCCCGGTTCCACGTCTCCGAGTGCTTCACATCCAACGTGGAGTGCACCGCGTAGTAGCGCCGCACGCGCATGTCGAAGCCCAGGCGCTTCAGGCCCTCGTTGACGCACGCGGTGCGGCCCGGCGCCGTCTCCTCCACGATGCCCAGCGCGCCCACCGCGTGGTACGTGTAGCGGCGGTTGAACGCGAACGCGCAGAGCAGGTTCGCCAGCGCGTGCGCCTCCCACACCGTGTCCTCGTCCGTGGGCTTCAGGCCCAGCTTCGCCGCCATCTCCGCGAGCATCGGCCCGTGCATCGCGTCCTCGCGACCCCGGCCCATCTCGTCCCAGTAGTTGCGCGCCAGCTCCAGCTTCGCCTGCGTCGGCAGTTGCAGTTGCGTCAGCGCCACCAGGTCGTCGAAGCCCGCTTCACCCGCGACCTCCTGCGTGAGGAACCAGCGCATCTGCTCCAGCGACGCCTGCGTCGCGAGCCACGGGAACAGCGGATCCTGTTGCCCGGGGCCCGTCTCCTTCAGGTCCTCGAACCACGCGATGAACCCGTCCGCGTCCTCCGGCGCCTCGGCGGCCCAGGCCGCAAGGCGCTGTCGCTCGGCCTCCACGTACTCGCCCTCGAGCAGACGCAACTGCGTCTCCGCCTGCACGCCCGCTCGCCAGCCCTCCGTGGGAAATCCCGGTGCCAGTCGTGAGTGATTGAAACGCAAGAGGGTCCGGTGGAGTTGCTCGGACAGGCGGGCATCCTCCGCCCCTGCTCCCACGTCCCCCACCACCTCGCCAAGCCCGCTCATGGTGCGCACCCTCTCTACACGTCTTCGGAAGGCGGGAGTGCCTTCCGACCACATGTATGGGGATGACCTTGAACACCGGCCACTTCGCCCCTGCCACCTTCGCCGTGAGTCAGGTGCGTTGCGAGAAGGACCACATCCGTTCCCGTGACTGCGCGTATCAGGTCGCGTGGAACATCAACCCTCATATGAAGGTCGGCGCCGTCGCGTGGCGCCGGGCCTGCTCCCAACACCGGGCGCTCCTGAGAGCCCTGCGTGAAGCGGGCGCGGGCTTCTTCGAGCTGCCCTTCGTCCACGGCGCGTTCGACTCCGTCTTCGCCAAGGACAACGCGGTGCTCGTGTCGCAGGAGGGGGAGCTGAGGGCGCTGCTCGCCACCATGCGTCACGGCCAGCGGAGGGGAGAGCAGAGCGCCCGGGCCCGGTGGCTGGCCGCGCGCGGCTTCGACGTCATCGAACCCGGCCGCGTGCACATCGAAGGGGGCGACGTCGCCATGCTGCCACCGGGTCGGGGGGCCCTCCTGGGCTGGGGCCAGCGCTCCACGCAGCGGGCCGCGGGCGTGCTGGAGGCCTTCCTCGACGCGCCCGTCACGCCGCTGGAGCTGTGCGACCCGTACCTCTACCACCTGGACACCGCGCTCACCGTGCTGTCCGACGGCACCGCGCTCGTGTGTCCCGAGGCCTTCACCCCCGAGTCCCTGCGCCTGCTGTCGCGCACCGAAGGCATCCAGCAGGTGGTGCCCGTCGAGCGCGAGGACGCGCTCGCGTTCGGACTCAACCTGGTGGAGGTGGGCAACACGGTGCTCGTCGGCGCGCGCGTGCCCCGCGTGGAGGCCCTCCTGCGCGGCCTGGGGCGCCGGCCCGTCAGCGTGAGGCTGGATCAATTCCACCTGGCCGGGGGCAGCGCGGCGTGCCTCGTCGCGCGCGTGCACACCCTGCCGCCCGTGTCCGCCCAGCGCTTCCGCGAGGAGCAGGAACAGGACGCGGCCTCTTCCCTGTCGGCGTGAGGCCGCGCGAGGCCACGAAAAAACGCCTTCTCGTAGAGCGTGCCGAACACGCGGTCCCAGAAGTAGTTGGTGATGCCGAAGTTGCCCGTCTCGTTGTGGAAGTGGTGCGACATGTGCAGCCGCTTGATGTCCTTCAGGAACTTCATCTGCGGCGCGTAGTTCAGGTGCTGGATGCAGTGGCAGAACTCGTAGAAGCACGTGGTCACCATGCCCCAGCCCAGCGCCGCCGCCGCGCCCGAGCGCCCGCCGATGAGGTAGCCGATGGGCGTGAGCACCAGCGCGATGGTGGGCAGCGTGGTGTGCAGCGCACCGAAGAGCACGCGCAGGTCGTGCGGGTCCTGGTGGTGGTCGAAGTGGATGCGCTTCCACGTCACCGCCGTCGCCGCGGACTTGTAGAGGAAGCGGCCGTGCAGGATGTACCGGTGGATGAAGTACCAGCCGAACGGGTAGGCCACCGTCGCCACCAGCACCGCCGCCGCCATGCGCGCCGGGTGCTCGAACCACTTCACCGACAGCACGATGCAGGTGATGCCGATGAGGATGTAGGCCACGACGGCGTAGTACGTGAAGAACGAATAGACCAGGTCGCGCAGCGACATCCGGTCGAGGTTGTGCTTCCGGTTCAGGAAAGAGACCGCCACGGGTATCCCCTCACAGTTTTTTTCCGCCGCGCGAGACCGTCACAACCGGGGCGCGCAGGGCACGAAGGCTCGCTCGCACCCCGGCCCTTGGGAGATGCGGCGGCACCTGAGCTATCAGCCTGGGAGGCCCTCGGCTCAGGAACGGCGAAGCCCCTCTTAGCGTCTTCCTTGAAGCATTGAGAAGCCCCCCTGTTGGTGCAAATCCGGATTGTCCGCTCGCAAGGCCTGCGTCCTACCTGCGGCCGGACTTCCAAGGGGAGACCGGACACCCCACCTTTGAGCCCACGGCACGCGAGCGATCGCACGAGGGGGCCAGATGGCACGCAAGGCACAGGGGCAGCAGGGAAGCGGTACGGAGAAGGTGCAACCGGCGCGGCGCAAGAGCACGACGCCCCGGAGGGCGGCCAGCACCGCCCCGCCCACCGAGGGGCGCCTGGAGCTGCGACGGGACATCGCCGAGTACCGGGCCGCCGCCGAAGCCCAGGCCGACCGCGTCCGCGAGCGCATCAACGCCGCGCTGGAGGTCAGCCGCCGCACCCGCGAGGAGATTGAAGAGCGCATCGCCAGCCAGCTGCACACGCCCACCGTGGTGCGGAAGCAGGCGGCCCCGGCCCGCAAGAAGCGCGCGCGCACGTCCCGCACGTCGGAGAAGTGACGCACCCCAGCCCCCCGGGCCCCGGTCCGTCATGGCCGGGACCGCCCTGGAGGGCACGGGCGCCGTCTAGGACCGGGCAGCCGGAGCGCGCTGGGGCAGGGGCAGCATCTCCGAACTGGAGGACTCCAGGTCCAGGGCGGAGAGCTTGTCCGCCAGCGCCTGGGCCCGGTCGCCCCCGTCCAACGGGGAGGAGGCCTGGGCCCCGATGAAGCACACCCGGGCCCGCTCCAGCAGGGCCACCTGGGCGTGGAGCTGGGCGAACAGCCGCTCGCGCTTGCGCGACAGCCCATCCAACTGGTTGAGCTCCTCGCCCAGGGACGCCGCCGCGCGCTCCAACTGGCGGCGGGCCACGCCGTCCTGGGCGTCCGCGGCGCGCTTGCGCAGCTCCTGCACCTGCGTGTCCACGCTGCCCTGGGACGCGGAGGACAGCTGCGCCTCCAGCACCGTGTGGGACTCGGCCAGGTTGAAGGCGTCCTGGGCCAGCTTCCCGAGCACGCCCTGGAGTTTGTCGCGGCCCTTGCCGGTGGCCAGCTTGCGCGCTTCCGCCTGGCTCTGGCGGTAAAGCCCGAGCGCCCGCGTCACCAGCGCGCGCACCTCGCCGGTGAGGGTGGCCTCCAGGCGCATGCCCCGGGTGGCCACCGCGTCCACGTCCACGGCCAGGTTCGCCGGCAGCGTGCCGATGCTCCAGAACAGCGCCACCACGGCGTAGTCCACCAGCAGGGGGAAGTAGCCCCGGGCCGGGAGGAAGCGCGCGTCCATGACGTCCTGCACGTACAGCCCCACCACCGTCGTGACGGCCGCCGCACCGGCGCTCAGCGCCACCTGGGTGGAGCTGCCCCTGCCCTCGCGCCCGTGTCCCCGCCACGCCAGCACCCCCGCGGCGGTGGCGCCCGCCAGCGCGTAGTTCCAGGGCGACGGCAGTCCCAGGAAGAGGAAGGCGATGGAGGGCAGCAGCACCACCGCCGTGCGCACCAGGGCGTTGAACGCGGGCAGCGGCTTCACCGCGGCGAGCGCCGCGCCCATCAGCGCGAAGTAGCCTGGATCCAACGGGAAGCGCATCACCTGCCGGGCCATGCCCGCGAACAGCGCCATGGCCCCGGCCCCCACGAGCGCGTACAGGCAGCGCGTCTCGAAGTCCTCCCGGCGGATGAATTGGATGGAGAGCGACACGGCGCACCGTCCCTGCACTAGTAGGAGTTGTTCTGACCGAAGCTCTTCATCGTCTTCTTCTTCAGGTCGAGCATCTCACGACGCACGTCCGAATCGCTGTGGGCCTTGCCATAGGCTGCCTGGGCCGCGTCCACGTCCGCAATCTCCCCCGCCAGCGCGGACGCGGAACTGCCGAAGAGGCGACGCGCGTTGTCCAGCAGGCTGACCGCTCCCTGACGGTTGCCGTTCTTCATCTCCTCCGCCGCCGCGTGCAGCTGCTGCGTCCCCAGGGCGCGGATGGCATGCACACGCACATCCCGGTCCAGGTTCGTGCGCACCGTCTGGACGTCGTCCGTCACCCTGGCGCTCAGGGCCAGCTGCACCTGGTCCGGCTGGTCCGCCGTCACGTCCACGTATGACAGGGTGGCGGTCAGGACGCTCATCTCCGTGCCGCTCGCCGAGGGCGCGTCCAGCGTCACCTTGGCCACCACGCGCGCGGACTGGCCGCCCGTCATGTCGTACAGGGGCACGCGCACCGTGTTGCCCTCGCGCGTGGACGTCAGGCCCATCACCTCCACGCTCTTCACGCCGGGCGGCATCGTCAGCACCAGGTTCACGTTGCGCGCCACGGTGCTGGCGGCCTGCTCCAGCTCGCGCGTGAAGATGGAGGCCAGCTCGGCCGAGTCGCTGACGAAGCCGGAGAAGCCGCCGCCCTGTTCGGCCATGCCGCGCATCAGCGCGTCGTTGAAGCCCTCGCCCACGCCCAGCGCGCTCACGGTGATGCCCATCTCGCGCAGCTTGCCCACTTCGGAGAACAGGCCGGTGTTGGACACGATGCCCTCGGTGGGCTGGCCGTCGCTCAAGAGGATGGCGCGCGTCACCCGGAACTCCCGCGTGTACGGGCGCACCGCTTCGGCCGCCGCCTGCAGCCCACCGCTGATGTTGGTGGATCCGTCCACTTCGATGCGGGAGATGGCCCGGAGCAGCTCCTCGCGGGTCTGCTCGTTGATCTCCACGCTGGGCAGCGTCGTCACGTTGGAGCCGTAGTGCACCAGCGCCAGCCGGTCGCCCGGGCGGAGCTGCTTCACCAGCGCCTGGGCGGCGCGCTTCGCGTCCTCCAGCTTGCTGCCCATCATGGAGCCCGAGCGGTCCAGGACCAGCGCCAGGTTCACCGGCACGCGCCGGGCGCTCTCCGGCTTGCGCGCCGACAGCTCGAACCACGCGAAGGCCTCTCCGGGCCCCGTCATCACATACGCGCCGGACAGCTTGCCGGTCAGCTCCAGCGGGCCGGCCTTGCCGGTGGGGGATTTGCCCACGCCCACGGGCAGCAGCAGGTTGATGGGCGCCTCGCCCGGCTGCACCACCGTGTGGCTTTGATCCGGCCCCGTCCGCGTGGCCGGCGGAGGAGGCACCGCCACATGGGTTGGGGGATGTTCGCTGGGGGGATTGAAGTGCCGGGCGGCCCCGTCGAGCACGAGGGCGCCCACGACCAGCAGGCCAGCAAGGGACAGCAGCAGGGTGGTGCGGTTCATGGGAGGCGTGACCTCGGTGAGGCGAAGGGCGAGTGGACGAGCGCAAGCTCGCAGAGCCCGCCCGCCAGCGCATCCGTCACTGGGAGGAGGGTCCTCCCGATGACCGATGGGTGCGAGCGCCGCGCGCCCGGCGGTGTCCGCGCCCGGGTGTCAGCCCGCATCGGAGGGACCGCGACGCACCAGGTCCTCCACCGCGCCGCGCACGCGGGCCTCGTCGAAGGGCTTCTCCAGGAGCGGGTTGGGGATCTGCGCCAGGAACTCGCGCGCGCCCACGGAGAAGGCCCCGCCGGACACGAAGACGAAGCGGCGCTCCAGCCCCGGGTGGTCGCGTCGCACGGCCTCGTACACGTCCCGGCCGGCCAGGTCCGGCATCATCACGTCGCACAGCACCGCGTCGAACGCCGGTGCCTGGGACATGCGCTCCAGGGCCTGCCGGCCGCTGGTGGCCACCTCCACGTCGTGGCCGCGCAAGAGCCGCTGCAACACGCGGCCCACCGCGGGCTCGTCGTCCACCACCAGCACCCGGCCTCGCGGTGATGCGGGCGCGTGGATGGGAAGGGGCCGCTGATGATGCCGTGGCAGATGGACAGCCCCAGGCCGGTGCCCACGCCCACGGGCTTGGTGGTGAAGAACGGATCAAAGATGCGGCCCATCACCTCCGGCGCGATGCCGCTGCCCGTGTCGCGCACCTCCACCACCACGCGCTCGCCCTGGATGCGCGTCGCCAGCACCACCTCGTGCTCGTGCGCGGAGCCCTCCGGGATGGCCTGCGCCGCGTTCACCACCAGGTTGAGGAACACCTGGCACAGCCGGCCCTCGTTGGCCATCACCAGGGGCACCGTGCCGTAGTCCCGCCGCAGCCGCGCGCGGTGCCGGATTTCATTCGCGGCCATCATCACCACGGAGTCCAGCACCGCGTGCACGTCCACCGGGGACACGCGCTCCTCGTCCGGCCGGGAGAAGGTCTTCAACTGGCGGACGATCTGCCGCACGCGCTCGGCGCCCTCGCACGCCTCGCCCAGCACCTCCTGCCACTCGGCCACGTCCGGGGGGCGCACCCCGCGCGAAGGGGCGGGCGTCAGGTGGTGGCGGAACTCGTCCGACAGGAAGGCCAGGTTGGAGAGCACGAAGGCCAGCGGGTTGTTGATTTCGTGCGCGATGCCCGCCGCCAGCGTGCCCACCGACGCCAGCCGGTCCGCCAGCGTCAGCCGCGCCTGCAACTGGCGCTGCTCCGTCACGTCCCGCGCGATGGACACCACCGCCGGCTGTCCGTCGAATCTCAGGGGCAGCGACGCCAGCTCCACCACGCGCGTGCGCCCGTCGCGCAGCACCAGCCGCCGCTCGCTGGTGAGCGGCGTGGTGTCCAGGGGCGTCACGCCGGTGCCCGGCACGTCCGCCAGGAACTCCGACAGCCGGCGGCCCACCAGCTCCTCCGCGCGCTCGAAGCCCAGCGTGGTGACGAGCACCGCGTTGGCGTAGACGATGTGGCCGTCGCGCTCGATGGCCGCCGCGTCCGGGAAGCCCTCCATCAGCGCGCGCAGGCTGGCCTCGGAGCGCTTCAGGGCCTCCTCCACCTGACGCCGTTCGGTGATGTCGCGCGCCAGCCCCTCCACCGCCACCACGCGGCCGTGGGCGTCCGTCACCGGGGCCACCACGTGCTCCATCCACAGGGTGCGCCCGTCGGGCAGCAGGAACCTCAGCACCACCGGCGCGCTGTCCGCGGACCTGGGCGACTCCAGCAGCCGCTCCAGCGCGGGCCGGTCCTCCGGGTGCACCTTGCGGTACCACAGCTCCGGATCCGCGTAGTGCTCCTCCGGCCCCAGGCCCAGCTTGGCGTGGGCCACGCGGCTGACGTACGTGAAGCCGCGCGGCGGCGCGCACCGGTAGAGGTACAGCACGTCCGACGCGTTCTCCGCGAGCTGGCGGAAGCGGTGCTCGCGCTCGCGCAGCGCCCGCTCGGATTCGCGTCGCTCCAGGGCCACGGAGATGGCGCCGCTCGCGGCGAACAGGAGATCCACCTCCAGCCGGTCCCACTCGCGCGCCTCGAAGCAGTTGTCGAAGCCCACGAAGCCCACCAGCCGCCCGTGCACGCGCAGGGGCAGCACCAGCAGCGTCAGGATGCCCTGCGGCTGGAGGATCTCCCGCTCGAGCGCGGGGAAGGTCGACACGCGCCCGGTGACGACCTCTCCACGCTCCAGGACGGGCACCCAGCGCTCCAGGCCCGGCCGCATCGGCAGCTCCTGCAGCAGCGGGTTGTCGATTTCAGGCACCACGCCGGGGGCGCACCACTCGGCGCGCTGGCTGCACACGAGCGCGCCCTGCGCGTTGAGGTGGGTTTCGAAGATGTAGACGCGGCTGGCCCCCGACGCCGGCCCCAGCGGCGTCAGCGCCTGTTCATACAGGTCCCCGCCGGTGTGGACGGACAGCAGGCGCTGCTGCATGTCTACCAGCGCGGTGAGGTAGCGCTCGCGCCGGGCGAGCGCGTCGCTCGTGCGCTTGCGCTCGGTGATGTCGTTGAGCGTGCCCGCCATGCCCAAGAGCACGCCGTCCTCGTCCACCGTCACCCGGACGAACACATCCATCCAGCGAAAGCCCCCGTCGCGCGTGAGGTAGCGCACCTCGTGCTGGATGAACTCACGCTGTTTCGTGAGCAGCGACTCGCACACCTCCAGCGTGCGCGCCTGGTCGTCCGCGTGGATGAAGTCCATGGCGGACCGGCCCAGGCATTCCTCCACGGGGAAGCCCGTCAGCTCGGTCCACGCGGGGTTGAGGAAGGCCCAGCGGCGCTCCATGTCCGTCTGGAAGACGACCTCCTGGAGCGTGTCGATGACCTGCCGGAAGCGGCGCTCGCTGGGGGTGCCGTCAGGGCGGGTGAACGGCATCTGCATGCGGGAGACTCACGGTGGAAGAACTTCGCCGTGCGACCGGAACTTCACGGGTCGCGACGTGGACAGTCGAACGATTGAGGATCGCCGCCATGCAGGCAAGGGGGCCAGCGGGAAGAGCAGGATGACGGAAAGCATTCCCTGTGCTTGATGGTGATGGGGCGGGCCTTGGGGTCTGTCTTCCTTCCCGGGAGGCGGAGATGACACCATGATGCGTGCGGAAAGCCCCAGCATGTCCTCTGGCGTCACGTCTTCACCTGCCCGCCCGGATCCATCTCCGGATGCCGTCGACCTGGAATTGACGCAGGGTGCGGCCGCGCGGGATTTGGCCGTACGCGTCATGGATGCGGAAGGACTGGTCCTCATCGAGCAGGGCGGCCGCGTCCTCGCCTTCAACACGCCAGCGTCGCTCCACTTCGGCATTTCCGCGCCCACCACGGTGGCGGGCGGTCGCCTGCCCGGGTGTGAATGGGTGCGCGCGGATGGCACGCCGCTGCCGCCGCACGAATCGCCCCTGTCGCGAGCGCTGGCGGGCGAGCAGGTGGACGCGGCGGTGTGGGAGGTGCTCCGGCCGGACGGGACGCGTGCGTTCCTGCGGGGCATGGCGGTGCCGGTGAAGGGCGCGGACGGGCAGGTCGCGGCGGCGCTCCTGCGCACGCACGGCGTGGAGACCCTGCCCGGCCCGATGCTGGAGGCGTCGCGGCTGCTGGCGGAGGCGGGCGCGCTGCTGGGCGAGGCGGTGGACGCGGAAGGCCAGTTGGAACCGCTGCTCAAGCTGCTGGTGCCCGCGCTGGGGGACGGCGCGCTGCTCATCCTGAAGCCGCCGGGCGAGCCCGTGCGCGTGGTGGCGTCCCTGCACCGGGAGGAGGGCCGGCACGGGCTCTTGCGCGAGCTGCTCCAGCGCTACCCGCCGGATCCGTCCATGCCCGGGGGGCTGCCGCAGGTGTTCGTGTCCGGGGCGGTGGGCCGCCTGTGCATCATGTCCGAGGAGCACGTGGCGGCCATCGCGCAGGACGCGGAGCATGCGCGGCTGATGCGCGAGGTGGGGCCGCACGGGTGCCTGAGCGTGCCCCTGGGCGCGCGCGGCAGCATCCTGGGCGCGCTGATGCTGCTGCGCTCCAACGTGCTGCACGCCTTCGACGCGGAGGAGGAGCGCTTCCTGTCGGAGCTGGCCCACCGCACCGCGCTCTACCTGGAGAACGCGCGGCTGTTGCGCGAGGCGCGCGAGGCGGTGCGTCAGCGCGACGAGTTCCTGGGCATCGCGAGCCACGAGCTGAAGACGCCGCTGACGCCGCTGAGCCTCAAGGTGCAACTGCTCCAGAAGCAGGTGGTGGTGCTCGCGCGTGAAGGCAAGCCCGTGCCCACCGAGCGCGTCGCGGAGACGCTGGACGTGGTGCAGCGCCAGGTGCGCCGGCTGTCGCGACTGGTGGACAACCTGCTGGACGTGTCGCGCATCACCGCGGGCCGGCTGCGGCTGGAGCTGGAGGAGATGGACCTGGCGAGCGTGGCGGCGGAAATCCTCTACCGCTTCGCCCCGGCGGCGGCGCAGCACGGCACGGAGCTGGAGTTGGACGCGCCGGTGCCGGTGGTGGGCCGGTGGGACCGGCTGCGGCTGGAGCAGGTGGTGACGAACCTGGTGTCCAACGCGCTCAAGTACGGCGCGGGCCACCCGGTGGTGCTGCGCGTGGAGGCCGAGGGCACGCTCGCGCGGCTCACCGTGAGGGACCACGGCATCGGCATCGCGCCGGAGGACCTGGCGCGCATCTTCGAGCGCTTCGAGCGCGCGGTGAGCGACCGGCACTACGGCGGCCTGGGCCTGGGCCTCTACATCACGCGGCAGATCGTCGAAGCCTTCGGCGGCAAGGTGAGCGCCACCAGCGTGCCGGGGCAGGGCTCCACGTTCCTCCTGGAGCTGCCCCGGGGCGACATCCCGGAGGAGTGGCTCGTCGCGCACGCGGCGCCCGGGCCCTCGTCGGAGCCGGAGCCGGACTGAGGCGCGGGCCTCAGGCGACCTCCAGCACCGTCCACTCGCGCACCTCGCCCGCGAGCGTCACTTCCACGGTGTCGCCGGCGCGGCGGCCCAGGAGGGCGCGTCCCACGGGGGAGCTGGGGGTGATGACGGACAGGAAGCCGTCGCCGCCGGGGCCGGTGAGCTCGGTGCCGGCGCCAGCGGGGAGCACGAAGAAGGTGCGCTCGGCGAAGCCGTCCTCGTCCTCGGTGCTGACGTCCACCAGGGCGCCCAGGCCCACGGGGCCCTGACGCGGGAAGCGGGGCAGGTCCTTCTGGCCGAAGGCGGTGAGCGCCTGGAGCTCCTCCTGCAGGCGGCGCGCGCGGTTGGCCTGGCCGGTGGCGAGGCTGCCGTATTCGATGGCGGCGCGGCCGTCCTCCTTCTTCTCGGACTCCGTGGCGAGGCTGCGGGCGGCCTCGCGTGCGTCGGCTTCCGCGCGGTGGGCCAGCCGGTCGCTCTGCTGGAGACGCTCGGCCAGTTGGTGGAGCAGGGTGTGCTTGTCGAGTGGCATGGGGGTCGTTACAGGACTGTAGCGTCCGGTGGGGCCGCCTCCAGTTTTCGGCCCGGTCGGGCCCGGGGCTTGAGGGTACGATGGCCCCATGACGCCTCAGGAACGCTCGCAGAAGGCCCACGAACTGGTCGCGCAAGGCGCGGTGTTGCTGGATGTCCGCACCCCGGAGGAGTTCCAGCAGGGACACCCGGAGGCCGCCCGCAACATCCCCGTCCAGGTGCTGGCCCAGCGCCTCTCCGAGGTGGGCCCGGTGGGCACGCCCGTGGTGGTGTACTGCGCGGCGGGGGGCCGCAGCGCGGTGGCCGCGCAGCTCTTGCGCCAGGGCGGCTTCCCGGAGGTGTTCGACCTCCAGTCCGTCAAGAACTGGTAGGCGCGCCTGTCCCAGACCCGCACCACCGGCTTCCTCCTCGTCGCGCTGTCCGGTGCCTCCTTTGGCGCGCTGGGGCTGTTCGCGAGGCTGGCCTACGCGTCGGGCGCGGACATGCCCACGCTGCTGTTCCTGCGCTTCACCCTGTCCGGGCTGGTGCTCACCTGCGTGATGTTCGCGCGAAGGCAGCGCTGGCCCCGGGGCCGGGTGCTGCTGGGGCTCTTCCTGCTGGGCGCGCTGGGCTACTTCGCCGAAGGCAGCGCCTACTTCCTCGCGCTCCAGCACGCGTCCGCGGGGCTGGTGGCGCTGCTGCTGTACCTCTTCCCGGCGTTGGTGGCGGTGCTCCAGGTGGCCATGGGCCGCGAGCACCTGAGCCGCCCGCGCTGGCTGGCGGTGGCGCTGGCGCTGACGGGCACGGCGCTCACGGTGGACCCGGGGCCGGACGCGAAGCCGCTGGGCATCGCGCTGGGCGTGCTGTCGGCGGTCATCTACGCCGTCTACGTCCTGTCCAGCGCGCGCGTGGTGGGCCCGGCAGGGCCGCTCGCGGCGAGCACTGGCATCCTGCTGTCCGCGGGGCTCGCCTTCGGGATGCTGATGCTGGTGAAGGGGCCGTCGTTCCCCCAGACGCCGGGCGGGTGGGGCGCGGTGGCGGGCCTGTCGCTGCTGTCCACCGTGGTGGCGGTGCTCACGTTCTTCGCGGGGCTCCAGCGCATCGGTCCGGTGAACACGTCGCTCTTGTCCACGCTGGAGCCGGTGATGGCGGTGGTGCTGGGAGCGCTCTTCCTGGGCGAGCGTCTGTCGCCGCGTCAGGGCCTGGGGGGGCTGCTCATCCTGGTGGCGGTGGTGGTGCTGGCCAGGTCGGACCCGGCCCGCCCGGAACCGGCGTCCCAGGCGGCCGGACCCTGAAGCGACAGCGGGTGACTACAGGCGGTCGATGAAGTGGCGCACGTCGTCCACGAAGCGCTGCGGGCGCTCGGCGTGGGGGGCGTGGCCCGTCTGCGGATAGAGCAGGTACGTCGAGCCACGGATGGCGCGGGCCAGGGCGCGCTGCTCGGTGACGGAGAAGAAGCCGTCGTTGTCGCCGCCGATGATCAACGTGGGCACGCGGAGGCTCCCCAGCCGCGCCGAGTGGTCCTCCGCGATGAGCCCGTCCAGCGTGTCCTGCCACACGCGCGCGGGCAGCTTGGAGCTCTCCGCGACGAGGGTGTTCAGGTACGACGCGGGCACGGGCTGGAAGAAGGTGCTGGCCTGGAACTCATGGATGAAGTCCGGGTCCACCGGGTCGGTGAGCGTGTCCACGGCGGACTTGAGCCCCAGCGCGACTTCATTGCCCGCAACGGTGGGCGCGGAGCCCACGAGCACCAGCGCCTTCACGCGGGAAGGCGCATCCAGCGCCACCTGCTGCGCGATGAAGCTGCCCATGGAGTGGCCCACGAGGATGGCGCGCGAGACGTGCTTCGCGTCCAGGAACGCCACCACGTCCCGGGCGAACGCCTGCTGCGTGTAGCAGCACGCCGGGCGGGAGGAGTCCCCATGGCCGCGCTGATCCAACGCGTAGAGGTGGAGGTCGCGCGGGAAGCGCGGCAGGTCCAGGTCCCAGGTGTGGTGCGAATCCGTGTAGCCGTGCAGCAGGACGACGACGGGCCCGTCCTGGCGACCCTGCTCCACGTAGCGGAGCGTGACGCCAGTGGACAGCCGCACGGAGCCCTCGCGGGGCGCGGAGCCCCCCTGGCGGTCGGTCTCCTCCAGCGCGGCGGGAGCACTCGCGAGGTCGGGCGAGGTGCCCGTCTCGGGGCCAGGGCCACAGCCGGCGAGCAGCAACAGCGCGAGCAGGGAACGAAGGGAGCGGGTCATGCGAAAGGGCCTCACGGATGGGACATGGCGGGTCGGTCCGCCAGCGCGCCCGTCATCCTAAAGTGACCTCTGACATTGCTTCCGGAAACACGACGCGGCAGGTCGCTTCCGACCTGCCAGGTCCGCAGGACCCACCCCCATCGGCGGGTCCCTTCCGCCCCGAGGCACAGGGGGGGCTACTGACAGGTGAGCCTGTAGCCGTCGCAGTCCACGAAGGCGACGCTTCCAGACCGGTACGAGCACGAGATCTCGCCGTGGCAGGCGATGGTGGAGCCGTCAGGGCAGAAGGCTGTCACGTCGCACGGGCCCTCTTCCCAGCCCGTGGCCCAGGCCACGGCGGGAATCAGGACGCCCAGGGACACGACCGCGCCAACGAGAACAGCGACCGTCTTCGTCATGGAGACTCCTCGCCCACCGGGCGTTGAGGGGGAACTTCCATGGAAGTCTGGGTGTGAGGCGTCGAGCGCGTCAAACCCGTCCCGGCCCGGACTCAGGGCTTCCGCGCGAAGATGAACTCGCCCACGCCGCCCAGGCGCTGCTCGCGCCGGACGATGCGGAAGCCCGCGTTCTCCACCAGCCGGAAGGTGTCCCGGTTGAGGCGGCAGCCCCCGGACAGCCGGTGCCATGCGGGCGTGAGCAGGTCCTGCGCCAGGGCCAGCATGGGGTTCTCCGCCCGCACGTGCTCCAGCAGGCGCAGCTCTCCTCCCGGCCTGAGCACCCTTCCGACTTCCGCGAGCGCCGTGGCCGGCGCGTCCACGCAGCAGAACACCAGGCTGGAGACGACCGCGTCGAACGACGCATCCGGGAACGGCAGCGCCTGCGCATCCGCCTGGAGCAGCGCCACGCCGGAGCGGCGGACCCGGGCGCGCAACAGCGCCTCCAGGTCCACGTCCACCGCCGTCACGGACGTCACCGAGTCCGGGTACCCCGGCAGCGCCAGGCCCGTGCCCGCGCCCACCTCCAGCACCCGCCCGGACAGCCCGTCCACCAACTGGCGGCGGGCGGCGTTCAGCCCTACCCACCCCAGCGGCGCCATCACCGCGTCATACGCCAGAGCCTTCATGCGAACCCCCCACCTTCACGGAGCCTGGAGCGAAGCACACTTCGCCTACCGCGCGGTCTCCACCCGTCCCTGGGAGGCCGGGGGCTTCTGGGCAGACGTGCTCGGCGCCTGCTTGCGCAACAGACCCCACACCCCGTACGCCACCAGCAGCATGCTGCCGTACTGCGCCGGCGTCAGGCCGAAGTAGCGCGCGTCCACGTACGACAGGTCCGTGGCCCGGAGGAAGTCCAGGCTGAAGCGGGAGACGGCGTACAGGACCGCCAGCAGCGGCAGCAGCCGGCCCTTGAGCTTTCCGGCATTGCGCAGCGCGTAGAGGATGCCGGTGATCGTGAACAGCACCACCGCGTCGTAGAAGCCCAGGTCGTGCCGGTTGCCGTTGGGGAACTGCACCGCCAGGAAGAAGTCCGTCAGCCGACCCGGGTGGTCGTGCACCGCGAAGCACCCCAGCCGCGCCACCGCCCATGCTGGCGCCACGCCCAGCGCGAAGCTGTCCGCGTAGTCGTTGAAGCGCAGCTTCTTCACCCGGAAGAACACCACCGCCGCGAAGATGCCGCCCAGCAGGCCGCCGAAGGACGACAGACCGTCCCAGAACCGGAGGATCTGGAACGGACTCTTGGACAGCTCCTCCGGGTGGTAGAAGAACAGGTGCACCCAGTGGCCGAAGAGCATGCCGGCCGCCACGCCCCACATGGCGAAGTCCGCCAGCGGGTTCGGGTCCAGGCCCTCGCGCTCCGCCTGCTTCGTCAGGAGCCTCGCGCCCAGCAGGATGCCCGCCGCCACGAAGACGTTGAAGGGGTTCAGCTCCAGGGGCCCCAGCTTGAACGAGGGGGCGTGCCAATAGGGAATCAAGAGGGCTCCAGAAAAGGCCAGGACCCGCCCCAGGGTGGACGCGGGAAGGGTCGAACCCGAACAATCGGCGCATCCCGCGCTTCCCTCCACCTCTTTCTTGCTGCCCCCACGCC
>SECN01000768.1 GCA_004173515.1 Myxococcaceae bacterium | reverse complement strand
AGCACGTCCGCCAGCAACGTCTTCAAGGTGATCATCGGGGAAGGCAATGAGGGCGGCGGCAACGTGATGATTGACACGCCCCTCATCCGCTTCCAGAAGACGGCTGCGGACGCGCAGGATGCGACCGAGGAGTTCACCCTCACCACCCGCTGACACGGGAGGGCGTGGGGAAGGGAGACGACGGTGTTCACCATCGACGAGCGCTACCGGGGACTTCCCGCCAACCGCGACCAGGTGCTCGCGCTGCACCTGTCCCTCAACGCGCCGCACGTGGCCATCCCCGGCAAGCAGGCCGGGCCGGCGCAGGCCTTCGTGGTGGGGCTTCGCGGAGGGCAGGGCGCGGGCGTCTTCGTGTACCTGTACCTGGTGGAGGCCGGTGACTGCGCGGTGTACGTGTCCGGGCGGCGCGTCCAGTCCGCGGACGAGCTGCGGGAGGACGAGGACGACGCGCTCGGGTTCGTGGAGTCGCTGGGCTTCATGATGGACAACGCGAACTGGCGCGCCGTGGCTCCCGCGCAGCAGGACGAGTGGCTCAAGACGCTCCCCGTGTTCTTCAAGGAGCCCACGCTCGTGCCCGCCGTGAAGGCCCGCGCCGAAGAGAAGCGCAACGTCGCCACCACCCTGGGCCGCTTCCTGGCCGCGTTCTGAACCTCCACCCCGGATTGGCCCCCATGTTCCGCATCCCTTCCGCCTGTTGCCTCGCGCTCGTGCTCGCGTCCGCCGGGTGCGCGCACGTCCCCACGCAGAAGGAGGTCGAGAGTTCGGAGATCCACTACGACCTGGGCGTGCAGGCGCAGCAGCACGGCCACGTGCAGGACGCGCTCCAGGAGTACCAGAAGGCGTTGGCCCAGAACCCGGGCAACCCGGAGGCCCACAACGCCATGGGCATCCTGCTGCACCTGTCCTTCCGGCGGCTCGACGAGGCTGCGGCCCACTACGAGAAGGCGCTGGAGCTGCGGCCGACCTTCTCCGATGTGCGCAACAACCTGGGCAACCTGCGCCTGGATCAGGGCCGCTACGACGACGCCATCAAGCTGTACGAGGAGGCGCTCAACGACATGCAGTACCGCTTCGGCTTCTCCGCGCAGGGCAACCTGGGGTGGGCGCTCTACAAGAAGGGCGACACCGCGAACGCGCTGCAGAACATCAAGGCGGCCGTGACGACCAACCCGGAGTTCTGCATGGGCTTCCGGAACCTGGGCATCATCTACGACGAGACGGGCAAGACGGCGGAGGCCTGCCAGCAGTTCGGTCACTTCCGCGAGAAGTGCCCCGACACGGCGGAGGCCTATCGCCGCGAGGGCGTGTGCCAGGCGAAGCTCGGGAACGTGGATGCCGCGAAGGCGGCGCTCGCGGGCTGTGAGGCCAAGGCCCAGCCTACCGAACAAGTGCTCAAGGACGACTGCCGCTCACTGCTGGAACACCTCTAGGCTGGGGCCCCGGGCACCGTGGACCACGTCGACTTCGGCAAATACCTCAGTCAGCAACGCGAGCTGCGCGGGCTGTCACGCGAGGACGTCTCTCGGGAGACGAAGATTCCCCCCAGCCTCGTCGCGGCGCTGGAGGCGGGTCAGGTGGAGCGTCTGCCCGAGCGCGTGTTCGTCCTGAACTACATCCGCGCGTACGCCCAGGTCATCGGGTTGTCGCCGGAGGAAGCGGCGCTGCGCTACGAGGAGGTGGACCGGGCGGTGCCAGCGCCCTCTCCCGTGCAGTTGGAGAAGGAGCGGCGCAAGCGGGCGTACGTCATCCTGGCCGCGGTGCTGGCGGTGTTGCTGCTGGGCGCGGTCCTGTTCCTGGTGCTGACCGGGAAGCTTCCTTCGCCCCTGGCGCGTTGAAGGGAGATCATGGAGCGGTACGCCGACGACGCGTTCGTGCTGTCCACGGTCGACTACGGTGAGTCGGACCGGATGGTGACGCTGCTGACGCGTGAGCACGGCAAGCTGACCGCGTTCGCGGCGG
>SECN01000287.1 GCA_004173515.1 Myxococcaceae bacterium | reverse complement strand
TGGGCGACGTGCTGCGCAAGGAGGAGACGGGCGGCCTCTTCGTGTGCGAGGCGCCGGAGGTGGACAACCCCCGCGTCGCCGCGTTCGAGGTGAGCCCGGCGGGGCCGATGTTCGGCCCGAAGATGACCGCTTCGCGGGGCGAGGTGGCGGAGGCCGAGGCGAAGCTGCTCGTCGACGCGGGCGTCACGCCGAGCGACTTCGTGCGCGGGGGGGACGAGACGGAAGGCACGCGCCGTCCGTACCGCGTGCGGCTGGGCGCGCCGGACCTCACGGTGGACGGCGAGGACGCGGTGCTCACGTTCGAGCTGCCTCGCGGCGCCTACGCCACCGAAGTGCTGCACGAGCTGCTCAAGGACGCCTGACGTCCAGGCTGTCGCGGGGCAGGACGTGCCGCCCCCCGCGGCCTGAGCGCGACTGGCGGCCCTCCTGGGGCCGAAGCGTCCCCGAGCGAGCAGCACCTCCACGCCCCGCTGTTCCCCGGCCTCCTGAAACGACCACGCCTCCCTGGGCGTGAGGCCCGGGGAGGCGCGGGGTGCTTCCACCGTTCCCGCTCCGTCGTGACGGAGCGGGGTGGGGCGCGTCACTACTGCCGGACGACGTTGAACTCCGTGCGGCGGTTGAGCGCGCGTCCGGCCTTGGTGGTGTTCGGCGCCACCGGCTGGGCCTCACCGAAGCCCACGGCCTCCATCCGGCCCGGGTCGATGCTGCGCTTGAGCAGCTGCGCCATCACCGCGTCGGCGCGCTTCTGCGACAGCTTCAGGTTGGACGTGTCGTTGCCCAGCGAGTCGGTGTGGCCCTCGATGCGCACCTTGCGGATCCACGGCGCGTCCTTCAGCGCCTGGGCCACGTCGTCCAGGATGGTCGTGCTCTGCTTGCCGATGATCTTCGCGGAGCCGGACCCGAAGAGGATCTGCTTCTTGATCTCGATCCGGTCCTTCTTGACGACGACCATCTTGTACTGCTTGGCGCAGCCACGCTCCTCCTTCACGCCGGGGTCGTCGGGGCACGCGTCCAGCCGGTCCACGATGCCGTCGCCGTCCTTGTCCGGATCCGGGCAGCCGCCGTTCTCCGGCGGGCCGGAATCCAGCGGGCACTTGTCCTGCGCGTCCGGGACGCCGTCGCTGTCGTTGTCCAGGTCCGGGCAGCCGTCCTCGTCCTGGTAGCCGTCCTTGTCCTCCGGCTCGTCCGGGCACTTGTCCTTGTCGTCGTTGATGCCGTCGCCGTCCTTGTCGACGATGGGGCAGCCCAGGTTCTGCAGCGGACCGGGTTCGTTGGGGCACTTGTCCGTGCCGTCCACGATGCCGTCCAGGTCGTTGTCCAGCTCCGGGCAGCCGTCGTCGTCCTGGAAGCCGTCCTTGTCCTCCGGCTGATCCGGGCACTTGTCCACGTTGTCCAGGACGCCGTCGCCGTCCTTGTCCTTCGGGGCCTCCGCCGGGCAGCCGTTGTTCTCCGCCACGCCGGGGATGAGCGGGCACTTGTCCTGCGCGTCCAGCACGCCGTCGCCGTCGTTGTCCGGATCCGGGCAGCCGTCCTGGTCCTGGAAGCCGTCCACGTCCTCGGCCTGGTCGGGGCAGGGGTCGTCCTTGTCCAGCACGCCGTCGCCGTCGCCGTCCGTCTCCTCGATGCTCACCACCACCTGCTGCTGGGGTTGCTGCGGCTGCTGCGGCTGGTCGGGCTGCTGTGGCTGCGGCGTCTCCGGGCGGTCGCGCACCAGCACCTGGCGCGGGGCGCAGTTCTTGGACAGCTCCAGGGCGCGCTTCACGGCGCCGTCGGCGGTGCGCACGTGCTGCGCGGCGCGGGTGCTGTTGCCCTGGCTCAGCTCGCCCCGGGCGAAGTCGAGGTTGGCTTCGGCGGCGGCCAGTTCGGCGGGCGCGCAGCGCAGGGCACCGCCCCGGCGGGCGCGCTCCACGTCGGCGGTGAGGACCTCCGTGTCGGCGCGGATCTTGTTGCCGCTGACGCAGGCGGTGGTGGCGAGCAGCAGGGTGAGCAGCGCGGACTGGGACAGACGCTTCATCGGGGAGCGCTCGGGCGTCACGGGTTCTGGGGCCGACCCTGGGAGTCGGCGTTGGCGGCGGACATGGCCTTCTCGCGCGCCTCGTTGGCGAAGCGGGACGCCTTCACCGCGAAGTCCACGCCGGCCTGGTAGTCCGAATAGCCGACCTCCTCCCGGGCCTTCTGGAGGTACAGGTTGGCGGCCGTCCACTCGTAGGGGGCTTCCTTCTCGGCGCCCGCCGTCTTCGCGGCCTGGATCTGCACCTCCGCGTCGAGGATGTTGGAGGTCGATTTCACGGGGCCACATGCGGTCAGCACGCCCGCAACCGCCATCAGGAGCGACTGCTTCGTCATCACGTGGGCCTCGGTCATCCTGGAGTGAAGCGACTTGAGTCGGTCGTATCAATCGCCCTCGGGGGGGTCAAGAATCGGGCGGTTGGCGTGAAGCAGGGAGCCGGGCGGAGGGGGGGACTTTGACGGCGGGCGCCGCGCTTGCCATCGTTCCGCCCCCGTGCGTTCCCCGTTCGCGTCGCTGCTCCTCCTCGTCGTCCTGCTCCCCCTGGCTGGCCTCGCCGCGGGCTCCGCGGCCGCGTCCAAGCGGGCCCAGAGCCGCGCCGAAGCCGATGCCGTGCTCACCCAGGTGTCCCAGGGCGGCCCCGTGCCCGCCGCCGCGGCGCGCCTGCGCTACCTGCGCGAGGAGGCGTACGCGGCCGAGCAGATCAGCCCCCTGCTGCGCAACACCTTCGAGGAGCGCACCCGCCGCAACCTCGTCTCGCTCCTGGCGTCGCTCGGTGCGCGCCAGGGCGAATCCGCGCTCGTGAAGCTCGCCGGGGATGGCGACAGCACCGTGCGCATGTACGCGGCGCAGGGCCTGGCGAAGCTGGGCAGCCGCAACACCGCCGCCGTACTGCCGCTCCTGAACGACAAGAGCAGCGGCGTGCGCCGCGAGGCCGCGAGGGCCCTGGGCGCGTCGCGCAACCCCAAGGTGGGCAAGCCGCTGATGGCCGCCGCCAAGGAGGAGAAGGACCTGGAGGTGCGGGCCGCGCTGCTGGAGGCCGTGGGCACGTCCGGTGACGCGAAGCAGAAGGCGGGCCTCAAGGCGTATCTGGACAGCGAATCGGAGAACACGCGCTTCGCCGCGGCCCGGGGGCTGTGCCGGCTGGGCGCGCCGGAGGGCTTCGCCTTCGCGCAGAAGCTGCTGGGCAGCCAGGACAAGTTCGTGCGCCGCCAGGGCCTGGCGCTCTTCGAGGGCGTTCCGGCCAAGAAGGCCAGCCCCGTGCTGTCGCCGCTGCTGAAGGACGCGGACCGCACCCTGGCCGCCACCTCCGCGCGGATGCTGCACCAGGGCGGAGATGCCGCGGCCCTGGACTGGCTGGTGCTGGCGTCCTGGAACGCGAAGGGCGAGGAGAAGCTCACCTACGAGAAGGAGCTGGAGACGCTCCAGCTCGCGGACGACCGGCGCAAGGCCATCCTGCGCAAGGCCGGGGTGGCGCCGTGAGCCTCGCGGGTTTCTGCGCGCTCGCGCTGTTGGCCCAGGCCCCGGTGTCGCCTCCCGCCGCCTCCCGCGCCCCGGTCCCGGCGGCGCGCGCGGTGCCCACGTCGCTCAGCGCGCCGGCGCACCCCGTCGTTCCACCGCTGCCCGGGCCCGTGCGGGAGAACGGCTGGAAGCCCCTGACGCCGGAGCAGCGCGCGGCGCTCATCGCGGATCAGGCCGAGACGCCGCTGTCGGAGCGGCTGCTGGGCATGAGCGAGCGCTTCCTCAACACCCCGTATGTGCTTTCGCCCCTGGGCGAGGGCCAGGGCGTGGACCCGGACCCCACCTTTCGCCTGGACGCGGTGGACTGCCTCACCTTCGTGGAGGAGACGCTGGCGCTGGGCATGGCCCACGGCGAGCCGGAGGTGCCGGCCCTGCTGGAGCGGATCCGCTACGCGAGCACGCCCGCCTACGAGGACCGCAACCACCTGATGGAAGCGCAGTGGCTGCCCAACAACATCAAGAAGGGCCTGCTGGTGGACGTGACGCGGCGCTACGCGAAGGACGACGCCGTCGCCGTCACCAAGACGCTCACCGCGCACACCTGGCAGTCGAAGTCGTCCCAGGCGCTGCAACTGCCGCGCGAGCGCCAGCCCGTGGGCACCTTCGGCCTCACCATGATTCCGTTGGACAAGGTGCTCACGCACGCGCGCGACGTGGCGTCCGGCACCATCCTCGTCGTGCTGCGCGAGGACCTGCCGCTGAAGGCCACGCGCATCACCCACCTGGGCTTCGTCGTGCAGAAGAAGAAGCGCACGTACCTGCGCCACGCGTCCCGGGGCGGCTACAACCGCGTGGTGGACGAGGACCTGGAGACGTTCCTCGCCCGCAACGCGCGCTACGACAAGTGGAAGGTGACGGGCGTGAGCCTCTTCGAGGCCCGGCGTCCGCCCGCCACGCTCGCGGGCCAGTCCGCGCCCTCGACGGGCAGCGCGGACGTCGGCGCGCCGTGACGCACGCCCTCGCCTAGAAGGCGGGGGGCGCGGCGTCCCCCTGCGCTCGGGCCAGCTCGCCCTCGCGCTCCTCTTCCTCGGCGGCGCGTCCGGCTTCGTCCGCGGTGGCCAGCCCCTGGATCTTCACTTCCTCCAGGAGGGCGGCGGCCCGCATCTGGTCCTTGTCCGGGACGAGGAACTCCCACCAGGGCAGCAGGTTGCCGGTGGTCAGCTCGTCCACCACCCCCGAGCGTCCGGGACGCACGATGGTCGCGATGCGCTGTTCGTTCAGCACGTCCTCGAAGACCTGGGCCGTCACGGGATCCTCCGCGATGCCCGCCTTCACGAACCGGTGCTGATCCAGCTCATGGGGAAGCGGAAGCCCGCGGCCTCGCATCTCGTCCGAGGAGACGAGCGGCGGGTGGTTGGGGCAATCCGTGCAGTTCACGACACTGTCCTGATACTCCGAGCCACACCGTGCGCAGTACCTCATGAGGCCCTCCTGGGCGATGGCTGGAATGTTAGGAACGCTTCGCGCGGATGGCAGGCGGCCCCCTGTGCGAATTCCTCAGTGCTTCGCCTCTTCGCCCAGCTTGCACACCATCTTGCTGAGGCCCTCCACGTCGATGGGCTTGCGCATCACGACGTCGCAGTACCCGGCCCCGTCCACCTGCGCGTAGCCGGACACGAGCACCACGCGGGCGTTGGGCTCGCGCTCCTTGACCTGTTGCGCCAGCTCCGTGCCGTTCATGCCTGGCAGGGACTCGTCCGTCACCACGACGTCGGGGTGGGTTTCCTCGAAGGCCTTGAGGCCCGCGACGCCGTCCGCGGCGGTGGTGACGTCGAAGTCGTCCTCCAGCAGCTCCGCCAGGAGTTCACGGCTGTCACCGTCATCCTCGACCAGCAAGACCTTGATGCGATCGCCATCCATGCGCCTAGAGCAACCCGGTGCCCCGGGTTATTCATTCGTCCGGGCCATCCCGGGCGCGGCGACGGTCGGCTGGCTGCTTCGGGGGAAGGCAGGCGGGAAAGCTTGCGAAAGCCCCTCACGCAAGGGCCGGGGACTGCCCATGTTTGTTCCCGGAGGTGAATCCATGAAGGTGTTGTTGCGTGGAGTGCATCTGAAGCTGTCGGACAAGCTCAAGGCGTACACGGATGAGCACCTGGTGGCTCACATCGAGCGGTTCGCCGAGGACGAAGCGTCGGAGATCGACATCGCGCTCGTGGACATCAACGGTCCCAACAAGGGAGGCGTGGACAAGGAGTGCCGGGTGACGGTGCGCATGCCTGGGATGGAAGCGGTGCACGTGACGGAGACGGCGGAGACGCTGTTCCAGGCCATCGACGCAACGCGTGACCGGTTGGAGAAGACCATCAAACGCGGGAAGGTGGACGCTATAAGCGGATCCCCTCACCCTTGGGCTAAAGGACGGCGATGGTCCGCCTCAAGTTCCTGCTGTTCGCACTCCTGGTCCTCGGACTGGGCCTGGCTCACCTCCCGACGCTGTCGGCGCCTCAGCGTGCGCGCGCGGTGGAAGGCGCCGCGCTCCAGGCCGCCTCGGGCGCCAGTGAAGTGTCGCGTCGCGTGGATGCGCGCCGCTCCGAGATCCAATCCCTGGCGCTGAAGCTGGCCGGCAGTCCCGACATGGCCGCCGCCGTGCACGCCCTGCGTCCCGCTCCCGCGGCGAAGTCGTCGCGCGACCGCAACGCCGCGAAGGACGCGGAGGCGGCCGGTCCATTGTCGCCCCTGACGGCCGAGCGCTTCGGCACCCTGCGCACCGCCGCAGAAGCCGCGCTGCCCAAGGAGCTGCAGGGCGCGGTGGTGGTGGCGGTGGTGGCCGGCGACGCGAGCTTCCATGCGCGCGCCGGGGCCGAGCCGTCCTCCGACGCTGGCGCGCTGGATGTCCCGGCGCTCGCCAAGGCGGGCACGTCCGTGGTGGACGCCTTCGGGGCGCCGCACGTCTTCGTGGCCGTGCCGCTCGTGTGGAGCGGTGAAGGGGCCCAGGCTCCCGCGCTGACGCTGGTGGTGGGCGCGCCGCTGGTGGCGGACACCGCGCTGCAGGGCGCGCTGGACGCTTCGGGCGTGGCCGCGCTGGGGTTGGTGCAGGGCGACAAGGTGGTGGGGGGCGTGGGGGCGGAGAAGGCGCGGCTGGATGGCGCGCTGCCCCGGCTGCCCGCGGGCGCGAAGGACACGGTGCTGGAGACCGGGTCGCTCCAGGCGCTGGGCCCGGTGCAACTGCCGGCGTTCACGAACGGCGATGCGATGGGCGGACAGGCCCCGTTGTTCGTGGGAGCCCGCCGCGCGCTGGAAGGCACGCCGTACGAAGTGGTGGCCATCGCGGGCACGGCGGCGGCGCTGGCCCCGCTGGCCGCGTATCAGCACACCGCGCTGCTGGGGTTGGCGGGGCTCCTCCTGCTGAGCCTCGTGTGGACGGCCCTGATGGGTGGGGGACGCCGCGCGTCCTCCGAAGAGGCCTCCGCGACGGGCAATGGAGACACGCTGGGGTGGTCGGCGGCGATGGCCGCGCAGTCCACGCCCGCCGCGGCGCCGGTCGCCGTGGAGCCCGTGGCTGCTGCTCCCGCTCCCCTGGCGGAGCCGTTCGGGGCTTCGATGTCCGCGGAGCCGGTGTCGAATCCGTTCGCTTCGGCCATGGCGTCGGAGCCGGTGTCGAATCCGTTCGCTTCGGCGGCCCCTCCGCCCGTCAGTCCGGCGGCGGATCCGTTCGGGAGCGCGGAGGCGTTCCCGTTCCCGTCGCCCGCGGCGGATCCGTTCGCGATGCCGCCGGCCCAGGCTTCCAACGGGCTGGGGGATCCGTTCGCGATGCCGCCCCCGTCCGCCGCGCCGATTCCGCTGTCGAATCCGTACATCGCGCCGCACCCGGTGGCGTCGTCCGCGCCGCTGGCGGATCCGTTCGCGGGGGTGGAGTCGTTCCCGTTCCCGTCGCCGCCCGCGGCCTACCCGCCGCCCGCGGCGGAGCCGTTCACGCCGCCTCCGGCGTACGCGCATGGGGCGCCGACGCCCTTCGACCATGGGGCACCGTCGAACGAGCCCATCGCCCAGGCGGCCCCGCGCCACGGCGCGTTCGCCTTCGAGGATCAGCCCACGGCGGCATATTCGCTCCAGCAGGCGGCCAATCCGTTCGCGCTGGCGGCGGCGGATGACGCCAATCCGGAGACGACGCGCGTGGCGGCGATTCCCCGGGAGCTGCTCCAGGCGAGCACCCGGCCCACGTCCGAAGCCATCCCGATGCCGCCCCCGCGTTCCAGCAACCCCCAGGCGATTCCGCTGCCGGGTGCGAACAACACGGCGGCCGCAGCGGCGCTGTCGGAGGAGCAGCACTTCCAGGACGTCTTCCGCGAGTTCGTCACCACGCGCGAGCGCTGCGGTGAGATGGCGGACGGCCTGACGTACGACAAGTTCGTGCAGAAGCTGCGCAAGAACAAGGAGCAGCTCGTCACGAAGTACGCGTGCAAGACGGTGCGCTTCCAGGTCTACGTGAAGGAGGGCAAGGCCGCCCTCAAGGCCACGCCCGTCAAGGACTGACGTCCGGCGGTCGCGGCGGCAGCGAGCCGTTCCCGAAGGCCCGGAACCTCCTCGAGAGGCGCCGGGCCTTCTCGTTGCGGGTGATGCGTCGGGAGGCTGGGGGCCCGGCCGGGTCAGCTTGCTCGGGGGAGCACGACGCTGAAGCGGGCGCCCTGGCCCGGCTCTCCGCCCACTTCCAGCCGGCCTCCGTGCTCCTGGAGGATGCGCGCGGCGATGGCCAGCCCCAGGCCGGTGCCGCCGTCCTTGGTGGTGAAGTAGGGCTCGAAGATGCGGGCGCGGTGTTCGGCGGGGATGCCGGGACCGTCGTCCTCCACCTCGATGACGGCGTCCGCGTCGGTGCCCTTCACGCGCACGCGCAGCGCGCCGCCCTTGCCCGTCATCGCCTCCTCGGCGTTCTTCACCAGGTTGACGAGCACCTGGGTGAGCTGGTCGCGGTCCGCCCGGGCCACCACGCCCGTCTGGAGCGCGGGCAGCAACTGGATGCCCTCGGGCGGCGCGGCGTAGAGCGACAGGACGCCCTGGGCCAGCTCTCCCAGGTCCACCGGGGCGAGCTGGGGCTTGGGCAGGCGGGCGAAGCGGCTGAACTCGTCCACGATGCGCCGCAGCCGCTCCACCTCCTCCAGGATGACGCCCGCGCTCTCCTTGAAGAGGTGGGGGAAGCTGGGGTGGCGGGCTTCGTGCGCGGCCAGCAGCGTCTCCAGCGACATGCGGATGGGGGTGAGGGGGTTCTTGATTTCGTGCGCCAGCCGCCGCGCGACCTCCTGCCAGGCGGCGATGCGTTCGGTGGCCATCAGCCGCTCGGTGGTGGCCTTCAGCTCGGACGTCATGTGGTTGAACGTCCGGACCAGTTCGCCCACCTCGCCGGAGGCCCGCGCCGCCACCTGGACGTCCAGCGCGCCTTCGGCCACGCGGCGAGCGCCGGAGGTGAGGGCCTCCACCGGCCGCGTCATCCACCGGGACACCAGCAGGCCCAGCAGCGCCGCGAAGGCGAGGCCCAGGCCCGCGAGCAGGAGGAACGCGCGCATGACGCCTTCCTCCGCCTCGCGCGCGGCGGCGTGGCTGAAGGTCAGTCGCACCGACGCCACGTCGCCCAGGGGCAGCACGCGCGCCACGGTGGGTGGGGCCGCGCTGCCCGCGTGCGCCACCGTCGTCCCTCCGGACAGGAGCGTCACGTCCGCCTGGGTGAGGCGCGCCAGGTGCTGGGCGAGCCCGTCGTCCAGCACCACGCCGCCCACGGCCCACAGGCGCACGTCGCCGTAGTCCACGGGCCGCGCGGTGACGAGGGCGGGCACCTGCCGCAGGCCCGCGTCGCCTCGCACGTCCACGCGCACCGGCACGGGCCGGGGGGACTTCTCCTTCGTCACCGCGAAGAGCACGGCGTCCGGGTCGCCGCGTCGGGCGGGCAGGTGGCCGGAGGACAGCACCGTGCCGTTGCGGTCGAACAGCGTGAGCACCGTGAGGCCCCGGCTCTTCATGAGCCCTTCGGCGGTGCCGGCCTGGATGGCACGCAGGGGACGGTCGCGGGCCTCGCGCACCAGGTCCTCCATGGCGGGGCTCTCCACCAACTCCTCCACGGCGCGGCGCGCGTTGGAGGCGGAGCGCTCCAGGGACTCCTGCGCGGAGGCGGTGGCGGCCGTCATGCGCGCGTCCAGTTCGCGCGACAGCGTGTCGCGCAGGCGCGTCAGCGTCAGGGGGACGACCACCGCCAGGGGCACCAGCGCGAGCAGGGCGAAGGCGAGCGCGAGCCGGGTCCTCAGGCGCATGCGATGGTTTCCTTCGCGGTGGTACGGCGCACGGTCGGCGCCTGCCCACGAACGGCGCTGCGAATCATCGCCTCTCGCGCATTCTTGAGCACCCGGTCTTCGCTTGGACTCTGCTCGCGGAGGTCACACCGAACTGCCGGCGCCTGACCCTTCGCGGGGGCGGGGCTCACGCCCGGCGTTCTTCCGCGAAGCTCGTGGCGGACACTCGCGAACTGCCCCTCCGCCCCAGCGCGGCTCACTGGCGGCCCCCACCACCCGACGCTTCGACAGGCGACAACCACGCGCCCTCCAGCACGGGCAGGCCCTGCGCATCCAGCACCAGTCCCGACACCTCCGGTGCCGCGCGCAGTCCCAGCCCCTGCGCGTACAGCGGGATGAGGGGCACGGAGGGCGCCAGCGCCAGCGCCCGGTCGCGACCGCGCGCATCCCGGGCTCCCGCATCCGCGATGGCCCCGATGGGGGGCAGCTCCACGCCAAGCAGGTCGCGCCGTCCGCCGGCTTCCAGCACCACCGCCAGCGCGGGACCGGGGATGGGCGGCAGCAGCAGGGCGCTCAGCATCAACTCGAAGTCGCCCCGGGCCTGACGTCCCCGGAGGGCCGCGCGCGACTGCGGCTCCAGCGCGACGGTGTAGCCCTGCTCGTGCAGCTTCACCTGGATGCGCTCGGCCACTGCTCGCTGATCCGCCAGCGCGGCGTCGTAGGCGAGCGTCACCTTGCGCGGTGTCCCCGTGGGGGGCGCCGTGGGCCTTGCCCTGGGCCCCTGTGGCAACAGCGCGGGCGGCAACAGGTGCGGCATGGGCACCGCGGGACCCTTCACGAACAGCCGTGTGAGGTCGTCGCGGTCGATGGCGCTCTCGAAGGCCTGCCGGAAGTCCGTGGGCACCTTCCGGGGCGAATACGCCAGGTACGTCGCGTACAGCGCCGCGCCCGTGAGCGTGTCGTTGTCCGGGGGCGTGCCCAACTCCACCTGCACCTGTCGCGCGGACCACAGCCGGGTCAGGCCCCGGTCATCCGTGGCGGTGAGCGCCAGACGGTCCAGGTACGGTCGGCCTTCCGGCCACGCGAGCTGCGCCTCCAACACGCCCCTGCCCGCGGCGCTGAAGGGACCCGACCCCGGAGCCGGCGGTGGCGCGAGCGCGGGATGGCAGAGCGACCGCTCCAGGTCCGGCCACGGGAAGGCCAGCGCCAGCTCCAGCGTGGCGCCCGAGGACGTCACCTGCCGGCCCTCGCCCCGCAGCGGGTACAGCAGCGCGCGGTACGGCGACGTCGCGTCGGGCGACGACAGCCGCGTCCAGGCACGGGCCACGGCGGTGGCACTGGCGGAGGAGGGCAGGGCGACACGGAGGGCCTGGGGCACCGGGCGCGACAGCTCGCGCGCCAGCGTCGGGTGGAGGCGCCCGTCGGTGTCCACGCGACACACGGGCCGCGTCAGCAGTCCCAGGAGCGCGGCCTCCATTGGCGTATCCGCGAGGGCGGGCTCTCCAATCTCGGGCGGTCCCGCATGGGCCGCGCGCAGCTCGCCTCCATAGCGGGGCCGGCTGGCCGCGAGCGTCGGGGTCGAGGTGAGGAGGAGCAGTCCTGCGAGAGCGGAGCGGATCCTCACGGTGCACCCTGGCGCAGGAGGAACAGCTCGCTCGTGCCATCCGGCTTCCACGACCCCACGACGACCTCCCGGCGCTTGTCGCCATCCAGGTCCGCCGTCACCACGAACAGCGCGCGGCCCGTGGGAAGCGCTCCCTGCCACAGCGGCTCATGCGCCATGGGCGCGTCGGGGGCCAGCGACAACACGCGCAGCGCATCCGGTGACGGCTGGAGCAGCGGCGACGTGGTGATCAGCTCCGGCGCCCCATCCCCATCCAGGTCCCCCAGCGCGCTGCCCACGCCCAGGCCCGACAGCCGCGTGGGCGCGGAAGCGGGCCTCGCGTAGAGCGACGCCGTGCCGTCCGCGTGGACGAACAGCATGCGCGGGGACGCGAAGCTCGCGGCGCCGAACGGCGCGGGCACCGTGAGCGTCCGTCCATCCGCCAGCCGCACCTCCGGAGCGAACACCGTCTGCCCGGGCACGAACGTCCCTCGCTCCAGGGTCCCCAGCGGCGCCGCGTCCAGCGCCCCCGCCGGGCGCAGCGTCGTTCCCTTCGTCTTGTCCAACACGAGCAGCTCACCCTTCGCGTACCGGGTGCTCCACACGGCCAGGCGCGGAGGCCCCGCGAGCACCGCCAGCGCCCCGAACGGCTCCTGCGTCGTCGCCGTCGCGGACGCGCCTTCCAGCTCCCGCCGCGCCAGCAACCGACCGTCCGAGGCGAACACGAACACCTCCTGCCCGGTGAGCGCGGCCACCTCGTCGCGCCCGTCTCCGTCCAGGTCGCCCGTGGCCAGCGCGGCCAGGGGCGTCTCCAGCCGGGCGAACACCGCGCCCAGCAGGCGCAACGGCCGCTTCTGCTGCGGCCCGGGACCCGGCGTCCCATGGGACGGGGACCCCATCGACGCCAGGGCGAGCACCGCGGCATCCGCCTCCACGCCCTCGGCCACGGCGGCGGCGGGCTTCGGCGGACGCGTGGGCGTGCGGCCGGACCAGAAGTTCACCCACGTGCCCAGCACATCCCCGCGCGCCACCAGCTCGCCGCCCTCCACGTCCAGCGTGAGCCGCACCAGCGAGCGGGCCCCCTGTTCGCGGGCGGTGGCCTCGGCGCGCTCGGGGGGGACCTCCAGCACCACCGGCCCCAGCTGCTGGGCCGCGAGCCGCGAGGCCAGTAGCGTCCCGAAGGCCCGGCGCAATTCGGCGGAGCTTCCCGACAGGGACACCGCGACGGGCGCTTCAGCGGGCGCGGCGCGGATCGCCTCCGCCACGGCAACGGCCAGACGGGCCGTGGCGGGGGGATCGCCTTCCGCCGCGAAGGCCCCGGAGGGCAGGGCGAAGGCGGACGCCAGGAACAGGGACAGGAGCGAGCGACTCACAGGCCCTTCTTGCCACCTTCCTCGATGAAGAAGTTGTCCGGCGTCACCTGTCCGGGCGGCGGGGCCTCGGCGGTGGGCTGGGTGCCTTCCAGGAACGGCTCCATGCGGCCCGGAACCGAGCTGCCCGCGAGCAGCCCCGTCACCGGGTCGATGCGCACCTGCGTGACGCCCGGGGGCACCTCGAAGTCGCGCGCGGGCAGGCCCTCCTCCGCCACGCGCATGAAGTTGAGCCAGATGGGCAGCGCGGCCCGACCGCCCGTCTCGCTGCTGCCCAGGGGCGAGTTGTCATCGAAGCCCACCCACGCGCTAGCCACCCAGTCCATCGTGTAGCCGGAGAACCACGTGTCCTTGGACTCGTTGGTGGTGCCCGTCTTGCCCGCGGCCGGCCGGTTCAACTCGCGCACCGCCTTCGCCGTGCCCTCCTCCACCACGCTGCGCATGAGCGACGTCGCCAGGTACGCCACCGCCGGGGGCAGCGTCTCCTCGAAGGCCGGCTGGTGCTCCTCCAGGATGGTGCCGTTCGCGTCGCGCACGCGCAGCAGCTCCAGCGGCTCCGCGAAGCGACCGTTGGCCTGGAGCGTGGCGTACGCGTTGACGGCCTCCAGCATCGTCACCTCGCCGGTGCCCAGCGCCAGCGTGAGGTTCTCCGGCATCGCGGAGCGGATGCCCGCGCGCCGCGCGAAGTCGATGGCGGTCGCGGGGGTGATGGCCTCGATGAGCCGCACGGACACCGTGTTCTTCGACTTGGTGAGCGCCGTGCGCATCGTCATGGGGCCTTCGAACTGGCCGTCGAAGTTCTTCGGCTTCCACGCCTTGCCCGTGTACGGATCGCGGATGGTCTCCGGCGCGTCGTTCACCGTGGACAGCGGCGTGAAGCGGCCGCTGGCCAGCGCGGCGGCGTAGATGAAGGGCTTGAAGGACGAGCCCGGCTGCCTTTTCGCCTGCGTGGCGCGGTTGAACGACGAGCGCTCCGCGTCGTAGCCGCCCACCATCGCCACCACGTTGCGGTTGGCCGGGTTGATGACGACGAGCCCGCCCTGCACCAGCGGCACCTGATCCAAGGTGGCCTCCACGAAGGCCGGCGCGGGCGGCGCCTTGAGCACGCGCACGAACACCAGCTCTCCGGGCGTGAACACGTCCGCGATGCCCTTGGGCGCCTTCTTGCCCTTCTGCCGCGCCCACCCGACGGATGCGAAGGACACCTCCGCGGTGCGGCCCACCAGATCCACGCGGGCCACGTCGCGCTTGGGGTCCACCTCCGTGACGTAGCCGGTGAGGCGCAGGCCCTCCTCCATCGGCTTGAGCAGGACGCGGCCGGCGCGCTCGCGCTCGGGGGATTGGGGCGCTTCTTCCTCCTCGGTGTCGGCGGCCAGCTCCGGGGGAGGCGGCTCCTCCGCGCCGTTGATCTCCGGCACCGTGGGCTTGACCTGCGGCGTGGGCTCGGCGGCGGGGGCCTGGACCAGCGGCGCCAGGTCCGCGACATAGCCCTGGTCCTTCTGCCGACGGCCGGCTTCCTCGATGCGCTGGGCGATGAGCGCGCGGTAGCGGGTCCACGAGGCTTCGTCCAGCTTGCCCGGGGCGCCCCGGTAGCCCTGGCGCCGGTCCACCGCTTCCAGGCCCTCGCGCACGGCCTTCTCCGCGACGGACTGGAGCCGGGGCACGAGCGCGATGTCCACGCGCAGGCCGCCCTCCATCACCTTCTTCTCGCCGTAGCGCTCCACCAGGGTGCGGCGGATCTCCTCCGCGTAGTACGCGCCCGCGGCGGGGGCCTTGCGCGGCGCGAGCACGATGGGCTTCTCCTTCTCCGCGTCCACCACCGCGCGCGCCACGAAGCCCTGTCCGGCCATCTGCTCCAGCACGTAGCGCTGGCGCTGCTTGGCGCGGGTGATGTTCGTCACCGGGTTGATGCGGTGGGGCTGCTGCACGGTGCCCGCGAGCACGGCGGCCTCGCCCACGGACAGGTCCTTCGCGTGCTTGCCGAAGTAGAAGAGCGCGGCCTCCTCCAGCCCGTAGCGGCGCTGCCCGAAGTACACGCCGTTGATGTAGAGGCTGAGGATCTGATCCTTGGTGAGGGCCTGCTCCAGGCGCGGGGTGAGGATCCACTCGCGAATCTTGCGGCCCAGGCTGCGCTCGGGCGTGAGCAGCATGTTCTTCACGACCTGCTGCGTGAGCGTGGACGCGCCGGACTTGCGGCTGCCGGGGATGAGGTTCTTCACGCCCGCGCGCAGGATGCC
>SECN01000286.1 GCA_004173515.1 Myxococcaceae bacterium | reverse complement strand
CCCATGGGGACGTCGGCACGCTCGGCGTACACCTGCGCTAAGGAGCGCTTCGCCCAGCAGATGGCGCAACCGCCCAACTGCATGAGCTGCGCCTCGTCGTGAAGGCGCTTGCGCAGCAGGCCCAACTGGCCAGCGGGCGTCTTCACCAGGAGGAAGGCCACGGCCTGCCTGCGCATGGCGGGCGTGGTGAGGAGTGGCTGCCGACGCCTCCTCACGGAGCACCGCCGTCATCGCGGATCGCGTGGGCCTGGACGTCGAGCCCCACCAGCACCTGGCCGGGGACCGCCTTGCGCTCGCCGAAGGTGTCGGCCAGCTTGGACACCAACGTGAGGAGGTCGGTGAACTTCTGGCGGCTGCGCCCGGCCTCGTTCGCCGTCTGCTTGGCGTGCTCCAGCGCGTTGAGGACGTCACGGCACTCCGCGGCATCCAGGGTGAGGCCGCCACCACCGCCACCGCTCGCGACGTAGGAGAGGGACGCGCGGAGCACCTCGCCCATCGGCTTGGGCTCGGACGGCGCAGCCGCCCTGACTGCCTTCTTCGGGGCGGTGCGCTTCACCGGGCACCTCCCTTCCGGCTGGAGGCATCCGGCGGCGTGGACGCCTGTCCGGTGGCGGCGACGTTCCGGTCCGCGAGGTTGCAGAACGCGTTGCAGAACGCCTCGTAGGCGTAGTGCCCGCTGCCGGTGGCCGCGCCGTCCACGCGCCAGCCCTCGGGCGTGCGGTGGAATAGCCGATGGCGTGGTACAGGCAGGCTTGCCGGGTGCGCCCGAAGCTCTTCGTGCAGGCGCGGCACCCGTCGGAGGGCGGCACCTTCTCGCGGTAGGCGGCGACCTCGGGGGCGCCAGGAGAATGGGGCTCCACTACGCCACTACGCTGCGACGCACCTCCGCATGCTGCTGCGTGCCCAAGCCCCCCTTCCTCCGAGGGCGCCCACTCGATAGAGGGGGGCGCTTCGCCTGCGGCGCGAGGGTTCGATTCCCTCCGCCTCCACAGCAGAAGTTGCTGGTTTCATTGAGTGTTTCTCCTGACGTAGCAGCGGCGTAACAGCTACTGCACTCCCCGAGGGGCGAACCCCCTCGGGGACGGGGAACTTCAGCATCGACACCTGCTCGCACAGCACGTGCCAGGGCGGTGTGGTGTAGGCATCCACGACGTCGCCTTCGGGCCCGTGGGTGACCCAGCGGAGCAACTCCTTCCGCGCTCCATCCCCAATCGCCAACGAGATGAACGTCCGCCGGGCGTCATGCTGTCTTCGGCGCCGAAGGCCCAACTGGGCCAGGTCCTCCTGGAGGCGCTTGTAGCTGGATGACGAACTCAGGAGCCCTCCGTCCACGGACGGGACGATGAAGTCCTCCGGCCCCGGCTGGCGCCCGTACTGCCGCGCCCAGCCTTCGGCGTGCCAGTCCGCGAGGATGCTCGCGAGGGCAGGGTGGACGGGCATCTCGCGCACTACCCCCGTCTTCGTCGCCGCCTTCAGCACCTTCCGCTTCGACGCGTAGCTGGTGTCGATGACGAGCTTCCCCAGGGGGACCAGGGTGGACAGGTAGTCCCGCCACTTCCGGGGGCTGATTTCGTTGACGCGCATGCCGCCCAGGTTCTCCAGCGCGTAGAGGACGCGGTGCCGCTCCGGAATGCGTCGGTCGGTGACGAGCAGCATCACCTCCTCGCGCGAGAAGACGGCTTCTCGACGCCATGTCGGATCCCGGTCGAGCTTCTTCGGCAGCTCTCCGCGGCGCTGCTTCAGCACGCACGGAGTCGCCGCGATGAGCTCCTCCGTGAGGGCGTCGCTGAACATGACCCGGAGCGCGCCGTAGACGTGGAGGATGGTGCGGGGGGCGAACTGCTTCTCTCCCGCCTCTGTCTTCTGGGCCTCCAGTGTGCGGACGACGTTGAGGATGTGGCGGGGACGCACCTCCGCCAGCGCCATGTCCCCAATGAGCGGAAGGGCATGCGCGAGGCGCGAGGCGTCGCCGTCGGCCGCCGCGACACCGCGGGCCCGGCGCTCCTGGAGCCAGCGCTCGGCGTACCGGCGCACGGTGATGGGGCCCGTGCTCGGGCTGACCAATCCGCTTTCCTTCTCCGCACGCACCTTTCGCTCAACGACGGCCAGCAGCTTCACTGCCACCTGTTTGTCCTCGTTTTTTGAAGACTTGCAGTGGCGCTTGCCTTTGGCGTCACGGAACCAAAACCACCAGAAGGGCGAGTCCTTGCGTAGGTAGACCTGTCCCATCAAGAGGCCCGCCCAAGGAGCTGATCCGCCCTGCGCTCAATCTCTGCATCCGAGAGGGACTCTTCAGGGCGCTGCTCCAGCACAGCCTGCAACTCGCGCCGGCTGACGAGGACGCGGCCCTTGGTCCCGTACCTCTTCAGCGTTCCGTCCTTGATCCAGTTTCGGATGATGCTGTGCCCGCCTCGCGCGAGCGTGGCCGCCTCCTCCACCTTGAGGTACTCGCGCCCGTCCGTCGACGCGTGCGCGCGCAGCTCCTCCCGGACAACCTTCCGGATGCTCTCCACCAGCTCCACTTCGGTCATCGACTTCTCCCACTCGGACGACACTGAACAAGATGATCGGTCAAGAAGATGAGCAACGACCCGTGAGGTCGAAGCTTCGTCCGTAGCTGCTGTGAACTTGTATCGGGCTCCACAGTCACGCGCGCGTTGAGCAACTCCCGCGCCAACGATGTGTCGAGGGAGGTTTGCATGCGACCCCGTCTCATCGGTCGGTTCGCGTCCAGCATGGTGGACGGCGAGGCCGACGCAATGACAGGTGTCGTGGGTGGGCGGGGATGACTGTGCTGGACTGCGTGACCCATGCGAACTCCACCCAGAAAAAAGTGGTGCTCCGCCGACGGACCTAAGAAACGCCGACGGAGCACCGGGAGGGCGGGTGTCCCGACATCACTCGGGTGTACCGGCCTTTTCTGGTAGCCAGCCACCCGAAGGCGGAGGCCAAGCTCGATTTGGGATGCGGTCCACCGCTTAGGTCACTGCTTCAGCGGACCGCTGGCACTACTGATACCTCGAAAGAGGTAGCACCAGTCAGGCAGTTGCGCAACTAGGTAGCACGAGCGACGCAGCGCCTATTCGTTGGCTGCCGGGCGGTAGCACTTCCCCTTGTGCTCGTACTGCTTGTCTCCGCACGGGGACCTCCGGTCAGTAGCTACCCAGCATCCACCGTTGATGAGCTGCTCGCTCGCATCGGCGTCGCAGTCCTTTGTCTTCTGCCCCTTGAACGGCCGTGTTGGGACGTCCAGGCCGGCCTCGGGATTGTCAGGCGTGGAGGCGGCGAGGACGAGCCCTCCGATACGAGGAGGCAATCTCGCAGGGGTTGGTTCGTGACTTCGATGAGGCATCATGAGGGAGCCCAAAATGGTCGTGCCCGCCAACACGATGGAGACGTAGCCGCTCGTGAGCGCACCGCTCCAGGCTCGGGCGAAGATCTTCCGCGCTCGCCTCCAATACTTGCGTGAACGGAGGATGGGGCCGCGCGGACGTGCAGGCGCACGAAGGTGCCCCATGGTCTCGGCCAGCTCGCTACGCGTGCAGGTGGATTGGAGCATCGCCTTGGCAAGCGTCAATGCGCTCTCCGCGACCCTAGCCACGTCGACGTCGGTCGCGGACGCCGACACCTGTTCCAACCGAAAGCGAATGCGCGAAGGCGAATCCTCGGTGGCGGCACGAGCTGAAACGACCATGTCTACGTCCACGTCGGGCCGGAAGTCCGGATGTCGTCCCGTGGCCTGGAGGTCAAGCGACGGCGCTCCCGTTTTCGCGTCGCGCACCTGATAGAGGCGCCCCAACAGGATCCGCCGGTACCGGCGGACGACGATGTCCAGTGACCGCTCATGACTCCCCGAGCGCGGCGCCTTCGTACCGCTACCGCCGTTTCGCAGGGATATCGACCTCAAGCCCCGCCAGATATTCTCTGCCTGCCGCATTCCGCCCTCGCTCGCCTGAACACCGTCGCGCCAACCTGAACTTACCGTTCTGCCCTGGAGAACCTGCTACTTCCTGGTTGGGCGCTTCTTGGGCAGCAGCGGGGCGTCGTGCTCGGTCCGAATGGCCTTCAAGTGTTCCTCGTAAACGGCGAGCTGGGCGGGAGTGGCTTCCTTCTTCCACTCACTCTCGGCCCAGGTGAGGAACTGCTCCAGGACGTCATTCCGACTTCGGCCGACCGTCCGAGAAATGGCATCCACCCGGTGGAGCTGCTGGACGCGCACGCGCAGCGTCGTCGCCACCACGGGGTTGTTGCTGTGATCTTCAAGGACCGGAGACACGCGGAGGACTCCTTGAGTCGTGAGGAAGGCGCAGCGGCTCCTCGATGGCTGCCGCCAGATTGAAGGCGATAGTGATGGCAGGTTTGCTGGCGGTCAAGTCAGTTGTGATGGCGAATTCGATATCATGAACGATGCGCGTGGCGGCACCCCTTCTCGTGAGGAAGGAGGACTCATGCGTCACCACCGACCCAGAAGTCCGTCACCCGCTGTGCAACGCCACCGACAGGTCCGTGCGGACTACCTGCGTGACCTGGCCAAACTCCAGGGCGTGGCGGAACCGACTCCACCGCCACCGCGCGAATCGCCCTCGGGAGAGAGGTGCCACTGCGGGGCGCCCCTCATCGTCATGTCCTACGGCCGCATCTGTGGATGGGGACTGCACGACGGGTAGGCCCCGAAAGGGGTAGAGGGGCGCCGCGCCATGCCGGATATCCTCGCCGACATGGTCAAACACTCAGCGCTGGCGGCCGGACTCTTCCTCATGGGTAGCCCAATGGCATACGGCGCCCCTTCCTTCCGTCCAGCAGAGGTGAAGCGAAACTGCGGCTCGCTTCGCGAGAATGCGGAGGCGTTCTCGCAGGCGAACGTGATGGTCGCCGTCCTGAAGAACTCATCAAGCGAGTCACTGGATGCAGTTCTCGCGGCCGACTACGTCACCGCTCGCGAGGCGAAGAAGCGATTCACGACGACGATGAAGCGGGCGAGTGATTCGTTCGACCGCCTAATCGAGTCGCTCATCTACTTCAGGCAGTTGGTGGATCACGTCAAAGGCTCGCAGCCGTCCGACCAGGAGAAGCTTAAGGCGGCGATGGGGGACTGCCAGACGGCCATGGCGCTCTTGGCTGATCTGCGACATGACGGCTCCTCTGATCCAGCGGCGGCTGAGCCCGACGCAGACCCCGTTTCGGCCGACGGTGCGGCGACAGCCGAGTGAGTCTCACGCCTCCACCCGGAAGCGGATGCCGTCGAGCGAAAACTCCGTCGTGCTGCCGGACATGGGCGTGACGTTCCCGTCGGCGGTGATGTGGATCCTGCCGAAGCCGGTGTTGCTCACCACCGGCAGGTGCAGTTCGTCGAGCGGGCGGTAGCCAGCAGGCAGATTGAAGGCGGCGCTTCCGAGAGAGCCGTTCTTGATGGAGCCCCCGAGCACGACGTCACCGGCGCTGTTCTTGTAGTACTTCGGGTTGCCGCGCGGGAACCCGGTGGCCACCCAGCCCGAGGCGGGAATCAGCGCCGCGAGCTGGTAGTCCTGGGGGCGGCTCTGCGTCACCACCCGCGCCGAGTCCACGTAGAGCGTGTACGCGAGCGCATTCGCCTTGCCGATGTAGAGCTGGCAGTAGCGTGCGCCGGAGGGGGCGACTGCGCTGGCACCGCGTCCCAGCTCTTGCCAACTGGCGCTGAATTGCAGTCGGTCCACCTCCACGACGCTGACGAGATTCATGAAGCCATCGAGCCATGCGAGCAGCAGCACGCTCTGGTAGCTGGCGTTGAATGTCTCAGGCCCACCGCGCACCAGTGCGCTCGGGAAGAGCAGGTCGCCGGGCCGGACGGTGAAGCGCTGGCTGCCAATCTTCGTCGCCACCAGCGTCGGCGCCAGGCGGACGGCGCGAACGCCGCTGTAGACGTTGGCCGCCTCATCGGTCGCGTCCACGCCCCAGGTGCCCGGGGACATGCCCCACCCGTCCGGCGGAGAGGCGGGGTCGCTGAGCGCCTCGAAGTCCGCGTTGAGGGGCCGCTCGGCATACGTCACCGTAGGCAGCAGCATGGCCGGCGCGAGGTACCTGGGCGCGAGCGTCACCTCGGTGCTGGCGGGGCCCGCGTTGCCCTTCACGTCGCGGGGGATGACGCGCGCGTAGTAGGCGCGGCCGGCCACCAGGTCTTGGACGTCGAAGCGCGTGGCGCTGCCGTTCGTCCGGTACGTCGCCTGCGAGGGGATGAAGCCCGCGGTGCTGCTCACGTGCAGCTCGTATGAGTCCCACTCGGTGCCGGTGGCGGCCGGCGTCCATGCGAGGGAGAAGCCGTTGACGGTGTTCGTCACCGACAGGCCCGCCGGCGCCGAGGGTCCGGTGAAGGGCGCGCTGGGGGCCACCCCGGGGCGCGCGTCCTTCTCGGCCCAGACGGCGCGGCTGGTGCTGGGCCGGCCTTGCAACTGGAGCTTCGTCCGGGCCTCGCCGGAGGACGCGCACTCGTACTCCGCCGAGACGATGGCGATGCGCTGGGGCGTGTCGAAGTGCACGTCGTCCGGCATCACCTGCACCAGGTCCGCCGCTTCCAGGTACCAGTGGATGCCCGGCAGCGTCAGCGACAGGCTGAGCGCGGACTCGGACAGGTCGACGATGGCCGCCGCTGCCAGCCGCGTTGCCTCCAACTCGGTGTCGATGAGGGAGGAGGCCGCCTCCGCCACCTGCATCCACCGGCGCCCGTAGAGCGCGATGGAGGCAGCGTGGGTGGCCGTCACCGTCTTGCGCTTCTTCGCGCCGGTGGCGTCCTTGTCCGCCTTGTCCGAGTACACCACCTCCACGACGTTGCGCACGTGCTCCAGGCTGCGCTTGAGCTCGGACAGCTCCAGGACGTTGTCCGGGCCGAAGGTCGCCACGGGCACGTCCGTCGTGCGGTTGGGGCTCCAGAGGGTGAGGGCGAAGACGCCCGCGTCCTCGCGCCAGCGCATCCGCACGTCCCAGCCAATCTGCTCGGCGAGGAACGTCACCGCGTCCAGCAGGGGCTCCCGCTCCTGCACGTACGGGCCGCGCACGGAGAGCGGATCCACCGGCGTGTAGAGGCCGAAGGAGGACATGCCGTTGTCGTTGAGGATGGACTGGATGACGGACTGCACTGGCGTGCCGGCGGTGCTGCCATAGGGGCGCTCCACCTCTGCCCAGGTGTCCTGTAGCAGCCCGCCCAGGTCGCGCCCGGAGAGGCGCAGCTCGTCCCCGCCCGCGTCCACCTCGTCAATGCGGCCGCGCCACACCTCGCGCCAGGCGCCCGTGGCGACGTCCGCGCGGCGCGTGTCCAGGGGCGCCGTGGCCAGCTCCACGCGGAAGTACGCGCCCTCGCGCAGCAGCGGCTGGTAGGTGGCGTCCACCGTGTTGAGGAGACTGCCCACCACCATGGGCGCGAGCGACAGGCGCTTGCCGTCCGGGCCGTTGCGCACCACGGAGACGCTGGCCGTGGACACGGGCGCGTCGATGCTGTCCGACCACGAGGCACCCAGCAGGTAGTCCCCGGGCAGCAGCGTGGAGAGGTCCGTCCAGGTGGTGCCGCGCAGCACCAGCACGCGCACGTGCGAGGCGAAGCCCGCACGGCAGGAGAGGGCGGCGGCTTCGGTTGTCGAGAGGGTGCGCATGTCAGGTTCCTTCCGGCTGCTGCCAGAGTTCGAAATCCAGGTACTGGCCCTGCACTCGCGCGCCGTCCTCCGAGTACTCCACGGCGGCCGCGTCGCCCGCTTGGCCCAGCACCTGGAAGGGGCCGGGCACGCCGTCACCCGTGGCGGCGTGGTACGGCAGCGGGCCGAAGGGATGGCCCGCCGCGCCCCACGCGTACCACTGGGGAATCCACGCCCGCGGCACCGCGTACGGCAGCAGCACCAGGTCATCGACGTCCAGGACGCTCGGCGTGCCCGTTTCAGCGGTCCGGTTGGCGACCGTGAGCGCCGACGCGGTGAGCAGGCCGACACTCAGGGCGATGCCGGTTTCTCCGGTGAGGTCGCCCGCCGTGTACCACTCCTCGCCGTTCTTCCAGGTCATGTCTGTGTTTGGGTCAATGATGACGTGCGTCCATGCTCCGGCGCTGAACGCACCCTTGAACCACGCCCCCGCGAGGTACGTGGTGGTGGTCCCCATGGCCCACGTGACGGAGGCACCGGATGCGAGCACCAACCCGCCGGCCCCGAAGCGCGGCGTGGAGCTGCCGGGGCCCACTCCGACGGTGCCGACGGTGGTGCCGGACGCGCCCTTGCTGCTGATGAGCCCCGACGCGCCGTTGGTGTCGAAGGCCCAGGAGTGGCCGTCCCCGTCGATGAGGCGGCGAAGGGCCTGGGCCTCCGAGAGGGGCATGGGCGGCGTGCCGCCGGACCAAGTGTGGACGCGCGCGCGGGTGCCGCTCATCGCCCAGCCGCTGAAGGTCCGCATGCGCGGGCCCAGCAGCGTGGGCTTCTGCATGAGGCCCTTGGCGGTAGAGCAGCGGACCTCGATGCCGGACAGTTGGAGGTAGGCCATGCCCCTGAAGAAGGGGCGGCCCGGGCACTACGCATACCGGCTGGAGACGGGCGCCGCCGTCCCGAAGAGCCGGATGCCGAGGCGGCGCTGCATGGCCTCGGCGTTCCGCATCGCCTCGGCCATGGCCTCCTCCGTGTCGTAGCCGGTGATGTTGAAGATGTAGTTGAACAGCGACCCGCCGGAGGCTTCGGGAGCCGACACGGCGCCTCCGCCCGACGGCGACGGGGGCGGCTGGGCCGGGGCGGGCTGCGCGCTCCCTCCGGACGTGTTGGGGCCCTCCTGCTCGTCCTGCGCGTTGAAGCGTCGGAGCGCCACCTTCCAGAGGGCGGGCACGTTGGAGAGCGCCTCGTTCACATCCGCGAGCGCCTCCTTGTTCTTGAGGACTTCCGCCGTCTCCTCGGCCTTCCGCTTCGCGGCGTCCCAGGTGACGTCCTTCAGGTTCGAGATGCTTTCATTCAGCGAGTCGGTGTTGATCTTCGCGGACTCCATGCCGTCCGCCCAGTCGCGGAGGAAGCCCAGTGGGTGCCCGCCGAAGATGGAGATGTCCCCCAACTTCTTGAACACCCACTGGATGGCGCTGACGATGCCGTTCCAGGCGGCGGCCAGCCCCTTGATGACGTAGAGGATGGCGAGGCCGACGTAGCGCAGCACCTCGAAGACGCCCTTCAGCACGCCCTCCACGAGCCAACTGATGGCCGACGCGAGGGCCTTGAAGGCGCCGCTCAAGAGCGGCGTGAGGGCCTGGAGGATTTCGCCCACCATGACGATGACGGGCGCGAAGTCCTCCAGGATGTCCCCGAGCATCTCCAGGAACGGTTGGATGAGATTGACCACCACCTCAATCACATAGCCCACCGCGCCCAGCAGCGGCTGGAGCCCGCGGCCGATGGCCCCGAAGATGTCCGAGACCTGCGAGACGATGCCATTGAGGATTTGGATGGCACCGGCCATCTCCTCGGTGCCCATGAGCAGCTCACCGATGGCGGCGATGACAGCGCCCCAGAAGCCGCCCGCCTCGAAGCCCTGCTTCGCGGAGTTGATGATGCCGCCCAATTCGCCCAGGCGATTGACGAAGCCCGCGATGAGGCTTTCCTTCGCGGCGGCAGCAGCTGCGGCCGCGTCCTCGGCGGCCCGGCGGATGGACTCCGCGAGGGCCTTCGCCTGGTCCTCCACCAGCTTGTTGTAGGCGTCCATGGCCGGGGAGCCCAGCCCGCCGCGAAGGCGCTCCGCGAAGCGGTCCGTCCCAGCATGGCCCGCGGCGGACACCTCGATGCTGTTGTCGTCCGGCTTGCGGATGTGGGCCTGTGCGTCCCCGTCGAAGAGCGAATCGAGGACGCCCTTCAAGTCTCCCATCTTCGCCTTCCACCCCTC
>SECN01000285.1 GCA_004173515.1 Myxococcaceae bacterium | reverse complement strand
GCTCCCCCAGCAGCGCGGGAGGGTGTTGCGGCGGCTGCTGGGCCCGCCCGGCCTCCAGCTCCGCCAGCGACCCGGTGCCTCCCGGCCGCCTCACGCGGCACCTTCCTGGGACGCGGGCTGGAGCTGCGAGCCGAGGATGTCGTTGTACAGCTCGCTTGAGGCCCTCAGCTCCTCATGCCGCCCCTTCGCGACGATGCGCCCCTCGTCCAGCACGAGGACCAGGTCCGCGTCCCGCACGGTGCTGATGCGCTGGGCGATGACCAGCGCCGTCCTGCGCTTGTCCCGCATCAGCGTGTCCAGCGCGCCCTGGATGGCCTCCTCCGTCCGCGCGTCCACCGCCGACGTGCTGTCGTCCAGGATGAGCAGGCGCGGGTCCGTGAGCAGCGCCCTCGCGATGGCCAGCCGCTGCCGCTGGCCGCCGGACAGCCCCACGCCCCGCTCGCCCACCACCGTGTCGTAGCCCTGGGGCAGCGCGCGGATGAACTCCGCCGCCTGCGCCGCCTCCGCCGCCGCCTCCACCTGCGCCTGCGTCGCATCCGGATGGCCGTAGGCGATGTTGTCGCGCACCGAACCGGAGAACAGCAGCGCGTCCTGCAGCACCACGCCAATCTGCGAGCGCAGGCTCGCGAGCGTCACGTCCCGCACGTCGTGCCCGTCCAGCAGCACCGCGCCCCCGGTGACGTCGTAGAAGCGGGGCAGCAGGTTGATGAGCGTGCTCTTGCCGGAGCCCGTGGTCCCCAGCACCGCCACGAACTGCCCGGGCTCCAGCGTCACGCTCAGCCCGCGCAAAATCTCCCGCTCGCTGCCCGCGTAACGGAAGCGCACGTCGCGCAGCTCGATGCGGCCCTGGAGCGGCGGCAGCGGCACCGCGCCCGGCCGGTCCGTCACCTCCACCGCCGTGTCGAGCAGCTCGAAGACGCGCAGCGCGGAGGCGCTGGCCCGCGACAGGCTGGACGCGAGGAAGCCCAGCGTCATCAAGGGCATCAACAGGAAGGCCAGGTAGCTGTTGAACGCCACCAGCTCTCCCAGCGTGAGCCGCTGGTGGAAGATGCGCCAGCCGCCCACGCCCACCACCATCAGCGTCCCCAGGTTGGAGAAGAAGGAGACGAAGGGGAAGTTGTTGGCCAGCGCGTCCACCAGCTTGAGGTTCTGCGCATGGAGCTTCGCGTTCGTCTCTCCATAGCGCGCCATCTCCCGCGCCTCGCCGGAGAAGGCCCGCACCACGCGCAGCCCGCGCAGGTCCTCCTGGAGCGTGGTGTTGAGCGTGCCCAGCAGCGCCTGGAGCTGGCCGAACAGGGGCCGCATCTTCGTCACGAACGAGCGCAGCACGAAGAGGATGGGCAGCACGGACCCGAGCGCCGCCAGCGCCAGCACCGGATCCAACCAGAGCAGCAATCCCGCGCAGCCCACCAGCATCGCCGCCGACGCCGCGAACTGCACCACGCCGCTGCCCACGAAGGTGCGCACCGCCTCCACGTCGCTGGTGAGCCGCGTGAGCAACTGCCCCGTCTGCGCCTGGTCGTAGTAGCTGAAGGAGAGCCGCTGGATGCGCGCGAAGAGCGCGTCGCGCAGGTCGAACGCCACGCCTTGCGAGGCGCGCTCGGCCAGATAGCCCTGGAGGAAGTTGAACAGGCCCCGCCCCAGCGCGATGGCGACCAGTCCCCCCACCGCCAGCCACACCGGCCGGCGCTCCCCGCGCGCCAGCCCCTGGTCGATGGCGATGCGGATCATCTGCGGGGCGCCCAGATTCGCCACCGAGACCAGCAGCAGTGAGAGCAGGGCCCCCAGGGACTCCAGGCGGTAGCGGCGCAGGTAGCGCAGGGCCCGGAGGATGGCGGCGGTGCCTCCCGGGCGGCGGGAGGCGGGTGCGGACGTGCTCACGTGGCGGATCCCTGCCCCTTCGCTTGGAGCGCGGAGGCGCGCGCATGATGGGCGCGCGCCCCGGCCGCTTCAAGCACGACGCGCGGTGTGTGCGGGAAGGCACGAACAGGGTTGCGCGGCGCGCCATGCCCCGTTACGTCGGCCGCCTGGGTCCGGTTCGTCGCGAGGAGAACGTCATGGAGCATCGGCAGCTGGGTGGTTCTGGTTTCAAGGTCCCCGTCCTCAGCCTGGGCACGGGCACGTTCGGCGGCGCGGGCGACTTCTTCAAGGGCTTCGGCTCCAGTGACGTGAAGGAGGCCACCCGGCTGGTGGACATCGCGCTGGAGGCGGGCGTGAACATGTTCGACTCCGCGGACGGCTACTCCGCCGGACTCGCGGAGGAGATCCTGGGCAAGGCGCTGGAGGGACGGCGCGACCAGGCCATCATCTCCACCAAGGCGACGTTCCGCGCGGGCACCGGCCCCAATGACGTGGGCTCCTCGCGCTTCCACCTCACCCGCGCGGTGGAGGCCGCCCTGCGCCGGCTGAAGACGGATTACATCGACCTGTTCCAGCTCCACGCCTTCGACGCGGTGACGCCGGTGGAGGAGGTGCTCAACACGCTGGACGACCTCGTGCGCGCGGGGAAGATCCGCTACATCGGCTGCTCCAACTTCTCCGGCTGGCACCTGATGAAGTCGCTCGCGGTGTCGGAGCGCTACAACCTGCCGCGCTACGTGGCCCATCAGGCGTATTACTCGCTGGTCGGGCGCGACTACGAGTGGGAGCTGATGCCGCTCGCGCAGGACCAGAAGGTGGGCGCGGTGGTGTGGAGCCCGCTGGGCTGGGGCCGGCTGACGGGCAAGCTGCGCCGGGGCCAGCCGCGCCCGGAGACCAGCCGCCTGAACAACCCCGCCACCGCGAGCGGCGGCCCGCAGGTGCCGGAGGAGTACCTGTACAAGGTCGTGGACGCGCTCGACGTCGTCGCGAAGGAGACGGGCAAGACGGTGCCGCAGGTGGCGCTCAACTGGGTGCTCCAGCGGCCCACCGTGTCCAACGTCATCATCGGCGCGCGCACCGAAGAGCAGCTGCGGCAGAACCTGGGCGCCATCGGCTGGAACCTCACGCCCGCGCAGGTGGCCACGCTGGATGCCGCCAGCACCGTGCCCTGGCCGTACCCGTACTTCCACCAGCGTCAGTTCGCGGAGCGCAATCCCTTCCCGGTGACCTGAAACCGTCTCCGCCACGATGGGCACTGTCCGCCCGTCGTGACGGAAGGAAGCGGACGGGGGCCGGGGCCGCCCGGCTCCGCCTGGAGGGCAGTTCCCCCCTCCCCCGGGACTGAGCACTTCACGTTCACGAGGTCACTGTCGGCGTGCCCGGATGTCGCGGGCCGCCAGGCAGGGCTTCGCTTCGCGTGGAGGCGCGCCCGCTCATGTCCCTCAAGGAATACAAACCCGGCAGACCCTTTCCCGGCGTCATCGGCCGCACCTGGGAGCAGTCCTCGCCCGCGTGGCCCTCGCCGCTGCGCTCGAAGCCCGGCGCTCCCAACGTCCTGTTCATCATCCTGGATGACACGGGCTTCGGGCACCTGGGCTGCTACGGCTCGCCCATCCGCACGCCGAACCTGGACCGGCTGGCCAGAGGCGGGCTGCTCTACAACAACATGCACACCACCGCGCTGTGCTCGCCCACGCGCGCATGCATCCTCACCGGCCGCAACCACCACTCCAACGGGATGGGCACCATCACCGAGACGTCGCTCGGCTACCCCGGCTACAACGGCACCATCCCGTTCGAGAACGGCCTTCTCTCCGAGATGCTGATGGAGGCCGGCTACAACACGTATGCCATTGGCAAGTGGCACCTGGCCCCCGCGGAGCAGACGAGCGCCGCCGGTCCGTACTCGCGTTGGCCGCTGGGTCGCGGCTTCGAGCGCTTCTACGGCTTCCTGGGCGGGGACACGCACCAGTACTACCCGGACCTCGTCCACGATAACCACGCCATCGGCGCGCCCGCGACGCCGGAGGAGGGCTACCACCTCACGCCCGACCTCGTGGACCGGGCCATCGACTGCATCGCGGACACCAAGCAGGTCGCGCCCGACAAGCCCTTCTTCCTCTACTTCGCCACGGGCGCCATGCACGCCCCCCATCACGTGCCCAAGGAGTGGGCGGACCGCTACCAGGGGCAGTTCGACGACGGCTGGGACGCGTACCGGCAGCGGGTGTTCCAGAAGCAGTTGGAGCTGGGCGTGCTGCCCAGGGGCACGCAGCTGTCCCGCCATGACCCCGACGTGCAGGACTGGGAAGCGCTGCCCGCGGAGGAGAAGCGCCTCTGTGCCCGCATGATGGAGGTCTTCGCGGGCTACCTGGAGCACACGGACCACCACATCGGGCGGTTGCTGAAGTTCCTGGAGGACACGGGGCAGTTGGACAACACGCTCATCATGGTGCTGTCCGACAATGGCGCCAGCGCCGAGGGCGGGCCGCATGGCTCGGTCAACGAGCTGAAGTTCTTCAACAACACGCCGGAGTCGATGGAGCAGAACCTGGCGGCCATCGACGAGCTGGGCGGGCCGAAGTACTTCAACCACTACCCGTGGGGCTGGGCCTGGGCGGGGGACACGCCGTTCCGCCGCTGGAAGCGGGAGGTGTACCGGGGCGGCACCACCGACCCGTTCCTCGTCCACTGGCCCAAGGGCATCCAGGCGAAGGGCGAGGTGCGCGCGCAGTATGCGCACGCCGTCGACATGGTGCCCACGGTGCTGGACTGCCTGGGGCTGGAGCCGCTGGCCGCAATCCGGGGTGTCACCCAATCCCCCCTCGAAGGCGTCAGCTTCAAGCACACGTTCAACGACGCGAACGCGGAGAGCCGGCACCACACCCAGTACTTCGAGATGTTCAGCAACCGCGCGCTCTACCACGACGGATGGCGCGCGGTGTGCCCGTTCCCCGGCCCGTCCTTCACGGAGGCCGGAGAGGGCTTCGGCGAATCGACGCTCACCGAGGACCGGCTTCGCGAACTGGATGCGCACGGCTGGGAGCTGTACCGCGTCTCCGAGGACGCCTCCGAGACGAAGAACGTGGCGGAGGAGAACCGGGGCAAGCTCATCGAGATGATCGCCCTCTGGTACACGGAGGCGGGGCGCTACCAGGTGCTTCCACTCGCGTCGCCGACGCGCTCCGTGTTCGCGCAGGAGCGACCGCAAATCACCCAGGACCGCAAGCGCTACGTGTACCGCCCGCGCACCTCACCCACGCCGGAGAACGCGGCCGTGCACGTGCTCAACCGCCCGCACACCATCACCGCGGAGGTGGACATCCGAGGCGAGGCGGAAGGGGTGCTGCTGTGCCACGGCGGCCTCACCGGCGGCTACACCCTCTTCATGCAGGACGGGAAGCTGCACTACGTCTACAACTTCGTCGGCGAACAGGAGTTCCACCTCGAGTCGGCGGTGGACGTGCCGCAGGGCCGCTCGGCGCTGGGGTTCTCCTTCGAGCCCACCGGCAAGCCCGACCTGAAGGCGGGAAGGGGCGCGCCAGGAATCGGCCGGCTCTTCATCAACGGGGACCTGGTGGCCCAGAGCGACATCTCCGCCACCATGCCGCTCATCCTCAGCCTTGGGGAGGGGCTGACGTGCGGCCGGGATGACAGCTCACCCGTGAGCCAGCTCTACGCCGCGCCCTTCGAATTCACCGGCACGCTCTTCCAGGTGACGGTGGATGTCTCCGGCAAGCATGTCCGCGACGCGAAGGCGGAGCAGAACGCGGCGCTGGCGAAGCAGTGAGGCATGGATGCGGTGACAGCGAACGACAGGCCCGGACGGGAGGGGGAAGCCCGTCCGGGCCTTGAAGCGGAAGGTCGCGACTACTTCACGCCGACGGCGGTCCAGGCGTCCTGGACCTTCTTCACTTCGACGGAGTCCTTGCCGTACAGGTCCGTGGCGGCCTTCACCGTGGCCGCGCGGGCCTGGGTGAAGTTCGTCTGCGGCGTCATGTACGTGGTGAGGGCGCGGCCGAAGATCTTCAGGCTCTTCTCCATGCCGATGCCGTCCTTCACTTCCAGGCCGGACGTCTTGTTCTTGCCGCCCTCGGTGAGCAGGTAGAAGGCGTTGTTGGCGATGCCGCTGGAGCCGTGCACTTCCGTCATCTTCGGGAAGTTCTTGTAGTTGTCGATGGAGTACCCGTCCGACGTCGGGTCGTTCATGTAGCGGAGGGCGTCCGTGTTGTCGCCGTTCTTGGGCGTCCACGCGTCCTCGCCCACGGCCCAGTCGAACTTCACCGCGCTGTTCTTCTGGCTGGCGAACCACTCCACGCCCGTCCCCATGATGTCGCTGAAGGACTCGTTGAGGCCACCGGACTCGCCCTCGTACTCCAGGCCCGCGGTGCGCTCGGTGAGGCCGTGGCTGATTTCGTGGCCGGCGATGTCCAGCGTGGTGAGCGGGCCGGAGTCCTTCCCGTCGCCGTCGCCGTAGCTCATCTTCTCGCCGTCCCAGAACGCGTTCACCAGGTTCACGTCGGTGTGCACGTAGGAGACGAGCTTCTCACCCTTGCCGTCGATGGAGTCGCGGCCGAGGATCTCCTTGTAGAAGTCGTACGTCATCTCCGCGCCGTAGTGCGCGTCCACCGCGGTGGCGGCGCGGGCGGGGTCGCCCTTCTCACCCCAGACGTCGTTGGTGTCCTTGAAGGCCGTGGTGCCCGACGCGTTCTCCTGGTTCTTCGCGTCGTACGTCACGATGCCCTTGCCGCGCGTCTTGTCCTCCAGCGAGTACGTGCCGTCCGCGTTCTTCGTCGTGGAGAGGTCCACCTTGCCGCTGTACATCGTCGTGTCGTCCGCGACGCCCGTGGCGCGGGGCTTCTCACCGGGGGCGGGCGTGGTGGGCGTCTTGGACGGCGTCGTCGCGCTGCCGGCCGGGCGGGAGACACCCGGGCGGTCGAAGTGGCTGATGGTGTTGAAGACGGCGTCGTCGCGCTGCCGGCCGGGCGGGAGACACCCGGGCGGTCGAAGTGGCTGATGGTGTTGAACTGCTTGATGGACTCGCCCGTGTTCGCGTCGATGAAGTAGTTCATCGAGCGGGGCTCCTTGCCGTTGCCCACCGACGTGTCCGTCAGCGTCACGTGGAAGGCCGCGCGGTACTGGCCGTCCTTGCCCTTCACGATTTCGCGCTCCACGGTGGGCGCGCGCGTCGTGCTGCCGTTGAAGTCCTTCTGCGCCGTCGCCAGCGCGTCCTTCGCGGTCAGCTTCGTGGGTGCCTTGCCCAGGCCCACGGGAATCTCCGACACGTCGCCCGTGAGGCTGTCGAACTGGCCCTTCGCGTCCAGGTGGCCGATGACCTGCTCACCGGAGACCTTCACGCCCTCGTGCATGCGGTCCAGGCGCACGTGCGTCATGCCCAACTGGTCGCGCTCCACCGAGCGGGGAGAGAACGCCGCGCCGCCCGTGATGCCGGACAGCTGCGGGTTCTTCTGGTTCACGTACGACACGGTCTGCTGCACGGCCTGCTGCGCCTGGGGGCTGCTCAGGTCCACCGGGCCCGGCGTCACCTTCGTGCCCACGCCGTTCAGCGCGACCGTCGCCTTCGCCTTGCTGGGCGCGCCGGTGCTGAAGCTGGACTGCGAGCTCATGCCCACCGGGCCCGAGGGCTTCGCGACGGTGTTCGTCGCCTTCGCGTCGGTGCGGGTGGACGGGATGACGGCGGGCTTCGAGAGGTCGGTGCGAAGAGCCATGGTGGTTTTCTCGGGGGGAAGAAGACTTACAAATTGATTCTCGTGTCAGCCGCCCGAAGGTTGCGTGTGGGCCTGAATCTGACAGGGGATTTATTGACTCAAGCCTATGATTTTATTGATGAAGTAGTCATCCCACATTTCCCGCAAGGGAACCTTCCGACCGGTAGGGAGGCGACCCCCTGGGGCTTCATTTCGGTTCATTTTCGAGCGCTTCCCGGCCCGCCGTCCACCCACCCCCAGTGGCTGGAAGCTTGACCGCTCGCCTCCTTTGCGGTTATTGAAATTGATAGTGATTATCAACTTCAACTTGGCTCGAGCCAACAGGTAGGACGGAGGACACGCCGTGGCACGTGAACTGGGACCGCGAGGGAAGATGTGTCGGCGGTTGGGCATCCCGCTTTCGCGCATCAGCGCGAAGGACCCCGACAAGGACCCCGTGTTGCGGCGGCCGTACCCGCCCGGCCAGCACGGCGCGACGGCGCGCACGTCGGTGAGCGACTTCGCGCAGCGGCTGCGGGAGAAGCAGAAGCTGAAGCTGTACTACGGCCTGCTGGAGAAGCAGTGCCGCAGCGCCTTCCTGGAAGCGCGCCGCTCGCCGGGCAACACCGGCAAGGTGCTGATGCAGCTGCTGGAGAGCCGGCTGGACGCGCTGGTGCTGCGCGCGGGCCTGGCGACGAGCATCCGTCAGGCGCGGCAGTTCGTGCGTCACGGCTACTTCCAGGTGGACGGCCGCAACGCGGACATCCCCAGCATCCGCCTCAAGCCGGGCAACGAGGTGCGCTTCCATCCCGCGCACCTGAAGCTGACGGCGGTGCAGGACGCCTTCGGCCGGATGAAGTCCCGGCAGGTGCCCGCCTACGTGCAGGTGCTGGGCGCGGGTGAAGGCATGCGCTTCGTGCGTCTGCCGGAGCGCGAGGAGATCCCCGTGGACGTGAACGAGCCGTTCATCGTCGAGTACTACGCGCAGCGCAGCTGAAGCACCGGCCGTCACCCGCCCGCCCGTGGAGCATGCGGGCAGGCGGGGGCGGCCTGAAGCGCCCGCGCGGCCCATCTTCCCCAGGGACCCTGGGGCAGGGAGGCGCGGAAGGGATGCGAGGGGACGCAAGCGAGCCGGCGGAAGGATGGGTGGCACCGCGAGGGCGTTTGGCCCGGGGGCACCTGCCGCGTCACGTCGCCGGTCTCTTCCGCTTCCAGCCGGGCCAGCCCGCGGTGGCGGCGGGGGTGCGCACGGGGCTGGCGTTGGGCGTCCCGCTGCTGGCGTCCGCGCTGCTCCAGATGCCGCAGGCGTCGTGGGCGGGCATGGCGGGGCTGTTCGTGGCGCTGGTGGACAAGGGCGGGCCGTACCGCACGCGGGCCCGGGCCATGGGCGCGATGACGGTGCTGGGCGCGCTGGTGGGGTTCATCATCGCGCTGCCGAGCCCCTTCTGGGTGGACGTGGCGCTGACGTTCTTCTGGGTGACGGCGTGCGGCTTCGCGCGCAGCTACGGGGACACGCCGGGCATCCTGGGCATGCTGCTGGCGAACCTGTTCGTGGTGTCGCTGGCCCTGCCCGCGCACAGCCCGAAGGCCGTGCTGATGCAGGCGGCGTTCTTCGTGGCGGGCGGCCTGTGGTCCATGTTCCTGGCGCTGGTGTTGTGGCCGCTCAGGCCCTACCGCCCGGCGCGGCTCGCCATCGCGACCTGTTACGAGGAGCTGGCGAGCGTCTCCGACGCGGTGGCGGGCTGGCCGCTGGAGGGGCCGTCGCGCGTGGGGACGTGGGAGGCGGTGCAGCGGGCGGCGCGCATGCGGCAGTCGCTGGAGACGGCGCGCGCCACGCTGGGCGCCACGCGGCAGGGGCGGCAGGAGGAGAGCGGGCGCGGCGAGCATCTCCTGGTGTTGCTGGAGGACGCGGACGCGATGTCGCTGCTGCTCACCGCGATGGCGGAGGCGCTGGACGAGGCGCCGCGCGAGGGGGCCTGCCGCGAGGCCCGCACGGAGGCCCAGCGCACGCTGCGCTCGCTGGCGGTGGACCTGCGGGGCGTGGTGGGCGCGCTGGCGCGGGGCACGGTGCCGGTGCCGACCTCCTGGGACGCGGAGGCGGTGACGCGCGGAGTGCAGGCGGAGGGAGGGCTGACGGAGCCGGCGCGCTCGCAGTACGCGCACGTCGCGGGCCTGCTGGGGCGCCTGCGCGAGCACAGCGCCGTGGCGGTGGACGTGGCCTCGCGGCTGGAGAGCGGTGAGCCGCTGCCCGAGCGCGACACGAAGCCCTTCTCCATGGACCCGGGTCAGGAGCGGGGTTGGTGGGCGGTGCTGCGCGACCACCTGACGCCGGAGTCGGTGGTCTTCCGGCACGCGCTGCGGCTGGGCCTCACCGCGACGGTGGCGACGGCGCTGGCGGAGGGGCTGGGGTTCAATCACTGGTACTGGGTGACCATCACCGTCATCGTCGTGCTGCAACCGTACGCGGGCCTCACGATGGAGAAGGGGCTGCAACGCGTGGCGGGCACGCTGGTGGGCAGCGTGCTGGCGATGGGGCTCGTGCACGTGCTGCCCGCGCGGTGGATGATGCTCGCGGCCATCGTGCTGCTCATCTGCGTGTCGGTGAGCGTGCGGCCGCTCAACTTCACCGTCTTCCAGGTGCTGCTGGCGCCCGCGCTGGTGCTGCTCGCGGAGCTCCAGACGGGGGACTGGCAGCTCGCGGGCGTGCGCATCCTCAACACGCTGCTGGGCGGCGCGCTGGCGCTGGTGGGCATGCGCTTGTTGTGGCCCAGCCCTGAACACGCGCGCTTCCCGGAGGAGGTGGCCTCCGTGCTGCGGGCGGACCGGGACTACCTGCGGGAGGTGGCGCGCACGCCGGTGCCCTCGGAGCCGGACCTGCGCGAGGCGCGGCGCAAGGTGGGCGTGGCGCTCCTGTCCGCGGAGGCTTCGTTCCAGCGCCTGCTCAGCGAGTGGAAGGGCCCCGCGAAGGAGCTGGAGCCGGGCATGGCGCTCATCACCTTCGCGCGGCGCTTCACGGCGGCGGTGACGGCGCTGGCCGCGAGCCGGGCCTGGCACACGACGTCGGACCTGGGGCCGGTGGTGCGCTACGCGTCGGACGCATTGGATGAACTGTCCGCGGCGCTGGTGGCGCGCCGCGTGCCGGGCGGACTCCAGCGCGAGGCGCCTTGCGTGGAAGGCGCTGACGCGCTGGCGCGCACGCAGGTGTCGCGGCTGGTGCGCCAGTTGGGCGTGCTCCACCATGCGGTGGAGCGCATGCCGCCGGCCCTGCGTGCGTCGGAGGCGGACGTCAGGCCCGTTCCAGCTTGATGAGCAGCCGGCGCAGGTCCTCGTTGACGCGCACGAAGTTCGTGTTGCCCTTCTCGTCCTCCAACTGCTTGCGCATGGCGGGCAGCGAAGCCTCGCGCAGCTTCTTCGCCGCGGCGGGCTCATCCGTCAGCCAGTCCACCGCCTGGATGACCGTGGCGCGCGCCTCGGTGTTCTTCTCGGTGAGCCGCGTGGCCAGCGCCGGGCCCTGGTCAGCCGCGCCCGAGCGCCCCAGCTCCAGCGCCGCGCGCTCCAGCATCACCGAATCCGCCTTGGGCAGCCGCTGCGACCAGCAGCCCGCGTTGCCGGTACAGGCCTGCGCCGCCTCCAGCACCGCGCCATATCCCAGCACCTGATCCGCGCGCTTCTTGCCCAGCGCCGCCGCGTCCTCGCAGCCCTCCTCGCCCGTCACCTTGCAGTCGGCCGCGGTGCGCGCCGACTCCCCGGCGGCCAGCTTCGCCAGCATCGGCTGCTCCCGCGCATCCCCCAACAGCGCGATGCCCTTCAAGGCCACCTCGCGCGCGTACCAGTCCTGGCTGCCCGCCGCCTTCTCCAGCGCGGGGAGCGCGTCGCGGCTGCCCACCAGCGAGAGCGCCCGCACGTAGACATCCCGCACCGTGGGGTCCGGCTCCGACACGAGCGCGGAGAGCGGCTGCACCGCCTCCGGGGCCCTCATCCGCCCGAGCGAATCCGCCGCCTGCATCCGCACCAGCGCTTGAATCTGCGGATCCGTGTGCTTGAACGCGAGCTGCTTCACCAGCGGCGCCACCGCGCGCTTGTCCTTCAAGTCGCCCAGCACCTGCGCGACCTTCATCGGGTAGCTGGCCGGGTTGACGCCCTGGGCCTTGGCCCACGACAGCAGCTCCGCGTCCTTGCCCTCCAGCGCCGGCAGGAGCGCGTCCGCCGCGGGCGCGCCCAACTGGTACAGCGCGAAGCTGCTCTCCACGTAGAAGGACACGCCCCGGCGCTCCTTCGTCAGCGTGCGCAAGAGCGCGGGGATGGCGCGTGGGTCGCCAATCTGCCCCAGCGCCTCGATGGCCTTCTTGTTGAGGAAGGGCTCCGCGGCCTCGTCCGTCGCCATCGCGATGAGCGAATCCACCGCCGGCTTCGCCTTCAGCGCGCCCAGCACCTGCACGGCCTCGATGCGCGTGTAGTTGTCCTTGTTGCGCAAGAGCGGCACCAGCGACGGCACCGCGCGCGCATCTCCAATCTTGCCCAGCGCGCCGACGATGGCCTTGTTCACCTGCTGTTCGGACGAATCGCTGGCGGACGGGTCGATGGCCGCCGTCAGCGGATCCAACGAGGACGGGTGGTGCAGGTCTCCCAGCGTCCGCGCCACCGCCGCCTTCACCTCCGGCTTGCGCTCGGACGCCAACCGCGCGTGGAGGAAGGGGAGGAAGGCTTCGTTCACGTTGCCGGACGTGCGCATGGACTCAATGACTCGCACGCGGTCATCCGGGCGTTTGGCCCCCTCCAGACTGGACTGCCAGTACTCCGGCGTCTTCGGGTCCGGCTTCGTGCAACCACCCAGCGTGAGGCAGGACACCGTCAGGGACAGGGCGACGAATGAGCGGGACATGGGCATGGGGCTCCTTTGCGTCCAAAAGTCTGCGCTGCCGTCGGGTGTAGACCTGACGTGTCGAAGGACGCAAACCTCCAACGACTCCTGGGGTACGCTGGTCAACGACATGGCCCTTGCAGAAGACAGCCGTAACGCGTCGCGTCCGAACATCATTCGTCGGACGTACCTGCTCGACCGGGAGTTCCAGCTCAAATACATCCTGCTGCTCACGGGGATGGGGGCGGGGAGCATGCTGCTGTTCGGCGTGCTCGCGAACCAGGTGCTCCGGATGTCCGACGATGGAGGGCTGTCAGGCGTGGAGACGCTCTGGTGGCTCACCGGCGTGGGCACCGTGGGCATGGGCATCGCGCTGGGCCTGTTCGGCCTGCTCTTCACGCACCGTGTGGCAGGACCCGTTCACGTGATGAGCCTCTACGTCGCGGCGCTCGCGGCCGGTCGCTATCCGCGCCTGCGCCCGCTGCGTCGCAAGGACGAGCTGCGCGCCTTCTTCGGGCGCTTCAGCGAAGCGGTGGACCGCATCCGCCAGCGCGAGGCCGACGAGGCCCTGGCGTTGGAGCAGGCGCTGTCCGTGCTCAAGGACCTGGGCACCACGCCCGAGGCGCGCGAGGCCCTGTCCACGCTGGAGTCCCTGCGCGCCCGCAAGCGGCAGGCGGTGGACACGTCCGCGCCGCCCGCCACCTTCAAGTCCGTGGCCTGAACGCCAGGCCCCCACTTCCTCAAGGGATTCCCCTCACAATGAGCCGACCCCGCATCGTCTTCATGGGCACGCCCGAGTTCGCCGTGGCCTCGTTGGAGGCCTGCTTCGACGTGGGCGACGTCGTGGCCGTCGTCACCCAGCCGGACAAGCCCAAGGGCCGCAGCGGCGCGCCCATCGCGTCGCCCGTGAAGGAGCGCGCGTTGGAGAAGGGCCTCCCGGTGCTCCAGCCGCAGAAGCTGCGCACGCCGCCCTTCGTGGACGAACTGCGCCCGTACGCGCCGGACGTCTGCGTGGTGACGGCCTACGGGAAGATCCTGCCCAAGGACCTGCTGGCCCTGCCGGTGAAGGGTTGCGTCAACGTGCACGGGTCGCTGCTGCCGCGCTTCCGGGGCGCCGCGCCCATCCAGTGGGCCATCGCGCACGGCGACACGGAGACGGGCGTGACGCTGATGGTGATGGATGAGGGCCTGGACACGGGCCCCATGCTGGCCATGAAGCGGCTGCCCATCACCCCGGAGGACACCAGCGCCACGCTGTACCCGAAGCTGGCCGCGCTGGGTGGCGACCTGCTGCGCGAATCCCTTCCGCGTTATTTGCGTGGAGAGCTGCTCCCCACGCCCCAGCCGTCCGAGGGCATGGTGCTGGCGCCCATCATCGACAAGGAGGACGCGAAGCTGGACTTCGCGAAGTCCGCGGTGGAGCTGGACCGACGCCTGCGCGCCTTCACGCCCTGGCCCGGCGCGTACACGCTGCTGGGAGGCAAGGTCTTCAAGGTGCACCGCATGCGGCCCGCGGCGGGAAAGGGCGCGCCCGGCACGGTGTTGTCCGCGGGGCTGGAGGGCCTGGAGGTGGCGTGCGGCGAGGGCTCGGTCGTCTTCCTGGACGTCCAGCCTGAGGGCAAGCGGGTGATGCGCGCGGCCGACTTCCTCTCCGGCCACAAGCTGCAACCGGGCAGTCAGCCGTTCTCGTCCTGAGAGCGCTCCCGAGCGCCGCATGGAATCATCGAAGCCTAGGGAGTCTCCATCGATGGGCATGAAGCTGCTGGTGTTGCACGGACCGAATCTCAACCTCCTGGGCGAGCTCGAGGACATCGCGGGCGGCCGCCTGTCGGACCTCGACGCGGCCCTGCGCGAGAAGGCGAAGGCGTTGGGCCTGGAGCTGAAGATCGTCCAGTCCAACCACGAGGGCGTCCTCATCGACACGCTGCACGCCGAGCGCAAGAGCGTGGAGGGCATCGTCATCAACCCGGCGGGCTACTTCACGTCCTACGCGCTGAAGGAAGCCCTGGAGGCGGTGGGCCTGCCCGCCATCGAGGTGCTGCTCAAGCCCCCCGCGCGCGAGTCCATCGTCGCGGAGGCGTGCGCGATGCAGGTGCTGGGGCTGCACGGCTTCGACCCCTACCTCCAGGCGCTGGAGACCTTCGCGAGCGGCATCTTCAACCCCGCCATCCCGGGCCCGGTGAAGACGCTGGGCCGGCGCAAGGGCAAGGGCGCGCAGACGGAGGGCACGACCCGCCCGACGCCCAAGCTGGTGGGCCGGGTGCACCCGCTCAAGGGCGGCGCGCCGGACCCCACGCCGCTGACCTCGCCCTCACGCTCGCTGGCGCGCACGGTGGAGGCGGGCGGCCATTTGAAGACGCTGGGCCGCAAGTCCACGACGTCCTCCGACGCGAAGACGGAGGGCAAGGCGGGCAAGACGCTGGGCCGCGCGGCGAAGGCGGGTGCCACGCCCGCGTCGGACCTGCTCACCCGGGCGCTGGTGCGCCAGAAGATCGCGGACCGGCTGGCCGGAAGGCTGAGTGATGCGGAGCTGGCCACCTGGGCACGCGCGAAGTATCAGCAGGTCCAGCGTGGCGAACCCGCGGAGAGTGGCCACCGCGACCTCCTGGAGGACAGTCTCCAGAGCCTCACCCTGTCCCATCTGCCCGCGACGCGGATGTCGGACGAGCAACTGGTGGATTTGATGACCCGGCTGGAAGAAGGATGAACGCCCGTACCCTCGCCATCAACATCCTCGCGCGCGTGCGCGCCACGGACGCCTACCTCAACGTCGTGCTGGACACGGCGCTGTCGGAACACCCGCCCAAGGACCCTCGCGATGCGTCGCTCGTCACGGAGCTGACCTACGGGGCCACCCGCCGGCAGATGGCGCTGGACTACGCCATCACCCGCTTCGCGGACCGCAAGCTGGACGCGCTGGAGGACAAGGTGCTGGCCGCGCTGCGCGTCGGCGCCTACCAGCTCTTCCACACCCGCGTGCCCGCGCGGGCCGCCGTGGCGGAGACGGTGCAGGCCTTGAAGGACGTGGGGCTCGCGCGCGCGGCGGGCTTCACCAACGCCATCCTGCGCAAGCTTTCGGAACTGCCCTCCGCGCCGCTGCCGTCCCAGAAGGACGCGGTGGAGTACCTGTCCGTGCGCGAAAGCCACCCGCGCTGGCTGGTGGAGCGGTGGATCCGCCAGTTCGGCCGCGAGCGCGCCGAGGCCATGCTCGTGGCCAACAACCTGCCGCCCGCCGTGGTGGTGCGCGCCAACACGTCCAAGGTGACGCGCGACGCGCTGCTCGCCCAGTTCAAGGACGTGGGCGTGGACGCGCGCCCCACGGAGGCTTCGCCCGTGGGCATCATCCTGCCGCCCGTGGGGAAGGTGGAGGACCTGTACGGCTACGCCGAAGGGCTGTGGCAGGTGCAGGACGAGGCCGCGCAGCTCGTGGGCGTCTACGGCCAGATTCCGGAGTCCGCGCGCGTGCTGGACGCGTGCGCCGCGCCGGGCGGCAAGGCCTGTCACCAGGCGGAGACGCACGACGTGGTGGCGGTGGACCTGCACGCCAACAAGCTGCGCAAGAT
>SECN01000767.1 GCA_004173515.1 Myxococcaceae bacterium | reverse complement strand
CGTCCCGCCGTCCAATCCTTCCGGGGCGCCACCACGCCCGTGAAGCTGTCGCGCTCGACGTCCGACGCACTCAAGGCCTTCAGCCAGGCGGAGGGCGCCACCCCCTTCATGGCCCTGCTGGCCGCGTGGCAGCTGCTGCTCTCGCGCTACTCGAGCCAGGACGACATCACCGTCGGCTCCCCTATCGCCGGCCGTCGTGTCGCCGAGCTCGAAGGCCTCATCGGCTTCTTCGTCAACACCCTCGCCCTGCGCTCCCGCATCTCCCCTCGTGGCGACTTCCGGGAGCTGCTGTCGCAGGTGCGGCGGACCACCCTGAGCGCCTACGAGCACCAGGACGTGCCCTTCGAGAAGCTCGTCGAGGCGCTGCAGCCCCAACGGGACCTGAGCCGCTCCCCCCTCTTCCAGGTCTCCTTCACGCTGCAGAACACGCCGCTGTCGGAGCTGTCGCTTCCGGGCCTCTCCTTCCGTCCAGTCGAGACCCAAGGCCACGTGGCCCGCTTCGACCTGGCGCTCATCCTCAGCGACACGCCGGACGGCTTCGGAGGCCTCCTCGAATACAACACCGACCTCTTCGAGGCCTCCACCGCCGCGCGGATGGTGACGCACTTCCAGACGCTCGTGGGCGCGGCGCTCGCCTCGCCCGACTCGCGCACCGACGCCCTCTCTCTGCTGTCCGAAGCCGCGCGCCAGGAGGTGCTGGTGCAGTGGAACCAGACCGCCTCCACCTACCCCCGCGAGGCAAGCGTCCCCGAGTGCTTCACCGCCCAGGCCGCGCGAACGCCGGACGCCATCGCCGTCGAGTCCGAAGCCGGCACGCTCACCTATCGCCAGCTCGACGAGCGCTCCAACCAGCTCGCCCATCACCTGCGCACCCTCGGTGTTTCTCCGGGCTCCCGCGTCGCCCTCTGTCTGCAGCGCGGCCTGGAGCTGCCCGTGGGCCTGCTGGGCATCCTCAAGGCTGGCGCTGCCTTCGTGCCCCTCGACCCGGCCTACCCCGCGGAGCGGCTGGACTTCATGCTCGGCCAGACGGGCGTCTCCGTCCTCGTCACCCAGCAGGCGCTCGCCGACGCGCTGCCCACCGACGTCCCCCTGGTGGTCTGTCTCGACTCCGACTGGCAACGCGTGGCGCGCCATCCCACGGCCGCGCCCGCGTCTCTCTCCCGCGCCGACAGCCTCGCCTACGTCATGTTCACCTCGGGCTCCACCGGCCAGCCCAAGGCCGTGGCCATCCCCCACCGCGGCATCACCCGCCTCGTCCTCGGCGGCGCCTTCATCCACTTCGGGCCGGAGGAGGTGTGGTTGCAGCTGGCCCCCATCTCCTTCGATGCCTCCACGCTGGAGATCTGGGGCGCGCTGCTGCATGGCGCGCGCCTCGTCCTCTTCCCCCCTCAGGCTCCGACACTCGAAGCGCTGGGCGCGGCGTTGGTGCGCCACCGCATCACCACCCTCTGGCTGACGGCGGCCCTCTTCGAGCAGATGGCCGCGCGCCAGCCCTCCGCCCTCGCCTCCGTGCGCCAGGTGCTGGCCGGAGGTGACGCCCTGCCCGCCGCGCGCGTGCGCGAGCACCTCTCGCGCCTTACCCCCGGCGCGATGCTCGTCAACGGCTACGGCCCCACCGAGAACACCACTTTCACCGCCTGCCACCGCATGGGGGCCTCCTCCTCCTTCGGCGCCTCCGTCCCCATCGGACGCCCCATCTCCGGGACCCAGGCCTACGTCCTGGACTCCACCCTGCGGCCCGTCCCCGTGGGCGTGCCCGGCGAGTTGTATGCCGGAGGCGACGGGCTGGCCTGGGGCTACCTGGGCCGCGCGGACCTCACCGCCGAGCGCTTCATCCCCAATCCCTTCGGCCTCGGTGCGCGGCTCTACCGCACCGGTGACAAGGCACGCTGGCGCGACGACGGCTCCCTGGAGTTCCTGGGCCGTGATGACAACCAGGTGAAGCTGCGCGGCTTCCGCATCGAGCTGGGCGAAGTGGAAG
>SECN01000766.1 GCA_004173515.1 Myxococcaceae bacterium | reverse complement strand
CCACCTGCACGTCCGGCTGGAGGTAGCTGCGGCCCGTGCCCATGTAGTCCTCGGGCGCGTCGCCGCTCACCTCGCGCACCGCCACCATGAGGGGCGGCGCCGCCACCGGCCACGCGCGGAAGTAGAGGCTCGGCGGCGTCGCCGTCATGGAGACGCCCAGGCCCGCGCCCTCCAGCAACTGGGCCACGTGGAGCTCCACGTCCTTCAGCGTGGCACCCATCAGACGTACACCTCGTAGTGGTCCAGGCCCCCACGGATGTTGACGCACGGGGTGACGCGCAGCGGCCGGCGCTGGGTGTTGACGTCGCCCGGGGTGGTGCCTGGCAGCCAGAGGAGGTCCCCGGGCTCCACCTTCACTGCGGTGAAGAGCACGGCCTCGGACGTGGCGTCGGTGCCGTCCGGGGCGACGAGGCGCTTCGTGCTGCCCTCGAAGCGGCAGGCGTGCACGGTGGGCTCGGCGTGTTCCTCGATGCCGCCAGCATCGGCGGACAGCAGCCGGGCCAGGCCGAAGCGCTGGCGGAAGCGGTGGCCCAGGAGGCTCACGGTCCCGCCCCGTGGCGCGGCCGGCAGTACCGGGCGACGAGGCGCCGCGCGCGGGCGGGCACCGCGGGCAGTTGCCCGTCCTCGTCCGTGGCGCGCGTCAGGGACGTGCCGCCGATGGACTCGGAGACGGCCTCCTCGGCGCCGTCCCCGTGCACCAGCGCGCCCACCACCATCTGCGCAGCCAGTTGCAGGTCCGCCGGCAGGTCCACCACCAGCGTGCCGTTCAAGGCGGCCTGCCCGGGCGTCACCCAGCCGGCGTCGTAGGTGACGAGCAGCTCCCCGGTGTCCTCCATGTGGAGCGGCGTGGTGGACACGCCGGGAGACCAGCGGCCGGTGAAGGGCCACGCCTCCCCGCGCGACACCACGCGCCCCATGAGGGCGGACTCCAACGCGTACGCGGTGGCGGGCAGCTCCACGCCGCGCACCTCCACGCGCAGCACCTGGCGCACGCCGCCGGCACGCAGCCAGAGGTAGCGCCCGCCCTGGCTGGCCACGGACTCCACCACGGCTGTGCGGCGGTGCAGCGGGTAGCCCACGTGCCCGGCCAGGGTGAGGGAGGCGGCGGTGATGAGCAGTGGCAGACGCTCGGGCTCGGCCGCGTCGCGCACGGTGGCGGGCAACTGCGCGGCGGTGAGCAGGTCCTCGACGGCGGGCATGGGCACCTCGGGAAGAAAGAGGGCCGGGGCGGCGCGGGGCCGCCCCGGCCCGGGCAGGCACGGAGGGGGAGGGCGTGTCCGCCGCTACACGGGGAGACGGTTGGAGCCGCCGAGCACCAGCACGGCGCCGGTGGCGAGCGTGGGCGAGGAGCCGCCGGTGAAGGCAAGCACCTGCTTCACGCGCACCTGGTCGTGGTCATCGCCCAGGAAGGACAGGTCCACGTCCAGCTCCACGGCGCCGTCAACCGCGTCGGCGACGACAGACAGCGTCTGGCCATCGCGGTCCACCACCGGGGCCCAGGCGCCCGGCGCACCCTCCGCGCCCGCCGTACTGCCACGGGACTCCAGGGTGAAGGCGGCGCTGATGGTGGTGGGCGCGCCGGTGGCGGCGCCCACCGCGACGGCGAGCACCGCCGAGCGGAAGGGCGGGACGTCGATGATGGGCCCCTGCGTGGTGCCGGCGGCGCGCGCGGCCGGTGCGAGGGCCAGGGTGTTCGTCTTGATGTACGCGCCGATGTTGGCGAGCGAGGGATGCATGGAAGGACTCCAGGAAGAGAGGGAAGGGGAGGGAAGGGGAGGGCGGGGACGCGAGCTAGTAGGTGACGCCCGTGCGGATGGAGAAGGCCTTCGGACGGCGCACCTGCCAGTCGCCTTCCTGCACCCCGCGCAGCGTCTTGCGGTCGCGCTTGAAGTCGTTGCCGTTCTCGCCCAGCTCAATCTCCAGCGGCGCGGCGTTGCCGAAGTACAGCTCCTGCGCGAGGCCGAAGCCGATGATGTTCTTGCC